>DNTA01000116.1 GCA_003500135.1 Cytophagales bacterium | reverse complement strand
AAGGCAGATTTTGAAAACCTAACAAGGGTTGCTTCTGGTAACAAGGGAAGCAATTTCCCAGAACTACATCGAGTAGTGATGAACCTGAAAAGCTGGCTAAGAGGCGTGCATCATCACGTCAACGATTTGCAAGACTACTTAAACGAATATTGCTATCGGTTCAACAGAAGTTTTATGAAAGAAAACATTTTCGATAACTTAATGAAACGGATGATTGAAGCCGAGCCTTGCTACATTAAAAATATTAGTCAGTAAATGCCTAAGTAAGAAACCCTTTAACCAGAATTAAGGACAAATACGGTAATAGAAAAGCACCTACCAAAGGAACAATTAAGAACTGGAAGTCATTACAAAATAATTTGGAATGGTTTAAACGTGATACTGGAAATTCGCTTAACCCAGAAATGATTGATGAAGATTGGCTAAACTATTTTGTTGACTGGCTAACACATCCGCATGAAATCGTCCATAATGACAAAATAAGACGTTCTGACGGTCTTAATGAAGGAACGGTCTGGAAGTATATCAAAGACCTGAAAAAGTTTATGAGCATTGCCGAAATGGCCTTTGATAAGGAAACTAAAGAGAAGATATACCGCATCAATCCAGACTATAAAGAATTCAAAATTTCACATGGATATGAAAGCAGGAACAATACGCCATTATACTTATCTAAAGAAGAATTAAAGCAGATCAGCCGGTTAGATTTAAGAGCATTCCCAGGGCTTGATAAAACCCGTGATTGGCTTATGATCGCTTGTTTAAGCGGCCAAAGGTATAGTGATTGGCATAAAATCACACCTGATAATGTGAGGGTAATTAATGGTGAAGAAAGAATCATTTTGAAGCAAGAGAAAACAGGAACGGAGGTAAAAATCCCTATAAATCCAACTATTAAAATGATATGGTCTAAATATCCCGATGGTTTGAAATTAGATACAGAGCAAGTCACAAATAGAAAATTGAAAGAGCTGTGCTTCAAAGCAGGTATTGATGAAGTCATTAGTCATGATATAACCGGAAATAAAGAATTTAAATGGCAAAAGATCAGTACCCACATTGGAAGGCGTAGTCTATGCACTAATATGTATTTAGAAAAAATCCCAATCATTTTAATAATGGAAATAAGCGGCCACAAGTCAGATACTGAACTCATGAAATACGTAAGAATGAGCGATGATTTTAAACAACGTGAATTAGGCAGGCAATCATTTTTTACAGAGGCTATTTAATTTTTAAAAGGATGGATATAATACACGAAATCAGTACTCAATTAAAATATTTCAAAAATAAAATCTTTGAAGACATTCAGAGTGGATCGATTACTTACTCTTACAATATTTGGTTTGATGGAGTGCATTTTTTAGACTTAGGAAGTTTAAAAAAATACCTGAGATTAGCAGATATTAAGGATAGTTTTGAGTTGAAAGATATAGCAAATGATTGTAAGTCAATAATTGATTTTTGGAATAATGACATTTGTAAAGAAACAATCAAAGGATCATGTTTAATGCCTTCCAAAAAATTGCCTGACCATCAATATAAGATGATAACATCTAAAAGAGATTCACACATTGATACTTCAAATGATAATTTTTATTCAGTACATTTCTTACCCCACGAAGTTTGGGGAACCACAGCATCTAATAGCTTTTTTGATGATAATTATGAGTGGATTTTTCTTGAAAAAATAGTCAACAGATGTAGTTCTATTCGTAGTTGGATAATGGCATCTAGGCATTTTATTGATATTGCACCAAACAAAGAAAAAACAACCTATAAGAAACTTATTGAAAATAATAAGGAATTCATATTAAGAGAATTAGAAACAAAGGGCTTTGAAAAATTTTTGGACGATAATCCAAGATTCAACCCCCCCAATAAAGACATTAAATCCCCAGTTGATTCCTTCAGGTCCACGTGCAAGAAGGTGGGAATTACTAAAAAAGCTAACCGATAAAAAGTATTTTAAGTTACGAACTTAAATATTTATCTCGTAACATGTTATTTTACAATGCTTTACATTCTGTAAAAAGTATTTAAAAGTAATTTGAGGTACTTTCGTCTGTTTTGTCATGTTGTACGTTACTTTATTAGAAAACAAATATCACAACATGAAACAAGAAGATTTAATCATTGGAGACAAAAAGGAAATCGCCTCGATCATACGTGGTGAAATGTATAAGCTTTTACCGGAAGCGATACAAGCTGCGCTTATACAGTTTGAGGATAAGCAGAAAAGTAAAAAGTTCTTTACTAGATCGGAGACGGCAGATCGGTTACACATAACCTTACCAACACTTCGAGAAAGGGAAAAAGATGGCACACTGGTACCTACAAGAATAGGGCGAAGGGTTTTGTATTCTGAGGATTCAATTAATTCTTTTTTGAATAGTTCGAATCATTGATTGACCTTGATATTATCACTTTAATTGATTTCAGTACGTTTTTGATGATTATGTACCCAGAAACGTACCCAATTTTCGTGATTTCAAAATATTTTTTTAACCAGGAATCAAAATTTATGGTAATGAGATATGGAACGTGCAGCAGGAAATCTAAATGATCTTAAACGTGTTTACAACTCTTTCTTTGAAAAACCAAAAACAATGAAAGAGGTAGATAAGGAAATTAATGTAATGAGGGAAAGCGTTTGTTGGTATTGTAGAACTTTAAGGCTTAACGATAAGATTTTCGCAGTAGGCAAAAGAAGATGCAATATCACTGGCTATTATGTAACAGAATGGAGTACTAATCCAGAATTTAAACCCCAAAGCTCACAACTTACTTTTGAATTCTAAATGGTTGATTTCGTAAAAATAGCGATACGTGATGGCCATTTTATTAAAAATTCAAAACTGCTTGATTTTAAGGTACTTGTAAGTTCAAAAACTGGTGAACTTGAAAATAAACTTACTGCTAAACATAAAGGATTGAAATTTTATCTTTATGATTCCGGTCGATTGATTATCCAAGGCAGCTTACATAAATACAAAAATAATGGAGCATACAATTATAATGATTTCACACTAAATGAGTTGATAAACGTCATTAAGTCATTACTAGATGATTTCGAACTGAAACCATATTTATGCAAGCTTCTAAATATTGAATTCGGACTTAATTTAGAACCATTTGGCGATATTAATAAATTGCTCGATGGCTTGGTAGAACATAAAGGAAAGAAATTTGATTCTTCAAGTAATGGAAATTTCAGGGAATGTGAGCATTCAGATTATAAAATAAAAATATACAACAAATCTGAACAATGTAAATTACAGAAACCCAAATTGAGATATGAAATACATTTCAATAAAATGAGAAAATTAAGGCCAATGAAGATTGAGACTTTAAAGGATTTAATTGATCATGATTGGACTAGTAGTATCATTGATTATCTATTAAAAATCTGGGATGAAGTACTATTAATTGATTACACCTTAGATGCTGAATTTAATATTAAAAGGATTAGTTGGTTAAATCCAAATTATTGGAAATCTCTTAGTCCTATGCAAAAGAGCAGGGAAAGAAAGAAGATGAACGAAATCATATTATCTCATTCAAGAAGATTACAACTAAATAATAAATTAAGAATTGAGTCAAAATGGAATGATTTGCGAACAATGGAAAAAGTAGATGTTAGTAATTCACCATTTAATTATAGAGTGAATTTATAACATGGGAATTCATTTAGTTTGCATGAGGGAGGGTGAATTTTTAAGCTCGATAATTTTATAAACCGATCGATCAATTGAAATATTAATTTGTACTTATTTAAAAATGGGTATTTAATCTATTTGAGTAATGAAAAAAAACGAAACCACATTAATAAGACGTAGAAAGCATTTCACAAAAGAAGCTACCCGAATGATAAGGCAGGGCAAACGAATTGATGAAATAGTAACTCAACTTGCAGACGAGTATTTTTTATCAAAGTCAACGGTTTATAAGGATTTAGCAAATTACTGTAAAGACGGATTAACAAGCTGATAAACAGCAACATATCCAAAGGAAAAACGAATATACTATTATGGAACTACTTAATAATTTTAATGACAGGATCAAGGGCAAAGTATGTAACCCAGAACAAAGAAAAGCCTTTGAAACCTTCTCTAAACTAGCAACAGGGATAGACATCACAACTCAACAAAAAAAGAAATTAGATGAACTAATGTCAGAAGATGAACTTTTTTGCAACGCTGTGAAAGATGTTTATTTCAATACAGTAGCAGACCTGGAAACCAAACGAATTGATACACCGAGGCATGAAATTGAGAAGTTTCAGCATGACTTTTTTAAAACTGCAAATCTTATCACAAAACACTTACGATAATGGAATACTTTGAAAGTAAAATTTACTCCGATACTGTTAATCAACATAGAATGGCAGCTTCTAAATTAACGGAAGCATTAAGAATTTATAGCTCTTTGGGAACAGGTGAAAACGATGAAGAAATAATATCGGACATGCTTAGTTCTAATCGGGATGAGTTGTTGACTAAACGAATTTTAGAACCCATGAACAAACAGCTGGACGAAAGTGGTATCAAAGTCCAGAAATTACGTGAAAGCATGTTAGCGGCTGCCAAAGAGGATGCAAAAGAAGCCTTGGAAGTAATAAATACTACTCTAAGGGATTTGTATAATATAGACAGCTATGCTTTTGATATTAAAAATGGTAATGTGATTGTTTCCGAAGATTGGAAAGCGGAACTAAAAGCCGAATGTACCATAACACCGGAAAGCGAAGACCAAAAAAGGTTTGCTCAATTAGTAGATCAGTTTCAAGAAACAATTCAGGAACTAAAAGCCATATTGCCCCGTCATATTCCTGTTTTCAAAAAGGATAGAATTGATGAAGGTGTGTTTTTTCTTGATTCTGTTTTCGATATCGAGATCATTGATACTAAAGCTCTCAAATCATTATGAAAGATGAATTAATTGAACTTGATAGCGAACTGAACACATTAAGGTACAGAGAAACGATGTTCTTTATTTTTGATGTAGATAATGGCAAGACAAAGGATTTACATAAATCCATTCATGACAATTCAGGTTGGTTAGAAATTGGTGTATGTAGGTTCACCCAAAAAGATATCGAAAATCTCAACGCCCCCCGATCTATAAATGAAACCCATGAACTTTTAAAAGATATGGGAATTAAGAATTATTTCATTAGGGATAAAAAGGGAATGACTGCAAGCCCTAAGTTTAATAGTATTAGAATGCCCTACGTTGAAAGGCTTGACCAAATCAAAGATATTAAAGATCAGGCACTATCTACAGCGTTCCAGGAATACAAAAAAATGATATCAGATTTTAAAAAGGTTGTGGACTTTTTAGAATTGGAGTATTGAAAACAACAAAAGTTTACAAATGCCACTAAGTAAAGGACAAACGAACAATCCCAATGGTAGGCCAAGCGGTAAACCAAACAAAACGACATCTAAAGCCCGTAAGATGTTTAATTTGATATTGGAGGAAAACTTACCACAACTAAGAGAGGATATCTTACAACTGGAACCAAAAGACCGGATAGCAGCAATTATCAAGATCGCTGAATTTTGTGTTCCAAAACTACAGGCCGTGCAAATATCCAGTCCATCAATGATTGATCTCGATGAATTTATTAAAGCCCCCTCGGAGGAAAGAATAAAGATGCTGGCAGCAATAAAAGAGTAATTAAAATCCATCCTTATAAATGGCGGTGTGCTGCAATTGTGGCCACCGCTTTTTTTATATTCAATTCAGGATGTTGAACAGTAAATTATTGTGTGAATTTTGTCAATATTTATTAATTTAATATTGAATTTACTTATCAGGATCATGACTTTATTACAAAACATCGGTGCAGCTTTCTCATTCTTGGCTTTTATATTAGGTCTGGTACTTTTATGGTCTGTAGTTTCAGTAGCTAATAGTAATGTAAGAATGAGAAAAGCAGTAGAAAAAATTTACAGTGAAATAAATAAGGCTAATAAAATTAATGGTGTTCATAAAAAGTGGGAAGAAATGAAAGCCCAGGAAAAGATTGAAAATGAAAGAATTCAACAGGAACGAAAAGAAGCTAAGAAAAATAGGAAGTCCTAATTTAGCAAATCATAAAGCATCATAAAAAATTCATCCTTATTGAAGTTTTGTACTGTAATTGCCACCCCACTTTTTTTATAGCCATCAATTAAGCTCTTTGTGCTTAGAAGTGTTTTAATCCCTCATTTTGGGTACAAATCTGGGTACATTTCGGTAAGCGTGAAATAAAAAACCCTGTAAATCAATGACTTACAGGGTGTTTTTGAGGTCTCGGGCGGATTCGAACCGCCGTAAAAGGTTTTGCAGACCTCTGCCTAGCCACTCGGCCACGAGACCATTGTCTGTTTGGGCTTGCAAAGATAGTATTTAATCCATTTTCAACAAACACTAGCACATAAAAAAGTAATCTGTCCCCGCCAGCCTTCCTGTTCTACGAAAAAACTCCTCAATTTGTTGTTTGCCATTCCGGTCGCCGACATAGGAAAGGATGAATGCCCCCTCAGGGATATCCTCAAAATGATAAACATAGGGTTTCTTTTTCATCTGGACCACCTGTGGCCTCACATCAATGTATCCCGTTATGGGAAGATCATATCGCCACAGCGGGCGGCTTTTTTTGCGTACCGTTTTGCCATTGCCCCATATCAATATTGGCCGATCTTCCGGAAGGTTTTTTGCCGCCCATTTTTCAAAATACCGGGCTTTCAGTCTAAAAAAAGCCTCGGCGCTATATTTATCATGTCGTCTGGATAAGCGGTCAGGCCGGTCGTACCAGGTCAAAAGTGTTTCGGGCACCTTGCCAAAACAAACACCCCGGTCCATCCATCGCAACCATAATTCGTAATCCTCCGGTCCGTCGAAATCGAGGTAAGGCCCGTATGTATGGACCAACTCCTTTTTGAACATTACACTGGGGTGGGCCAGAGGGGCATCAATAAAACGATTGTTGCAAACTTCCTGATGCGTCAATAATTCATTTTGCCATTGCACATGCAGGTCATAGCCCTTGCCGGCCTCAGCGCCTTCATATTCAACCTTACAACCCACCACACTGCAATTCGGGTTTTGTTTGGCAAATGCTAACTGTCTGGATAAGCGGTTTGGCCACATTTCATCATCGGCATCCATCCGGGCGATCCACATGCCCCGGGCCATTTTTAGTCCCGTGTTCAAAGTCGATACCAGCCCCTTATGCGGCAGATCGATCAGCCGTATGCGATTATCGGAATATTGTGCAGCAATACGCAGGCTGTTATCTGTGCTGCCATCGTTCAGCAGTAATAACTCAAATCCTTCGAAGTCCTGTCGAAGTACGCTTTCTATGGCCCTGCCCAAAAATTGGCCGGCGTTAAAAAAGGGCAACAATACTGCAATTATTACTTCATATTGAGGGGTTTTATTGATATCAACAGCCAAATGATTCTTTTTACTGTAAGAATTTAGTTCAAAATGATTTTGCAATTTCACTATGAAATCCTTTATTTACAAGTAATCAATCAAAATGGCGCAACTTTCCCTATCATGAAATACGTTACTAAACCGACATATATTTTTGGAGTTTTGTTTCTCCTCATTTTTACTGCCATTGGCGCAAAAGCTCAACCAGGTATCGATGATGGGTATCAGTTTCACGATAATATCAAAGAGCTTCCGCTTGATATGCTGACGCGGCACCGTATACTTTTCACGGCATCGGAAATACTGGACAAGAAAGGCGTTTTTTATGATAAAAACGCACCGGTGCTTATAGATATTTATGTCAAAATATCCAATGAAGAAGGTAGTCAGCAAACGGATTGTGCCCAGCAGGTAAGTAATATTCAACTTGGCGATTTAGTTATTTGCATGCACCGGTCGAATACAGAAAACACACGAATTGCCAATATTGATGCTGCAAAGGGTCATTTGAAACTCAATAAAGATGGTTCGGTAGACCTCTCCGAGCGGAGCATTAAAAAAGCCGTTAAAGATGCGGTGAACCAAATGATGAACTAACCGGGTATTTTTTCTGGTTTTTTAGGTGTCGACTGTTCAATTCTGGCATTATAGGCCTTAGCATTTTAATATTGAGCTTCTTAAACATAAAGGATGCCAATCGTTAATAAGTCAGCATACAGGAAACCGTTTTATATGATCAACGGGCATATGGAGACCATCTTGCCCAGCCTTTTTAGAAAAGTGGGTGGCCCACAGTACTCGCGTGAGCGAATCACTACCGAAGATGGTGATTTTCTGGATATCGACTGGCTTTTACAAAAGGATAGTGACCATTTGGCGATCATCAGTCATGGTCTTGAAGGGTCTTCCGAACGCCCTTATGTACGGGGAGTGGCCAATACTTTTTATGAAACCGGATGGAATGTGCTGGCATGGAATTGCCGCAGTTGTTCCGGTGAGATGAACAAGACTTTCCGGCTATACCACCATGGAGCTACTTATGACTTAAGCGAGGTGGTGCGGTATGCCTTTAAAAAGAAACCCTTCACCAAAATTGTACTGATCGGATTCAGTATGGGAGGTAGCCTTTCCTTGAAATATATGGGAGAAAACCCCCGTGTTTTACCCGATGAGATCAAAGGAGCCGTGGTATTTTCGGTACCAATGAGGCTGGAAGACAGTGCACGTGCATTATCCAGCTGGGACAATGCGGTTTACCGGAAGCGCTTTTTGAAAAAACTGATACGGAAAATCAAAATTAAAGCGTCATCTTTCCCAAATGAATATCCACTGGACGGGATCGACGATGTTCGCGATTTTGCCGCACTGGACAGCAAATATTCGGCGCCGCTGAATGGATTCGAGACGGCAGGCGATTTTTATGAATATGCCAGTGCAGGAAATTATCTTGAGTACATCGATCGACCGGCGCTGATTGTGAATGCAAAAAATGATCCCATGCTTCCGGATAGCTGTTACCCTTATGAGCTGGCGGGGAAACATCCATTTATTTTCCTGGAGACCCCGGAAAAAGGAGGGCATGTCGGCTTTCATTTGAAGGGCGACAAAAGCTGGATGGAAGTGCGTGCACTTGAATTTGTAAAAGAAAATATCATGCGAAATGAGAAATAAGATACTCTATTTTACGCTAGCCCTTACAATTAGCCTGATGGGCTGTGGGCGAAAGAAAAATGTACCTGAAATTGACAAGCCTCAAAGGACGATAAATGTCGGGTTTGTAGTGGTTGATGGGGTATACAATTCAGAACTGATGGCGCCGTACGATATTTTCCATCATGTCCGTTTTCATATCGATACCGCTATGCATGTGTTCACCGTTGCGCCGGATAGCGGTATGGTAAAGACTTTTGAAGGTATCTCGTTTAAAGCGGACCATCACTTTGATGACCCCGCTTTACCGGATATTGATGTTTTGGTGCTGCCCAGTGCAGAAAACAGTATGGGATCTGATCTGGAGGATGGCCGTTTGATAGACTTCGTCAGAGAAAAGGGCGATGAAGCATCTTTTGTCGTTTCCCTTTGCGATGGGGCTTTTGTACTAGCCGAGGCAGGCTTACTGGATAGCCTTCTGGTCACCACTTTTCCGGAAGATGTGGACAAACTACAATCGCAATATCCACTGCTGGAGCTAATGAAAAAAGTGAGCTTTGTTCATGACGGCAAGGCGATCACCTCTGCCGGCGGCGCCCTGTCATACGAACCGGCGCTATATCTGGTGGAAATGATCTATGGTAAGGAGGTGGCCAAAAAGGTGGGGAATGGCCTGGTGATTACCTGGAGTGCAAGCCTGGCGCCCTATGAACACGGCCCCAAAGCCATGCAGTACAAACCAATCTGGTGATATTTCTTATTTGCTAAAATCGAATGGTCATGGAGCCACCGGAGCTGATATCAAAATTTTTGATATGGGTGTATTTACTACCGCGTGCTTTAAATGAACGGAAAACCAATTTATACCTTCCGGGCTGAATGGCATAGGACTGACGGGTAGACTCAGGGGAAATATTGGCGATCCAACGCTGTTGACCGGCCCCATCCATCTCGTACAAGCTGCCCACGCCGTTGCTCACCAGGAATATGTTGATCACTCCCGGTTGTTTGAGGGGCAACGAAATATTGGATTTAGGCGCTATGCGTACATCTTTGAATGACTTGCGGGGAAGGGTCATCACTTCCACATCATAGGTACCGGCCAATAATTTTTCCGTTTTGTTAGCTGTGGTATTGAGAATAGTGGCATTGTCCTTTTTGATCAGCACACCAACCCCATCTCTGTACTCGCTGGCCCCGGGCAGGTCAATATTCAGGCTTCCCTGAGGGCATTGGATGGGTATTACGTTATGCCTGCTGGCTTCGATAGGCGCATTTTTTTTGATTACCGGCGGAACAGTGTTTACGACAATGTCATAGTTCAGTACAGGATCTATTTCCACTGTGTCGGGTCGTCCGTTTGCATCTCGATAGTGTACAAAGTCGAAAGCGGGAATATCGGTAAAGTTATTGATAAAGGTAACGTTAACATTTGTTTCTGTGGGCTGTTGTTGATGGTCCAGCAGTTCTACTGACATCGTAGTTTCTCCAAGGCTCTGATTGACGGCCTCATTCAGCGCCCTTTTAAAAGCGCTGATGTTTTTGGCATCGTAAAACTTGCCCATACAGCCAAAGGCCTCCTCAAACTTTCGATCCATACCTATGCCTATGACAAAGGGCTTTAGGAAGATGCCTTTTTTCTGCAGTGCCAGCGAAACGGCACATGGGTCACCGTCACAAGACTCAATCCCATCGGTTATGATGATGATGATATTTCTTACGTCGGGGTCAACGGGAAAGTCATTGGCGGCCTGTTCCAGCGAGTAGGCGATGGGCGTAGCGCCCTGTGGCTGGATCGTTTTGAGTTTGTTAATGATGGCGTCGTGATTATCGGGCGAGAAACCCACTTCCAGTTTGGAATCATTACAGCGCTGCAGCCTGCGGTGGTATTGATGTCCGTAAACGCGAAGGGCCAGCTCGAGCTGGTCATTGGTACGCAAACTGTCGACAAAATCGGCCAGGAATTTTTTGGCCACCTGAATTCTCAGTGCATTTTCCCATGGCGCGAGCATACTTCCCGAACCGTCGAGCAGGAAAAGCAGGCGTGTCTTATCCGGAATTTTTTGCTGTACTTCCTGGGCTTTCGACAATTGAATGGTCGAAAAAGTAATAAGAACAAGTAAAAAGATGACCCGATTCATATTTGCAATTTGATATATTTTAGGAGTATGTACAACCGGAAGAGCATTGAATTTAGGAGTGAACCTTCTTCTTGTCATGTCAGTTAATTTAATACCTATTTTTAAGCTAAAATTACTGTCCTAATTTCTGGGGAATGATCAGTTCCAGGGCTAAAACTTGCGCCAGTTAGGGAAGCATTCATTAATATCCCTGATTTCATTCTTTAATAAACACATATTTGTATAAATTAGTGGTACAAACAGAATGCAGTAGGGGAATCTAAAACTTAGAAATAGTATACTTCGTAAATTAGTACTGATATGAAAAGTACAAAAATCATCCATACTGAAAATAGGGAACAGGAAAATGCCTTAAAGGCTTTTGCCAAAGCGCTCAAAATCAAGTTCGAAGTTTCCAATGAAAGTCCTTATGATCCTGAGTTTGTTAAAAAGATTGATGAGGGAGATAAGGATAGAGCCCAGGGCAAGGGCAGAAAAGTAACCCTGGATGAACTCAATGGTCTATGGAAATAATCTATCTGCCCAAAGCTGATGAAGATCTGACATTTTGGATGAAAACAGGCAACAAGCAGGTTTTAAAAAGGAGAGTACAACTTACCGAAGCAATACTCAAAAATCCATACAAAGGTATCGGTAAACCTGAAGCCTTAAAGTACCAATTAACAGGAAAATGGTCCCGAAGGATCAATAAAGTGCGCCGTTTTGTCTATGCAATTAATGATAATACGCTCTACGTGTACTCCCTAAAGGGGCATTACTAAATCCTTGGATTGATCAGGTGTTATATTGTTATTCTAGGTGTTGTTTACCAACAAGGACTTACAATACTCTTTTATTCCATTTTGAATTCGAAATGTTTCATTAAATGCAACCAGTTATACAAAGGTTGCACGTGATAACACGGATAAAGAGCAAAAACACACATCAATTGGTGGCCAGAAACCAAAGAAACCCTGTTTTTACAGATGTTAGTGGTATGTATAACTCAATCAGCAAATTGCCTTCCGAAAAAGATCAGTCACATCCTTCTGGCCCGCAGCTCGGGCCATTACCACTTACTTCGCGTGGTTGCTCATCGCTATGGGCCTGTTGTAATACCTTTTCAAAATGTTCGACAGGTTGTGCACCTGAAATGCCATACTTTCGGTTGATCACAAAGAAGGGCACGCCGGTGATACCAAATTTCCTTGACGCTTCTTCTTCCGAACGCACCTGATCACTGAAGTCATCTGAATTGAGCATTTGTATGACCTCCTCCCGGTCCAGGCCCATTTCTTCCCCTATGTCTGCCAGCGCCTCGAGTCGTCCCACGTGTTTGCCATCGCGGAAATAGGCTTCAAACATAATTTCTTCTGCCTGGTGGCCCAGCCCTTTGGCTTGCGCCATTTTTAGTAGCCGGTGTGCATCGAAAGTGTTGGTAGGTACGGTTTTGTCAAAATTAAATTCGAGACCAATGGTTTTACCTTTTTCAGCCATATTGCCCGACATCTGAACGGCCCAGGTTCTCGGCTGGCCATATTTGCGGGCCAACAGCTCATACAAATCTTCCTTGTAGTCTTTTGCCGCACCCGGATCCAACTCAAAGCTCTTCCATTCAATATCAATCGAAGTATTTTCAGGAAGTTTTTCAACCGCTTTTTCCAGGTGGTGTTTGCCGATATAACAAAAAGGGCAGGCAATGTCAGACCATATCTCTATTTTCATAATCGTTGTTTTGAGTTATATGCAACCATACACCAAAGCAAGAAATTTGTTGCAACAATAATTGTCAAAAGTGTAATAAACAAGTCTTTGACCGGTCGAATTATTGAACCTCGGCTTGTTGTAGCAGTATTCTCCTGAATTCCTTAAATGTTTTAATCAGATTCGCTTCCACCAGCGGATCGATAATCCAGTGGGGCAGGGTAGGCGCTTTTTTGGTGAATAGTTGATAGCGGATAAAAACCCTGTTTTCATTCAGGGTATTCACTTCCCAATATCCTTCGAAGTGGGGGATGCGGTCGTAGTTATCTTTTTCAGGCAATTTACCGGGCGTGCCCTCCAGTTGGATCTGAAAACCGCCTGTAGTATTCTTTTCCAGCTCGTTTCGTGTAATGAGTTCCTGGTCTTTGAGCGGCCAGGGGATGTCCATGAGTGAATAAGTGTACCATATATTTTCCGATTCAAAATCGAAATTGTAAAATTCAGTGGCACGCTGGACAAATTTTTTTGAGAGCTGATCACTTTTTAAGGTCTTAAGCGCCACCTCAGCATTCACTTCTACCTCCATTTCTGCCCGCATTTTCCGGGCTTTTCTACCTTCCCCGGTTTCTACCCACTTCGTATAAATCTCAATATTTTCAGATTCTTTTTGAAGTTCCCACTCTTCGTTTTTTGACGGTTCCTGACTTCTCAGATCATGGGGAAGCTGATAAACTAAAATGAGGACAATTATTATTTTGTGTAGAAATGTTGCTCGCATAGAATAATTATAAGCTCATTTCTTTTTGATTTATAGGATCAACCATTTAAATTTTATTAAGAAATAATCATTTGATATGATACATGGCCGTGGCCCATCATCCTTTGAATTAGCTTGTCAAAAGCAGCTTCTTTAAATAAGTGCCGGTTAAACCTAAAACAATACTCCTCTAAATAGCCTTGTAAATGCTTCTCACCGACATGATGATGTATCCCTCTCAACCATCCTTTAAGCTGCTGGATAAACCTGTGCATGAATGTGGAATTTTCTTTTGGACGGCTTTTCTTTGGTTCCAACTGNNGCTTTCATCTTTCCAGAAGCCCCCCTGCCTCGCTTTCCCTCTTTTTTACCACCGATAACACATTCATCCACCTCGCATTTTCCTTTAAGTGGATATAATTGGCTGCTTTTCATCGCAATGCGTACCTTTTTGGTAAATAGCATTGCTGTTTTTCGATTGATCCCATATCTTTTTGCCAATAATTCAGCCGGCATTCCTTGGGTAGTTGAACTTAATTCAAAAATAATGTAAAACGCCTTTCGAATGCCAAATTCCACCTTATGGAACAACGTGTTCGATGTAACTGGTTCAATATGTCGGCAACATTTACAAACCCTATGGTAAGGGGAGGCCTTCTTTGGCCAAAAGTGCGTGTGGCCACATTTACTACACCTAAAGCCATCTTTCCATTTGTAGTGGGCAAGATAATCTTTACAATCTTCATCTGTTTTAAACTTCTCTATGAAGTTGACCACGCTTGCATCTTTAAATCCTTTAAACATATCATTGGTATATGCTATTAAATTTAGCGAAAACTAATTAAATTAGTAAATCTTATATAGACTATTCTATTCATTCATAAATACCAGTTCAAAGCAGGTGCCTTCTCCCGGTTCGGAGGTACAGGAAATATGGCTATTCAATATATCAGCATATTTTTTTACGATAGAAAGCCCCAGGCCTGAGCTACTTTCTCCCCTGGAAGGTGAGGCGCTAAGCTTTTGATAGGGGGTGAACAATCGTTTTTTGTCTTCCTCGGTAAAGCCCGGCCCCTCATCACATATCGATAGGCTAATATTTCCATTTTCAGGTCTTTTGTCAGCCTTAAGGGTGATGTTGCTGTTTTCCGGTGAGTATTTTATGGCATTGGAAAGAAGGTTTTCCAGTATTTGTACCAGGTAAAAGCGGTCACAATGGATGCTAATATCATCTTTTACTTTAGTCTCGATGACTATTTTTTTCTCTTTAGCGCCAGGTGAGTAAAGCCTTATTACTTCATCGAAAAGCTCGTTTATGGGGATGTCGACATATTTCAACTGCACATTGCCCGATTCAATATTATTGATATCAAGCACCTGGCTGATCATATTGCGAAGCCGGTTGGCCGAATCATCAATCAAGTCAAGATATTGCGAAAAGCCGTTGGTATTGATCTCTGGTTTGAGTTTGATCAGGTTCAATATTCCGCAGATTTGGTTCAGCGGGCTTTTTAAGTCATGTGCAACTATTCCGATGAGGTCGTCTTTGTCTTTATTTAGCTTTTTCAATAGTTGGTTTTGCTCATCGAGCTGGGCGGTGCGATTGCGTACTTTTTCTTCAAGTTTTTGGTTGTTTTCCTGTAACTGCTGTACCAGAAAGCTGTTTTCCTTTTTTAATCGAAACGATTCAAGGCCATTTTCGATGGTGAGCTTCATCTCGTCGAGGTTCCACGGTTTGGCCATGTACCGGAAGATGCCGCATTCGTTTACTGCTTTAATGATCATCTCGAGATCGCTGTAACCGGTAAGAATAATTCTGACTGTATCGGGATAGAGTTGAGCGACCTTCATAAGGAATTCCACTCCGTTTATTTCCGGCATTTTTTGGTCTGATATGACCAAGTCCACCTCATTTTCCTTTAGCAATTCAAGGCCCTCACTGGCCGATGAAGCGGTCAATACCTTATAATCCGTAAAAAACAGCGATTTAAAACCCCGTAGGTTACTGACTTCATCATCGACGTACAGAATACAATTCCTTTTCATCATCAGATCATTTTAGGTAGTGTGATTATGAACTCAGTACCGTTGTCCGGCTTACTGATCACATCGATTATTCCTTTATGTTTTTCTATTATGCCATAGCTTATCGCCAGGCCCAGCCCGGTACCTTTACCTACCTCCTTGGTGGTAAAAAAAGGGTCGAATATTTTCTTTTTCATCTTGCTGTCCATTCCAACGCCATTGTCCTTGATGCTTATTGTAACATCTTTTTCGCGGTTTTTGGTGCTTATCCTGATGGTTTTTGGGGAGCCGTTGTTCAGGGCCGAATTCAAAGCTTCTATGGCATTGGTAATGATATTGAGAAAAACCTGGTTGAGCTGGCCCGGGTAGCACTGTATGCTTTGCATGTCATTTGCATAGTGCTTTTCCAGGGAAACATCCTTCAACTGGTTTTTTACAATGGTGATGGTATTGTCAATACAATCGTGGATATTGGCATTCTTTTGTATAGCTTCATCAATGCGTGAAAAATTTCTCAGGCCTTTAATGATTTCTGCTGTGCGGTCAGCGCCCATTCGGACGTCCTGTATCAGATTTTCCACATATTGGCGTACCTCGCCAAATTCGTATTCTTCCTTTATTTTATTTATCTCATCAAGTTGTTTTTTGAAATCACGTGAGGTATCGAGGTCTTCATACGCCTTGAAAATCTTTTTGTAGATTTCAAAGTTCTTCTCCAGACCGAGCAGGCCAATGCTAATAAAGTTCACCGGATTGTTGATCTCATGGGCAATACCGGCAGTCAATTGGCCCAATGATGCCATTTTTTCTGATTGCACCAATTGCGACTGCGTAATTTTCAGCTCTTTATGAGCTTTTTCGAGGTTTATCTTTTGTAGTGTCAGGGCCTCCGTGCGCTCTTCCACTTTTCTTTCCAGGTTTTCATAGAGCAATGCATTTTCCATGGAAATACTCATCTGCGAGGCAAGGATTTTCAGTGACTCCAAAATGTTTTGGGTGAATGCCTTTTTTTTACGGTTATTTTCAAGGTAGATTACCCCCGCCAGGCTTCCTTTGGTAAAAATTGGCAGGCATAAAACAGATTTGATATTGTTATCATTGAGGTAGGCGCAATTCGTGAACCGCGGATCTTTGGTGGCGTCATCAATGACTAATGAAGACTGATGTTTTATGACAAACTGGACGATATCGGTACTGATGCGCGTACCCTTTCCTATGGGTTTAGACTGAAGTACCCTGATGCCTGAGCGTAGGTTTCCGCGTGCCTGAATCAATAATTTCTCCTGTTCATATTGAAGAAAAAAACCGCGAATGGCCCCGGCGTGTTCCATTACCAATGCCATCATTTTTTCCAAAAGCCTGTCGAGCTGGATCTCACGGCTCAATGTACGGGAGGCCTCCATGAGGTTGTGCATGAAAGTTTCCTGATCCCGGCTTTTAATGGCTTTTTTTGGCATCTTGTTGGGTCCCCCTTCAAAAAAATGATGACCAAATATAACAAAAAACGATCATAATCATCCCAAAAAAGGGAGGTTTCCTTTCCATGGCATCAGGCGCACCTGTTTTGCTTCAGGCTACCGGTATGCCGCTTATGCATTTCATAGATCATACCATCGGCCAGTCCCAATTTAGGTACGATGATCATATTGAGTTTGGCATAGATCATGGTGTTGATAAAGATCTGAGAGGCCAGGGTAATCACATCGGCGCGGTCTGGTCGCATGGATAGTTTTATCATCTTCTCCTCAAAGGTCATTTTATCCAGCATATTGGTTATGTGTTCGAGTTGCGACAGTGAAACTTCATTTCCATTGATCACCTGGCAAAGTTTAAAAAGGCTGTTGATATTGCCTCCTGTACCCATGGCTTTATGCAAAGGCACTTCTTTACGAATTTCTTCAATCCAGCTTTTGATCTGTTTCCAGGTGGGGCTTACGTTCTTATTGTTGAGCAGGCGTACCGTTCCAAGTTTAAAAGAACGGCTGTGTACTTTTTTCAGTCCCTTCAAAACGGTGATTTCCGTACTTCCGCCACCCACATCGATCAGTAAATAATTTTTATCATCATCTATCCATTGCATAAAGTATTCGGAAAAAAATATGGAGGCTTCTTTTTTTCCGCTTATTACGCTAATATCAATATTCGAATGGTCACGTACTATACTGATCACTTCTTCCCTGTTTTTGGCTTCCCGCATTGCCGATGTGGCAAAGGCCTCATAATCGCGAACGTTATAAGCGTTCATGAGGTGATGAAAGGCCTTCATGCCCTCTTTCATCATTTCGATTTTGCCGGGTGTAATAAATCCTTTTTGATACACATCATCTCCAAGTCTGAGCGGAACCCGCGTCAGTGTAAGTTTGTTTATCTTAATGAGGTCATCGTATCGAACGACCTGACCGATTAATAGTCGTGCAGCGTTGGTGCCAATGTCGATAGCGCCGTATACGGGTTTGCTGGTTATCATTTTGGCAATTGGTTTGAATTATAATTATTAATTTTAATTTTAAACTGATTGTTAAAATTATATTTTGTAAAATCTGGCTTTTTAAAGTTCGAGTTTAAAGCATATAGGGTATATAGAATTGTTTATCAATGTATTATAATTTTTATTTTGATTATATAGTAGTTTTTATCAATGTTATTTATTAAATTTATTGAAGAATCACAAAATCGAGTAAATCTCGTAAAAATATAAGAGTAAGAATCGTATTTTTAAACCATTTAAAGCAATAAGTTATGGAAGATGTATTAAAAAAAATTCTTTACACCAGTGTGGGTATGATATCACTCACTGCCGAGAAAGTTCAGCAATTGATTCAGAAATTGGTCGATGAAGATAAAATCTCTGAAGAAGAAGGCAGAAAAATTGTGGATGACATCATGAAAAATGCCAACACCAAAAAAGAGGAATTTGAAAGCCAGTTGAAAAGTATTACTGAACGCGTAGTTAGCAGTTTCGACTTTGCTTCAAAAAAAGAAATAGCGGAGCTTCGTCGTAAAATTGATGCACTGGAAACCAAATTGAATAAAGAAGCCGTTAAATCGTCTGCAAATAAAAGCGCTACAAAAAAGGACGATACTAAAAAGGCATAAATCCAAAACCGCTTTGGTGTAAAATATTCAAAAGATGCCAGGCTCCAACGGGGTTTGGCATTTATTTTATGACGATAAAATTGATTTAAGCATCTTAATTGATCAGTTCATAGTATTTCGTTTAATCTCAAATTTTATGATGAGATGCGCCAAATTTTGAATATAATTGCATAAAGCGCTCATCACAGGCCACCGTACAAGATCAAAATTGCACATAGTTCATGTTCATAGATAAAACCATAAGGAATATCAAAAGGATCCGGCGCGTAAGCGAGGTTCTTTTGAAATACGGTTTCGAAGATGTGGTCCATTCGACCCGTCTGAGGTATGCCATGAGGTCAAAGGGCAAGTCGTATCTGGGCGCATATCAAAAAGAATTTAATCAGAACCGTTGGGAACGCCTCAGGCTGGTGCTCGAGGAGTTGGGCCCTACTTTTATAAAGCTCGGTCAGTTGCTCAGCAACCGTCCGGATATTCTACCTGAAGACCTGATCAAGGAATTCGAGAAACTACAGGATCGTGTGCCTCCGTTTGACACCGAAATCGCACGGGAAATCATTGAGCAGGAACTCAAACAACCCATTCACGAACTATTCGTCTATTTTGACGACAAGCCGCTGGGCTCAGCATCCATTGGTCAGGTACACCGCGCCCGGTTAAAAACAGGCGAGGATGTTGTGGTGAAAGTACAGCGGCCAGAAGCGAAAAAGCAGGTGCAGACCGACCTGAGCCTTATCAGGGAGTTGATCAGACTTTCGGGGAATTATTTCATTCGAGCCGGTATATTGAACCCGCTGGAAATTGTAGATACTTTCTCACAAAGTTTATTGGCCGAACTCGACTATAAAAATGAAGCTTTACACCTGGAGCAGTTTAGAAAGACCTATAGCGATCTGCCACATTTTTACGTTCCCAAGCCTTATCTCAACCTCACAACCAATCGCGTTCTGATCCTCGAATTTGTAAGCGGATGTAAGATCACGGATGTTGAGCGGATCAAATCGTGGGGTATAAAGCCGAAAGAAATCGCCAATCGTGGCCTGGGTATCTATCTGTCACAAATTTTTGAATACGGCATTTTCCATGCCGATCCACATCCGGGCAATGTGATAGTACAAACCAATGGCGATATTGCCCTGATAGATTTTGGTATGATCGGCAAGTTAATGCGACAGCAACGATTTGCCTTTGCCGGTATTTTTATAGCGATGGCCAATAAAGACGCTAAAAGCATGGCCATCAATCTCAGAAGACTGGCCGTGGACCATGAGATAGAGGACATGCGTGCTTTCGAGTACGACCTTAATGAGCTGATACAGGATTATATAGTGCTTGATACCGGTCAGATGACTTTTAAAGATTTGACCGGCCGTTTGCAAAAGATCGCTTTCACCTACAAGTTGCAAATTCCGGGCGTGATATTTCTCATTCTCCGTTCACTGTCGCTTTTGGAAGGCATTGGTAAAGAACTCGATCCTGATTTTGATACGCTGGAAGATATCAAGCCTTTTGGATTTAAGCTCATGGCGGAGCAGTTCTCATTTCAGAACATTTCCAACGAGGTGAAGCACAACCTGTTCCAGACCTTTACGCTACTATATAATTTACCAATCGAGGTCAGGGATATAGTAAAGCAAGTCCGAAAGGGAAGGCTGGTGATCAATTACAAGCAGGAGGCGGATGATCGGCTACTGCGCAAAATTGAAGTCTTGGGTAAAGGCTTTATCCTAACCATGATCATTTGCGCACTGATTATTGGCGCCTCACTGACTTTCAGCAATAACACCATTGTAGAAACCTATACACTTGGTGGTGTGCCATGGTATAGTTTGGTAATGTACATATTTGCCTTTTTTTTCAGTATGTATTTGCTCGCCTACCTTATGTTCAACCTCAGAAAATAAGGATTTCAGGCAAATAAGAGCAGGTATTGCAGTATACCCGCTATTCCACCCAAAACAGCCCCAACCAGGATCAACGTTTGTTCATCTTCTTTGAAGACAGGCCTCAAGAACTGTTCAAATTCGATGGGAGTAAGCCCTTTCATTTTCTTTTGTAATACTTTTTCCAGGTCCAGCGCATTTTCAGCATAGCCAAAAATGGTGCGGATATTCATAGGCAGCTCCTGCATAAAGCGGTACACGGCTATATTGCGCATATGATCGAGCGAATGCTGGCCCGAAATGATTTTGATCACCGGTGAAAAATTTCCCGCCGCTTTTTCTATGGCACGACCGATTTGCAGGCTGGTCATTTGCATCAATTTTTCCGAGCCGGGCCCCCTTACGATATATTCAAATAAATTTTCTACCGTTATGATCTTGGAGGCCACTATTTGTGAGTATTCTTCCGAAACTTCCTTCTGGCGTTTAATGAACAGCCCCTGAAAGGTTACCGGGCCTATTTTAATCGGTTGCAGTGGACGGAAAATGAGCTTCAATGCCAGCCAGTTGGTCATGTATCCAACCAGTACACCGGCCACTGGCAACATCCACCAGGCTGAATAAAAATACCAAATGGTCATTTGCACCAGGCCGAACAAAAAACCGAAATAAAACCCTGATTTCTCTATAAACTTAAATTCCTGTTCGCCGCACTTCAAAAACATCCTGTTGAGAAGCGATTTGTTTTGAGTGAGAGATGATACGGATAAATATTTCAGGTCTAGAAACTCATTAAAACGCAATTTCACCTCCTTCATCATGTTTTCAACGATAACAGGAAGTTCCTCCGCTATGCTTTCATATAAAGATGTTTTGGCTGCATTGGGAGTTCGTTTCCATGTTTTGGGCATTTTGGCAATCATTACCTCATTGGTGATCTGTTCGGCCAGTTCAGTGATAGAGGGCTTCATTTCCTGGGCTACGCGGGCCGGTTCTATGCGATCAAACTCTACTTCCATATTGATCAGCTTACTGGTCCACAGATCAACCGCGGTTTCGGCCATTTTTTTTGCTTTCGAAGGTATAATGCCCTGCCAACCTATAGGTCTGATGCCTTTGAATTCAAGAGGATAAAAGGTCATTTTTATCGCCAGGCGATTAGTCAGCCATCCCACAAAGGCACTGATAAAGGGAATTGAAAAAATGGCGAAATACGATTTATAAGCCTCCAAAAAATCGATCATGGGGCGTCAAAGGTTTCTGTTCGCATCAATTTAGTCAAAAAAAACAAGGCAAAAGTAAAATCGTATTCAAAATGATTGTGTAATTTAAAATTAAATGCGCAAATTGATAGGCATAAACCCAATTGTATATGTTTGTACCTCAACTTATCTTAAGGCAACTCTATAACCGGGGCAGTTTACACAACACCTCTGAGGGTGTTTGTTTTTCCATTAAAAACCGTTTGAAAGATGTTCAACTGCTCGAAATCACAGAAGTCGGTATCAATAATGAAAAAATGGACCCGGACAATATTATTATCGAACTGTCTAACGGTTACCGTACTTCTCCAAAGGAAATCACACACCATCGTCCTGTTAATTTCGATTTGCGTGAAGTTTTAAAAGTCATTTGCAAAATCGAGCACTTGTCAAAGGAAAAACATCAGCTTAAATTAAAGTTTGAGGTAAAAGACTTTGGCAGCCTTGAGTTGAAAGTGGAGGATTCCATTACACCGGAAGATGATCACCTGCTACGCATACCCAGGGATATTTCAAATGACTACTCTGATGAGATCATTAAAAAGCGCCAGGAGTTTTTGGAGGAACAAACAAAGGAGAGGTATAAGAACCTTTTTTTCTACAACATCGATCCCAAGGAAACCAACGGTAATATTGAACATTTTACAGGGGTGATCCAGGTGCCTTTCGGACTGGCAGGCCCGATAACAATTAATGGTGAACATGCCCATGGTGATTTCCTGGTGCCCATGGCCACAACGGAAGGCACATTAGTAGCTTCATATAACCGGGGGATAAAATTGCTTAATGTTAATGGAGGGGCACGGGTAACAGTGGTTGAAGACTCGATGCAAAGGGCGCCCGTATTCATTTTTGAAAATGCCCGCGAGGCCAAGGCTTTTGTACAATGGGTAAATAATAACCTTGAAAAGATAAGAGGGGAGGCCGAAGCCACTTCCAGCATTGCCAAGCTTCAGTATATTGATAGTTTCCTTTCCAATAAATTTGCCTATTTACGTTTCAATTACAGCACGGGCGATGCTGCCGGGCAGAACATGGTCGGACGGGCCACGTTTTATGCGTGCAGCTGGATACTCGACCACTACAAACCGGAAGCAATTAAGAATTTTTACCTGGAGTCAAATCTGGCTACCGATAAAAAGGCCTCACAGATAAATGTCATGCGAAGCAGGGGCAAGCGCGTAATTGCCGAGGCCGTGATCAGCAGGGATTCATTGATACAATATATGCGTGTGGAACCTGAAAAGCTCGATTATCATCAAAAAGTATCTAATGTCGGTGCATTTATTAGCGGCGCCAATAACAATGGAGCACACTCTCCCAATGCTATTACGGCCATTTTCATCGCTACTGGTCAGGATGTGGCCAATGTGTCTGAATCATCAGCGGCGATCCTGTACACTGAAATGACCCCCGAAAAAGATTTATACATCTCTATTACCATACCTTCCCTGATTGTAGCCACATATGGAGGTGGTACTGCCCTTCCGTCACAGAGGGAGTGTTTGAAAATTATGGGGTGTTATGGAAAAGACAAAGTATATAAACTGGCCGAAATTATTGGTGGGGTCGTGCTGGCTGGAGAGTTGTCATTGGGCAGCGCAATTTCCAGTTCTGATTGGGTGAGTAGCCACGAGCATTTCGGAAGAAACCGTTAGGTGAGCTTTTTGATTCAATGAGTGTTTGTTTGATCAAAAAATGAATTACCTGTACCATCATTGGTAAAAAGCCAAAAGTTGTCAGTTACAGGGGTCGTGATATATTTCACGAAGCTTGTCGTCCGCAAAATCTATTGCATTCTGGGGAAGAAATATTACATCCCGAAAAAGCATGTCCTGTACTTTTATATTTCAAAATGTCTGTATAATAGCTTATAGGAAAAATTATATCTTTTTTTCCTGTCCAATGGTTATCGATGTATATACACTTATTCGCAGTAAATTGATTAATCGCTTGTGAATTCATCCAATATTATTCAAGGGTTATCTTTTGATCAGCAAAATAAGAGTTGGAAATCGAATCCTTAGTATTAAATTTTTAGTTTATATATTTGGGGAATCAGTAGAAATTTTCCGTAACTAATTAAAATGGATTTGCCTATGGGTCAAACAAATGAAATAAATAAGTATAAATCTTACGGCGCACATAATTTCAGAAAGATACCGCAAGTAATGGAGCGCCTTAGCAAGGAGCAACTTTTTGATATAGAAGTTGTGGCAAGCGTACTGCCTTTTAAGGCCAACAATTATGTAGTAAATGAACTGATCAATTGGGACAATGCTCCTGACGATCCTATTTTCCGGTTGGTTTTTCCACAGAAAGAAATGCTCAGCCGGCAGCATTTCGACCGGATGGCGAAATTAATACGAAAAGAAGTAAGCAAAACCGAACTCAAAAAAGCAGCCAACGAAATCAGGATACAACTCAATCCGCATCCTGCCGGACAAATGGAACATAATGTGCCAACGCTTGAAGGTGTTAAATTAACCGGTATTCAGCATAAATACCGCGAATCAATACTCTATTTTCCCAGCCAAGGGCAAACATGTCATGCTTATTGCACCTTTTGCTTTCGATGGCCTCAGTTTGTGGGAATGGATGAGTTAAAATTTGCCATGCGTGAGACTGAAATGCTGGTAAAATATGTAAAAAGCCATCCGGAGGTGAGTGACGTGCTTTTTACAGGTGGTGATCCGATGATCATGAAAGCAGAGCGTTTTGAATCTTACGTAAATGCTTTGTTGGAGGCGGATATGCCAAATTTGAAGACCATAAGGATAGGTAGCAAATCACTGGGTTACTGGCCTTACAAATTCTCGACAGATAAAGATGCCGATCTGATGCTTAGGATTTTTGAAAGAATTGTGAAGTCCGGCGTGCATTTATCTTTTATGGCGCATTTTAACCATCCGGTTGAGCAACAAACGCCTGCCGTACAGGAAGCAGTGAGAAGGATTCTGGCCACCGGAGCCCAGATACGGACACAATCGCCATTAATGCGCAACATAAATGATAGTGCCGAAGCGTGGCAAAAAATGTGGATCGATCAGGTACACCAGGGCATGATCCCATATTACATGTTCCTTGCCCGCGATACAGGTGCGCACGATTATTTTGCTGTTCCTCTTGGAAAAGCGCTATCTATTTACAACGATGCAATAAGCGGTGTAAGTGGAATAGGCAGAACGGTGCGTGGCCCGAGTATGTCAGCAGATCCGGGAAAAGTACAAGTGGTTGGCGCCTCTGAAATCAAAGGAGAAAAAGTATTTGCGTTGAAATTTCTACAGGGTAGAAATCCTGAGTGGATCAAACAGGTGTTTTATGCCAAATATGATCCTGAGGCAACATGGTTGGATGAACTGACCCCGGCATTTGGTGATAAGGGGTTTTTCTTTGAACCAGAGCTTGAAGAGCTTTTCGATAATGAAAAATTTATGGATGCTGTAGAGCCGGAATACATGAGGTTCACAGCTAACGGTTAATTAATAAGCTGTTTAAATAGCCTGATTTTTTGTAATCCGAGAAATAGCTTATTTTGGTGGATATCAATTGCCCCCGAATGAAAGCTATCTTTAATAAAATACATGACTTGATGAGGGCATTTTTGCCCTCTCCATTTACTCTGGCCATCATTTTAACGATGGTCACTTTTATTTTGGCCTGGTGTGTTTATCAGCCTCAGAATGAGGCGGTAACACAAAAAGCATTGGATATACTTACATTTTGGCAAAATGGATTGTGGGATCCGCCTTTACTTGTTTTTGCTGTCCAAATGATGCTGATGCTTGTTTTAGGCCATACCCTCGCACTTTCTTATCCGGTCAACCGATTAATTGAAAAAATCACCCAACATGCCAATGGTACAACAAGGGCTGCTTTGTTAGTATTGATCAGTACCTGTATTGTTGGTTTTTTTAACTGGGGGCTCGGTTTGATTTTTGGCGCTGTGTTGGCGCGAAAGGTCGGAGAACATGCCGCAAATAATTTTCAGGATCTCAACTACCCGTTGATCGGCGCTGTAGGATATTCCGGACTATTGATCTGGCACGGTGGTATTTCGGGATCATCCCTGGCAAAAGTAGCTGAACCGGGTCATTTGAAAGACCTTGTTGCCTCACCATCATCCCAGGTCTATAGTCAGTTGCCCAATAATATCCCTTATGACCAAACGGTGTTCAGCGCTTTTAACCTGACTACTAACATACTTCTACTAACCTTTCTGGTAATTGGCATATATTTCTTGAGCAAATGGCAACCCGGAAGCGACAAAAAACCCAGGGTTGCCAAAAAAGCGGGATCAAGATCCATGGTCCCGATAGTGGGGGCAGAAAAGCTCGACCATACGCGGTGGACAAGCGGTATTATGGCAAGTATTATTTTATTCATGGGTTTTTACCTGGCGCTATCTTCGCCCAATACGTTGTCCTTCGGTTTTATTAATCCCAATTATATCAATTTTTGCCTTCTGGGGTTCAGTTTGCTGTTTCACGGAACAGTCAGTAACTTTTTAAAGGCAATAGATGACGCCATTAGAGGTGCAAGCGGTATTTTGATACAGTTTCCATTATACTTTGGCGTGATGGGTTTAATGAAGGAAGCCGGAATAATACAGGTTTTAGCACAATTTTTTGTCGATCATGCCAATAGCGCTACCTACCCGATTTATACCTTTATTAGTGCAGCTATCGTAAATGTTTTTGTGCCAAGTGGCGGAGGGCAATGGATGGTGCAAGGGCCCATTATTATTGAAGCATCGCTGAAGCTTGGTGTACCGCTTGAAAGATCAATTCTTGCCTTGGCCTATGGCGACGAGTTGACCAATATGATGCAGCCTTTCTGGGCGCTGCCCCTATTAGGAATCACGGGACTTCAGGCAAGGGAAATTTTGCCCTACACTTTATATATGATGTTTATCGCTGCAGTTGTATTTATTTCTGCACTGTATTTTTTCAGCTGATCATTCTACCAGCAGGTAATTGATTTATTGAAATACAACAATTTGCTTCAGCCTTTCAACTTCCCAAAGGGCTTCTTATTAACCATCACGGTGAGTACCAAA
>DNTA01000118.1 GCA_003500135.1 Cytophagales bacterium | reverse complement strand
GTTTTCGTCATTTTGCAATAGAAAATTTAGTTTAAAACCCGAAAATTTTCTATTGCAAAATTCGGGTTAATAATTACAATTATTCGTTTTGTAAACCAAAAAAATTATATTTGGGTTGATTTGAATTTCATTATTAAAAAAAAACTACCAACTATGAAAGACATTGAAAAATATTCCGATCAGGCGATTGAAATGATCATGACTTATGGCCCAAAGCTGATTTTGGCAATCGTTGTATTAATCATTGGTTTGTTAATTATTAAACCGGTGGTCAAAGGCCTGAAAAGTACCATGAACAAAAGGAATGTCGATCCTTCCCTCGTTCCTTTTATCAGTTCCATTGTTAATATTGTTTTAAAGCTTGTGCTATTTATCTCGGTAGCATCGATGGTAGGCATCGAAACTACCTCATTGATCGCAGTGCTGGGCGCCGCATCATTGGCAGTGGGCCTTGCACTGCAAGGTAGTCTGGCAAATTTTGCCGGTGGAGTTTTAATTCTGGTACTAAGACCTTTTAAAGTAGGCGATGTAGTGGAAACACAAGGCTTTTTGGGTATTGTAAAACAGATCCAGATTTTCAATACCATTGTCAACACCTTCGATAATAAAAGGATAATTATTCCCAACGGACCTTTGTCTAATGGTAACATTATCAACTATTCTACCGAAGAAGATCGAAGAGTGGACTGGACCTTCGGGGTGTCTTACAGTGACGACATTGATAAGGTGAAGAAAATATTGATAGATGAAATCTTCTCGGATGAACGCATCATCAAAGAGCCTGCAGAACCATTTATTGCACTCACTGCACTGGCTGATAGTTCAGTGAATTTTCAGGTTCGGGTTTGGGTAAAAGCAGCAGATTACTGGCCTTTGTATTTTGAAAAACTGGAATCGGTTAAGAAAAGGTTTGACAAGGAGGGTGTTTCCATTCCATTCCCACAACGAGATGTTCATTTATATCAGGAAAAATAAACGTACTTTGTCAATGAAATATTTAGCAACCCTTTTAGTAGTCATTATTTTTAGTTCAGGCAACCAGGCTCAGAATAACAACGATACTACCTATTGGAAGATCGATTTAAGTACTGGATTGAATATCAACCAGGCATCTTTTAGCAGTAACTGGACAGCCGGGGGTATAAATTCAATAGGACTCAATACACATTTTAATTTAAAGGCCAACTACCAAAAAGGCCGCCACTCCTGGGACAACCAGATCGAATTACTTTACGGATTCGTCAATAACCAGGGGCAGGGCTTTCGCAAAACCAATGACCGGATATTTATTGATACGAAGTACGGTTACCAATTAAGTGACCACTGGTCGTTATATGCCTCATTAAACTTCCTGACCCAGTTTGCCGATGGTTTTAGATATGAAGATGATACCAATGGTAATGAGCAGGAGATTCTTATTTCCCGGTTTTTTGCCCCGGCCTTTATTACCACTTCATATGGTTTTCAGTACCAGCCAAAAGACTTTTTCAAAGTGCGTTTATCACCGTTTTCACCGCGTTTCACGATTGTTTCGGACACCAAACTTATTCAGAACATTCCTGAAAATTATGGGGTAGCCCGCGGCGAAACACTACGAACTGAGTGGGCGGCTTTTCAATTGTTTGCCGATTTTGACAGGGATTTAGCAAAGAACCTGAATCTGAAGTGGAAATATATCCTGTTTTGGAATTATGAACTGCCTGTTGATGAAATCGACCACAGGCTTGACGTGACCTTAAGTGCACAGATCAATAGCTTTTTATCTACCGATCTTGGTGTGATCATGATTTATGATGTAGACCAGGATGCCGATATCCAACTGAGTCAACTTTTCTCACTTGGGTTGGTGTATAAATTTAAAAATTTTGAAGAAGAAGAATAGTATTTAGCTATACTGTCAACTCAATTACATTGCCTTCCGGATCTCGTATCACACTTTCATAATATCCGTCACCTGTGGTACGAGGTCCGGAAATTACAGGAACCCCGTTTTTTCCGAAGTACTCCGTTTTTTCATCTACTGCCTTTTTATTGCCTAACGAAAAAGCGATATGGTGTAAACCCGTCATTCCTTCAATAGGTGTTTGCGAATGGTCGATTCTGTTCATCAATTCAATACGAACACTTCCGGTGGTCAAAAAATAGGATGAAAAACCTTTCGATTTATTTTCATAACGTTCTCCGGCTTCGAACCCAAAATGTTTCTGGTAGAAATCTTTCATTGATTCGAGGTCACGTACAAAAATTGCCACATGGCTGATCTTTATAACAGGTACATTCATTTTACTACGAAGCTTTGTGTGTTTTATGTACAAACTTCCTTAATTATTTGCAAATAAAAGCGTTATGAGCTATCATTGAATGCCATACAATATAATACAAAGAGTGGGGCACGCTGTTGGCATGCCTTTCTTTTTGTCTCATCCCTAAAAAATGAACTTTCAACGAGCATTGATTTAAAGCAGTCGACAGAATAAGCAAGCCGATAGAGTGGTGATTATATTTCCACCAAAAATTATAATGAGAACTTTTTCAGCATTTAGTCTATTAGCGCTGTTGATTGTATTTGGCGGTTGTGACGGTATTCGGGAAAACCCAATGTTTTAACGAAGCCGAACGCAGCTCTTATGAAACAGAGCAATTTATCGAAAGTTACTTCACCACTGTTGATGATCTTACTGAAGATCTGGTTGATGAATACAGTAGTGAGGTAGGCAGGGTGCATAGAAATGTGCTTACCTGTGAAGGGGTAACTTTGGAACTTACCCGCGCGGGCAGGTTGGAGGTAACATTGCCGGAGGCGGGATGTACCGGCCCATATGGATATGATTTGAAAGGATCTTTCGTGGTTGAATGGGAAGGTACGCGATGGCAGGAAGGTTTTATTTCGTACACGGTATTAAATGATTTTTACATCGATGGTGTACAGGTAAAAGGTGCCAGAATTGTGGAAAATATAACAACCGCTCAGGATACCACACTGGTTTACCAGGTGACAGTAAACGACGGTGAAGCTATTTGGCCTGATGGTACGACCGCTACCAGAAATGTAAACCGCAAACACTTTTGGTATCTTGATAATAATGGCTTATACCTTTGGATAACGGGTAGGACCAATGGAGTAAATAAAAATGATGTTGAGTACGAAACGCTTATCGATGAGGATCAGCCGCTTTATCTCGAAAGCAATTGCGTAGTATCCGGTAATTACATTCCTTCCTCAGGTATAAAAACTTTGTCGACTGAGCGCAATGATTTTATTATCGACTATGGGAACGGGTCTTGTGACAATAAGGTGATCATTTCAGTGGGTGGTCGAAGCGCCGAATTGACGATCAATTAAAATAATTTACATCTCAGTATACATCAGGGCCGGTGCAATTCCGGTCTTTTTTTGTGCTTTTGTTATTTGCCTATTGCACAATCTGATTACTTTTGTAATCAAAATTCAAAGATATGTTCGGTTGGTTTAGAAATAAAAACATAAAAAAATTCCTGGAGCGCGACGCGATCATAGTGGATGTGCGCACACCTGCTGAATTTAAGCAGGCACACGCCAAAGGCGCCGTAAATATGCCCATGAATATCATAGAAGCGCGAACAAAGTTATTAAAGAAGAAAGGCAGGCCGGTCATATTGTGTTGCCGGTCGGGAATGCGCGCAGGTAAAGCGCTTAAAATACTGGAAAACGCCGGTATTGAGGCAGTGAATGGTGGCGGTTGGAAGCGCGTGGGAAGCTTTACCGGTAGAATTATCGACTAGACACATTTATCTTCTTTCCAAAAAAGCAAACTTCCTAATTGGCGTAGCTCAACTATACCATTTTTTCATTTTAGCTTATACCCTTTTTGCCCATAGGGTTTAAGATAATCCCTTTAGTTGATTTTGATGAAATTGAAAGCTGGTATCAGATGTACGGTCAAATAAAACCAGGACATTTCTAGTCCTTGACGAAATATCATGAATTTATTGAAAAGTACTCATTGTTTCAGAAACGCATCCGTTTTCATATTGTTTTTCAATTATTACTTCGCAGGCGACGAATAAGGTAATTGATGCAAAATTGTGAGAACAATTTGCAAGATTGATTCGTTCAAAACACATGAATAAGTTTTCATATATGTGATTCAGGTTACACAAAAAGATGATCAGTCACCATACTTTTGTAGCGTCAAATGTGAAAACGAAGGAAAGAGATTATAGATGAATTTCATTAAGCGACATGTGCCTTTAGTTGGAGCCCTGGAAAACTATAATGCAAGGCTCTTTAAAAACGATCTGGCCGCCGGACTTACGGTAGGTGTGATGTTAATTCCGCAGGGAATGGCTTATGCCATGTTGGCCGGATTACCACCTATTTATGGATTATACGCTTCAACCATACCACTTATTTTATATGCCCTCTTTGGGACATCCAGGCAATTAGCCGTGGGACCGGTGGCCATGGTGGCGCTCTTGATCGCCACTGGCGTTAGTCAATTGGCAGCATATCAATCGGAAAACTACATCGCACTGGCCATTTTACTTGCATTAATGGTTGGCGTTATGCAATTCAGTCTCGGCTTGTTCCGTTTGGGTTTTTTGGTCAACTTTTTGTCGCATCCGGTCATTAGTGGATTTACCTCAGCGGCGGCTTTGATCATTGGTTTGAGCCAGCTGAAGCATTTGCTGGGCATCGATATTCCACGTAGCAATTTCATTCACGAAATTTTGATCAACGCAGGAACGCACCTTGGCGATGTGCACATCGCAACATTTGTATTAGGGGCAACTGCAATTGCTCTTATCCTAACGATCAAGAAACTGAAATGGCCGGTACCTGGTCCGCTGGTAGTAGTGGTATTGAGTATTTTGGTAGTTTATTTTTTCGGCTTGGACAAGGGAGGGATGAAAATAGTTAAGGAAGTGCCGGAAGGATTGCCTCCTTTTCACTTTCCGGGTTTTGAAATGGGTGATCTGAAAGCCCTGCTTCCCATTGCACTTACCATTGCACTGGTAGGTTTTATGGAATCTATTGCCGTAGCAAAAGCGATACAGGCCAAGCACAAGAATTATCAGGTCGATTCCAACCAGGAATTGATAGCCCTGGGTGTTGCCAATATCGGTGGAGCATTCTTTAGCTCTTTTCCCACCACGGGAGGATTCTCCAGAACGGCGGTTAATGATCAGGCTGGCGCCAAAACCGGACTGGCATCGATCATCAGCGCGGTATTGATCCTGCTTACGCTGATCTTCCTTACGCCACTATTCTACTATTTGCCTAAGGCCGTGCTGGCCTCAGTGATCATGGTGGCTGTATTCGGACTTATTGATATAAAAGAGGCGAAACATCTATGGAAATCAGACAAACGTGATTTTGCCATGTTGGCGGTAACATTTATTGCCACTTTAACTATGGGTATCGAACAGGGTATTATTATAGGTGTGGCACTTTCATTGGTGATGGTGGTCTATCGGGCTGCCTACCCACATATGGCGCAATTGGGTCGACTACCGGGCACCAATTACTACAGAAATGTCAAAAGATTTCCGGATGCCGATCAGCGGGAGGATATGCTGATTGCCCGGTTTGATGCCCAGCTGTTCTTTGCCAACATTGGTTACCTCAGGGACAAACTACAAAAAATGGAATTGGAAAAGGGGGATAAACTAAAGGTGGTCGTGCTCAATGCGGCAGCCATCAACGGAATTGACAGCTCGGCCCTTCATCAGTTGCACGATGTAGTAGTCGACTACCATAATAGAGGGATTGAATTTTATGTGGCCGGCGTAAAAGGTCCGGTACGTGATAAAATGATGCAGGATGGCCTGGTGGACCTGATTGGAAAATCCAATTTCTTCATGCATGTGGCCGATGCAGTGGCTCACTATGAAAAGAACAATGAAGAAAAAATCAGAAATGAAGAGAATGTAGATATGAGCACACAATACAACAGATTGACGACTCAGGAATCAAAATAGTAAAACCAAATAATAGAAAATAAAAAAGGAGTAATATGAAAATTGAACAAATCTATACCGGATGTCTGGCTCAGGGAGCCTATTACATCGAAAGTGACGGAGAAGTAGCGATTATCGATCCATTGCGCGAAACTGCGCCTTATCAGCAACGTGCAAAAGAAAACGGTTCGAAGATCAAATACATTTTCGAAACGCACTTCCATGCCGATTTTGTATCAGGTCACGTTGATCTGGCGGCAAAAACCGGCGCCAAGATCGTGTATGGGCCGGGCGCAAAAACAGAATATGATATTCATGAAGCGAAAGATGGCGAAGTATTCCATTTAGGTAAAGTGCAGATCAAAGTATTGCACACGCCAGGCCATACGCCGGAAAGCTCTACCTATCTTTTGATCGATGAAAACGGAAAAGAGCATGCGATCTTCAGTGGTGATACTTTATTTATTGGCGATGTTGGTCGACCTGACCTTGCTGTGAAGTCAGACCTGAGCAGGGAAGATCTGGCAGGCATGCTGTATGAAAGCCTTCGTACCAAGATCATGACCTTGCCAGATGATGTAGTCGTGTATCCTGCTCACGGTGCCGGATCAGCATGTGGTAAGAATATGAGCAAGGAAACCACGGACCTTCTGGGTAACCAAAAGAAGACGAACTACGCCTTGCGTGCCGATATGAGCAAAGAGGAATTTATTAAGGAAGTGACAGAAGGTATTCTTCCTCCTCCTCAGTACTTCGCAAAGAATGCCATGATCAATAAAACAGGATATGATAGCATTGACAGCGTACTGGAAAAAGGTACGGTACCATTGAATGTCGAAACATTTGAGGCGATGGCCAATCATGAAGGCGCCATTGTACTCGACACACGGCAGCCGGCAGCTTTTGCAGAGGCACACATACCTAATTCAATCTTCATAGGTATCGACGGTAGCTTTGCCCCATGGGTAGGTGCTTTGATTCCCGACCTGAACCAGCCAATCATTATTGTGGCTGAGCACGGTCGTGAGGAAGAGATCGTAACGCGACTGGCCCGTGTGGGTTATGACAACACACTTGGCTACCTTGAAGGAGGCATCGAAACATGGATCGAAGCAGGAAAAGAAACTGATTCAGTGGAATCAATTCCGGCTACGGAGTTTGCCGGAAGGTTTAATGCCGGCAAGATTAATGTGATGGATGTGCGTAAGCCTAGCGAATTCCAGGCAGAACACGTGGAAGATGCAGAAAATATTCCGTTGGATTTCATCAATGAGAATATGGACAAAATAGACAATGAAAAGCACTATTACCTGCATTGTGCAGGCGGTTACCGCTCTATGATCATGGCATCGATACTGAAGTCGCGAGGTATCCATGACATCACCGACGTGGCTGGAGGATTTTCGGCGATAGCTAAAACGGAAGTGCCTAAAACGGACTATGTTTGTCCTTCGACACTCAAGTAATATTTCATTCGCTGGTAGTTTAAGTTAATTGGTTTACAATTTTCAAATGTCGCAGGGACTTAGAAAATCCCTGTCGGCATTTGTACTTAACATTAACAATTTACCGGAGTGCTTCCAGTTCTTGTTTTTGAAAAAGAAATAAAACAGAAGCTTCGGTAGTATAATTTGGATTTACATATGAAGAAGATATTAGTGCCAACGGATTATTCCGAACTGGCCGACTACGCTTTTAACCTGGCCAGCCTGGTGTCAGAAAATGATTCCACAGAAATTCATTCGTTGAAAGTTGTGGAAGCTCCGGGAGAGACGCTCTTTGATAAAGAAGGCAACCTGCTGGATTGTACGGAGTACGATGTGAAACCCCTGAAAGAGGAAGCTAAAAAAGCAGAAGAACAAATGGAGGCGTGGTTGGGCAACAAACCGGGCAATCCACATGGTATCGTACAGATTGGCCACCTTACGGATAACATACTAAAATATGTGGAGAAGCACGATATTGATCTTGTGGTAATGGGTACACATGGCGCTACCGGATTCAAAGAACTCATCAGCGGCTCACACACCGAGCGCATCGTTCGAAATGCCGAAGCGCCTGTACTTACGCTTAAGTGCGACCGGTCACAAATGAAGGTGCGCAACATTCTGTTGCCAAGCAATTTCACTGAACATAAAAAGCAAAATCTGCAAATGGTAAAGAAGCTGCAGCAGAATACCGGTGCGGCCATACATTTGCTCAAAGTCAATACCGAGCGCGACTTCTGTACCAATCATGAAGCGATGGAGGAGATGAAGCAGTTTGCACGTGACCATGAGCTCAACAATGTGACTTACAACATCTACTGCGACAAAAGTGTGGAAGATGGTATTGTGCATTATGCACAGGAAAATGCCATTGATATTGTGGCCATTGGTACACACGGAAGAAAAGGCATAAGCCATTGGCTGCGGGGAAGTATCACGGAAGATATCGTGAACCACGTGTATATGCCTATTCTGACTTATAAAATTTAATCAACAACAAAAACTGGAATTGAGAGCATTATGATAGAGTTTATTTCACAGCCATGGCCATGGTATGTTGCCGGGCCCATACTGGCTTTGATTATGTTTTTATTGCTATATACGGGCAAAAACTTTGGCGTATCGGCCAATCTGAGAACCATGTGTTCGATTGGTGGTGCCGGCAGGTGGTCCGACTTTTTCAATTTTAACTGGCAGGCACAGTCGTGGAACCTGGTATTTGTATTAGGAGCCATAATCGGGGGCTATATATCCCATAAGTACCTGCTCGAACAATCGGCAGTAGAGCTGGCTCCGGCAGTTGTGCAGGATTTGAAGGCGATGGGCTTTGATAAAGCCGGAGAAGAGTTTTACCCTTCCCGGATATTCAGTTGGGATACTTTATTCTCGTGGCAGGGCGTACTGGTGCTGATTGGAGGAGGCTTTATGATTGGCTTCGGGGCCAGATATGCCGGAGGATGTACCAGCGGACATGCCATAAGCGGATTGAGCGACCTTCAATGGCCTTCATTGCTGGCTGTGGTAGGGTTTTTTATTGGTGGTCTTTTTATGACTTACGTGGTGTTGCCACTGATTTTTAGCGCGTAATAAGAATGGCAGCCCGGTATACACTGCTTTTAATTATTGTGATGACCGTCTGGATCAGCGGGGTTAACGCCGGTGACAGCACTGAAAAACAGCATATACGCGATGTAATAGCGGATGGTAACTTCAGCGGTAATATCCGCTGGGCTACATTTGCTACTTTTAATGAAGGCGACTTATCTGATTTCTGGGCCAATGCGCTGGGTGCCAGGGTATACTGGCAATCGGGTAGCTGGCATGGCTTTAGCTTCGGAATGGGTGGAGGTGCTTCGTTTAATATGGGAAGCGCTGACCTGACCTACCTCGACCCGGTAGTGGGGAAAGGGAATCGCTTTGAATCACAGTTATTCGACGTGACCGATAAGTCTAACCGCTATAATATCAGCTTTCTGGAAATGTTTTATCTGCAGTATCAATATAAAAATATGAGGCTGCAGGGAGGAAGGCTGAATTTAAATACTCCTCTGCTCAATGCTCAGGATTCACGTATGAAGACGACTGCCTTCGAAGGTTTATGGGCACACTATCAAACAAGTATCTGGCATGTGCAGGGCGGCTGGCTGGTCAAGTCTTCGCCGAGAGGTGTGCGCGACTGGTACACCATTGAAGAAAGCATTGGTTTGTTTGGGCGCGGATATAACACGCTGGGTACAAACTCAGGCTATAAAGGTAATCTGAGAAGTGCCGGCATCGGTGTTATTGGTGTGGATATTAAACCCAATGCCCACTGGGATTTTAAAATATGGGATGCTGCCATCGACAATGTGATGAATACAGCCCTTTTACAAACGGAGTATCACCACGGTTTCTGGACAGGCGGATTGCAATACCTTGGACAGTGGGGGCTTCATAAGGGCGGTAATGGTGACCTCGAACGGACCTACTACGATCCGGGACAACAAACCAATTTAATGGCCGGGAAAGTGGAGTACGATGATGGCCACATAGCAGTCAGTGGTAACCTCACGCGGATCACTTCGTCGGGACGTTTTGTGTTCCCTCGTGAATTTGGCACGGTCGACTTCTACAACTTTTTCTCTCGATACCGACTGGACGGACAGGGAGATTCTTATTCCTACGTGCTGAAAACAGAGTGGCACCCGGAGAAAGCGGATAACCTGGGAATAGAGGTCGATTATGGATTCATGGATACACCTGGTATTGATCAGATTGCTTTGAACAAATTCCGGTACCCCGATTTCCACCAGGTGAATTTCAATATTCGCTATAAGCTCAAGGGCTTGTTCGAAGGCGCAAAAGTCCGGTTTTTATACGCCGGCACCTTTCAGGCAGGTGATGCGGTTTATGAACCTACGTTGGTGTACAACAGGTTCAACTTTACGCACTTAATGTTATTTATCGATTATAAAATTTAGAACATGAATTTCTTCAGATATTTATTAATTGGCATTTTGTTTGGCATGGTCATGAGTATGGCCGAGATTGTTTCATGGTACCGGATCTACGAGATGTTCAGGTTTGGTTCTTTTCACATGTATGGGATTATTGGTTCAGCCATTGTGCTGGGGATCATTATTGTGCAGGTGATCAAAAGAAAACGTCTGCGTTCAATCGAAGGGGTAGAGATTCGTTTCAACCCCAAAAATAAAAGTATTCCCCGGTACCTGATTGGCGGCATTATATTCGGTTTGGGCTGGGCGCTCACCGGCGCTTGTCCGGGCCCGATGTTTGTGCTTGCCGGGCATGGCGTAGATGTGATATGGGTAGTGATCTTCGGCGCGGTAGCCGGAACCTTCACCTATGGGTTGGTTCGTGCCAAACTACCTCATTAATCATTTAAAAAAATATTTTGCAAAGAGGGAGCAAAAAAGGGCAGGAATAAGTTACCGGGTGCCGTCCCAATTCAGTTTTCATACAACATGGTCACCTTTCGGGTACCCGGCGCTTTTCCGGCTATTCTTTTTATGTTTACAAAAAATATGGATGAGATGTCGACAAAGGAAAACCCTTCAAAAAATGATTTGATACTTCGTGACTGGCTGGCAATTGAGCGAACGAAACTGGCAAATGAGCGCACTTTTTTATCCTATCTGCGAACTACCCTCGTGTTACTGGGCACAGGGATTACTTTGATTAAGTTAAGTTTCTTTGCCGAAATTCAGGAGCTGGGCTATGCCGCATTAATTGCATCACCTATTGCATTTTCAATAGGGCTGTACCGCTTTTTTCGCACGAAAAGGAATATTGGAAAGTACTATTAAAATTCTAGTTTAAGGCTGTAAAAAATAAGCCTAACTTTAATTCAAAGTAGGAGTTTGGCGCCAAATATCATTTGTTTCTTTTGTAGCGCAATGTCTTTTATCTTTTATCATAGGATAGTGGGCCTGTAATATTTGCTTCTGAGGCGTGGTTGACCATCTCGGTGAGTACCAAAATGTTCATAAATACTTGAGGTTGAAATATTTTGGACTTGGAATAGAATGCTAATGCATGATCCAGGTATAACTATATTGCCCTAAGCGCCTGAGGATATGGTTCAGCCGCTGATAGCAAGCTTCTTCAGGCTCCTCAGTGGTCAGTAGATATTGCCATTGACAATTCTAGGTTTAATCAAGAATGAAAAAAAGAATTGAGTAGTTGATGACAGAGCTTATTTTACAGCCGTGCCCAATATATGTGCCAGTACTTGATTGAGATGTAGTACCATTTGTATTCACAGCATAATATTTATGTGTTTGTACAATTTATTTATGGGTAATAAATTTATCGGGGTAAGTTGATGATTTTTTGATCAGGTAATAGTGATAACGTGTGCTAACTATAATCCAAGGCTCAAACTAATACCTCCTATAACTAATGCGTAAATCATATTAATTATTTTAACCGCTACAAACCCTTTTTTTGATTCGGCGAGCATGGGTAACATACCATGTCCATCTTGTGAAATTGAACTGGCCAATAAAATACTAAACGGAATAGCGCCAGCCGCAAAAAGTGTTACAAATATTAAATGAGGCCCTGATTCAGGTATAAAACCTACAAAGACGGCAATAAGCAACATCACTAACAAGTTATGGGAAATCCAACTTTCTATATCGATATATAAGTTCACAACATGCATAATAAGCAGAATGCCATATACCCATAAGAAAATTCGTGTCATATGAACTTTTACAATATGTTTCCAGACATGCTCTATTAGAAAGTGATCAGGAACAGTAACTATTATAAACAGGGCAAATGCAAAAGCTGCCAATAGAGTTACTTTGACCCACATTTCAGCGTTTCCGGCAAGCAGACCAGTCACGACACCGACCATTAATGTAATTATGCCAAGCGCAACAGATATTCGAGGAAGGGAAAGATGAAATGAATCTTTCCAAAACCTATTTAGTTGAGGGTGTTTACAATACTCCTCTTCATGCAACATTAAACTATGTCCTGAAATTTGATCAAGAATGCGTTTAGGGTGGTAAAACTTATCTGTTAAATAGCCTGCTAAAATCCCTAAAACCATAAGTAAAATGGTAAGTATCATGGCTTGTTTAGGGAACATAGCAAACATAACAAAGGCTTCATCTCCACTGGTGGCTATCATAGTTGTAACCAAAGCCCCAAATGAAATCAATTTGTGAGAGAACAAAGTAATCACTGTGAAAGCTCCCAGGCAACCCGGTAAAGCCCCCAGTAATCCGGCAATGAAGTATGGTTTGAATATATTTCCGGTTAAGTGTTTTTGCCATACTCCTTTAGACTGAACATTTATGTATTCAACCACTATCATCATAATGAACACAAAACCGGTTATCATGATGGCTTTTAGAAATATTTTATAGATTTCTTCCATATACAGTTTTCACTGTTGCAAGAATATACTTTACTTTTCAAAAACCATTCATAACCTATTTAGTCAATTCCTGTAATAGAGCAGAATTTGCCCTAAGGGCCGACGAAAACTCGGTTTGGTTGGGATTAACCCTATTCACTTTGCCAAGAATGTATTTGCGAGTGCCTCACAATGCTTATGTGATGTTATAACTCGTTCCCTCATTCATTTTTTTGCTTATAGCCAACTACCAAAAACTTAGCCTCTGTTTCGCCTATATTTTGCAAAGCATGTTGGCAGGCATCGTGCCAATGGATTTCACCTCTTTGAAATTGTTTTTTACTATTTCCTTCTTCATTTGATTTGTACATTATTTGATATTCTGTAATTGAATAGATGATTCGGTTAATGCCTGAATGCATCGCAATACTTTCACCTTTTGGCAAGGTTACTTCGGTAATTTTAAAGTCATTATTGTCTAACAAAACATTCGTAAATCCAGCAGATACCGAGTTGACATCATTTTCATTTGTTTTCCCTTCACAATACGGTAAATCTGTATTTTTCTTAGAAAACACCAACCACTCGGCTGTGGTTGTTCCATTATTCCTGGCAGAATGTTTACCGGCCTTGTGATAATGGACGTCTCCTTTTTTCCATGATTTAGCGCCTAATGTTTCGCCTTGTTCTTCCCAATCAATAGAGTAATCTGTTAGCGAATATATTACCCTGTTTTCCCCTTCGTGAACTTTTTGAAACTCTCCCGGCGCAAGGCTGACTTTTGAAACCAAGGCATAGTCATTTTCAAAAACCACTTGGGGAGACACTTCTGTAACTTTTTGTTCTGCTATACTATTTGGATTATTTGATTCATTTTTCTTCTTATTTCCACAAGAAGAAAATGCCAGAATAAAGGCGCCGCTAAAAAGAATGATGTAGAAATTGGACTTTTTCATTTCGGTTATTTTTATATTGTTTAATAAGTAAATACAGTTGGATTGCTTCGGAGCTTTTCCATCATAATTTTCTCATCCTGCATTTTGAAATTGGCAGGAATCTGTGTTTTGTCAATTCCTAAAGCTTCTGCACAGTGGGGACATATCCTCACGTCGCCTCCTTTTTCCACTACCTTGTCCAGGGCTTGCAAAATTTTTTCCCCATGAAAAGCGAGGGTATCGGCTCCGGGTTGTAACAATTTTACGCCATTGACATTTAAAAACACTATCACGTCCAGCCTATTCTCGAGCGCTTTTTCAGCTAAGTGGATGCCCATTAATGAACCGTGCGCATTTACCGTAGCATCACTGGTCAAGTTGATTATCAGGGTATTTGCACTTGTTTGGCTTTCCATTTTTTCGTCAGGATTACATCCGTAAAAAAGGGCAACTGTTCCTAACA
>DNTA01000119.1 GCA_003500135.1 Cytophagales bacterium | reverse complement strand
TAAATGCTTGAGATTGAAGCAGTTTGGACTTGGAATAGAATGCCAATGCATGATTCAGGTTAAAGTATTGCCGGATAACCCATAATTCCATATGGCTGATCAACTAAAATCATTTCAGGACCAAATCAGAAATTACCAAAAAGAAAAACTTGAAGAACTCCGAAGGTGTAAGAAAATTGTATTTGAAAGACCCATTGACACTTCTGGAAAAAAGACCGGTCATCCCGCCAGAAGCACCACAAAAGGACTGGAACCATATACCGGTTTATGGGATGAACCACAAGCTGCTCATTTGCTAAAAAGGACGCTTTTTGGAGTAAAACAAAGTGAATTAAGCCATTTCACCTCAATCCCACTAAATGAAGCCGTAAATGAAATATTGGATCAGGAAGAAGCAATTGCACCTCCGGTAAATAATTACAATGAACTTATTGAGTCACCTGATCCGGATGTTCCGGCTGGCGGGACATGGACAACTGCCCCATACAATCTGGATATCGAATATGCCCGATTGATTTCCCTGAAAGGCTGGATCATAAACAATATGATGACTCAGAAAGCATCTATTCACCATAAATTGACACTGTTTTGGCATAATTTATTACCCACACAGTTTATTGATCTGTTCATCGCCAAAATGTCTTATCAATATTATAATATGCTGCATACCCATGCTTTGGGCAATTATAAAACCATAATTCGTGAACTCACTACCAACCCTGCCATGCTGTTTTTCCTCAATGGTATTTACAATGTCAAAGAAGCCCCTGACGAAAACTATGCACGTGAATTACAGGAACTGTTTACACTTGGAAAAGGCCCTGGTTCTAACTATACAGAGGGAGATGTTTATGAAGCTGCGCGTGTTTTGACAGGATGGACAGTCGATTGGCAGACTGTGGAAAATGAAGGCGAACCGCAGTACGTATTCAATCAATACGGGCACGATACAGATGACAAGCAATTTTCAGCCTTTTATAATAATAGAGTCATCTCCGGCCGGTCAGGACAGGATGGTAAGAATGAGACCGGGGAGCTTTTGGAAATGATTTTTGAGAATGAAGAGACCGCGCGCTACATCTGTCGAAGGATATACAATTTTTTTGTGTATCACGAAGTGGATGACAATGCCGAATTGAATGTTATCAGGCCTATGGCTGAAATTTTCAGAACAAACAATTACGAAATAAAACCGGTATTGAAGGCATTGTTGAAAAGCGCTCATTTCTATGAAAGCGCCAATCTGGGGGCCTATATCAAAAGCCCATTAGATCATGTTTTATCTCTTTTGCGTGTCTTTGATATAGCATTTCCAGCCGACTACACTGCTCAATATCAGTTTGGTGAAAATGTGTACTGGCAGCTGGCCATATTGGGTCAGGAAATTGGCGATCCGCCATCGGTGGCTGGATGGCAGGCCTATCATCAACAGCCTACCTTTGATAAAATCTGGATCAATACGGATACCGCCACCAAACGCGCGCAACTACAGGATTACCTGGTATACCACCTGGTTGACCTTCCGGCTTTTATTTCAAAGTTGCAAAATCCGGGTAATGTATACGACCTGATCAACGATTGCAGCGGGCTTTTTCTCGGAATTGAGATCAATGAGGAAGTGGTTAATGCACTTAAAGACACCTTATTGTCTGGTCAGCAGTCCGAAGCCTATTGGACCTATGCCTGGGATAATTACATAAACGAACCGGAAAACGACGAGTATCGGTCAACCGTGGAAAACAGGCTAAAAGCCATGTTTCAACAATTCTTACAACTATCCGAATTTCAATTGATGTGATGATGAACAGAAGATCTTTTCTACACAAAACAATACATGCCCTTGCCGCGCCAGGTGTTTTGGGCGCTATGGGTTTTACATTGCCCGGCCGGAAAACCATGGAAAATTTACTAAGACAGGCCGCAGTATCTGATAGGGCGCTGGTAATGATCTTTCTGGAAGGCGGAAATGACGGCCTGAATACCGTAGTCCCTTTGGATCGGGTGTCTGAATTGAATGCCCTTCGGCCACGAGTGGTGTTAAACGAAAACGATCTGAATCCATTGCGCGGTTCAGATGTGGGTTTACACCCTAAATTGGCAGATCTCAAGGATTTGTATAATGAAGGCCGGTTACAGGTTATTCAAAATGTCGGTTACCCTAATCAGAATTTTTCTCATTTTAGATCTACGGATATATGGATGAGCGGGTCTGATGCAGATGAGGTAGTCAATTCAGGGTGGATGGGAAGAAAACTCCAGTTAGATCACCCGGGTTTTCCGGAAGCTTACCCGACTGGTGACATGAAAGACCCGTTAGCCGTTGAGATCAATTTTGGGTCATCATTGTTGTTTCAGGGCCCTGCCAACTCCATGAGCGTTACTATCGAGAGTGTTGAATCGTTTTATCAATTTGTTGAGAATATTGAACAGGAAGCGCCTGACACCCCGGCAGGTGAAAAGCTGAAGTACATCCGGTTGATTGCCCGTCAGTCTGAGCAATATGGAGAGCGCATTAAAGAGGTTGCCGCACGGGTGAATAATCATGTGGATTATCCTGCCAACAATTATCTGGCCGATCAGCTAAAAATCGTCTCTAAAATGATTGCCGGGGGAAGTAGGACCCCCGTATATCTGGTGCGGCTGTTTGGCTTTGATACACACGACTCACAGGTCAATACATCAGATCATTCAGAAGGAGAACATGCCAACCTTTTAACCCTTCTCAATGATGCCGTTAAAGCATTCATGCAGGACCTTGAGTATCATAAAACCGATGAAAAAGTGTTGGGCATGACCTTCTCGGAATTTGGAAGAACGATCCTGTCAAATGCAAGCAACGGGACAGATCACGGTTCGGCTGCTCCTTTGTTTTTCTTTGGTAATGCGGTAAAAGGTGGTGTTACGGGCGATAATCCTCAAATTGACCGAAATATGACTTATGAGGATAACCTGGCCTATGAATATGACTTCAGGCAGTTGTACAGCTCAGTCCTGGAGCAATGGTTTGGCGTGGATACCGGCATCAGGAACGAAGTGTTATTTGGCGAGTTCAATACCGTTGAAATCATTGGTGGATCAACCCAGGTATTAAGCGCCTCAACTCCTGTTCTCAAAAATGCCTTAAAAGTTTACCCAAACCCTTTGAATGGAGTGGCCCGGCTTGAATTTGAAGGAAGCGGAAATCATGTTGATATCTCGCTGTGGGATCTTCAGGGCAGAAAAATAGATATAATCTTTAGGGGGAAAAGCCGCAATGGCCTGAACAAGATAATCTGGAACACTAAAAACATAATCCCGGGCAGATACACGGTTGTCGTTGACTCTCCCTTTGGCAGAAAATCGATTGGCGTAGTTAAACAATAGTAAAATTTTAGAGCAGGTGTCTATTTTGTATAGCTGTAATGTCCGATAATTTTAAAATCAAAAAGTATATCTTCAGCTACCTGTCCCTGACCAATATTGTGGACAATCAGATATCTTTTACCATCCCTTGACTTTCTATCGATCATCAATCCGATGTGCGTAATGCCCCCTCCCAAATCCCAGCAAATAATATCACCGGGAAGATAGTCATCAGGCTTATCCGTAATAGGTAAGCTTTTTCCATATCGCTCAAAAAAAGCCATCAGGTTGGGAACCCGCCTGTGGTCGATGTTTTTATCGGGGCGATTCAGCCCCCAATTGTTAGGATATAAATCGAAGTTCTCTGACATATCCTCATGCACCTCTTTTTGCAGATCGATCCCAACTTTTCTATATGCCCTGATTATGACATCTGTACATACGCCTTTGCCGCCTGGTATGTCTCCATTGGGATAATCAATTGAAAAATAAGAAGGGTCGTAAACTATATTATTATCGATGATGGTTTTGGTAGAATCGACCAGTTGTTGCAGGAACTGTGCCTGTGCATGGCTGAATGTGGCCAATAAGCCAATCGATATCACAAAAAATAGTATCCTGACCTGCATATTTTATTCAACATTTATGGCGCTTCTCTCCAATATTTAAAGCATCGGAGATTATATATTTCGTGAAAAAACAAACCGGAATGTGGTTCCTTGTCCTATGGTAGAATCCACCTCAATAATACCTCCCATCGCTTCGACCTGGGTTTTGGTAAGAAACAATCCGAAGCCTTTACCCTGATACCCTGAATGAACCCTTTGGTAGAGTTGAAATAATTTATCACCAGCATTTTCTAAATCTATCCCTACCCCATTATCGCTGACGCTAATAACCAGGTCATCATTAGATTTTCGGATATTAATATTAATAACTGATGTTCTTTCGGGATTTGTATATTTCAATGCGTTGCTGACTAAATTATAAAATATACTTTGAAAGTAGGCCTTAACCCCTCGCATCTCGATTTCTTTATCAGCACGGATTTTAATTTCAGCATGCTTCAATCGAATATCCGTTTCCAGTGTATATAAAACCTTTCTAAGAATATTGTTTAGATCCACCTCTTCAAAATAAGCGTCGTTACCACGTCTGATATGAAGTATTTGGTTAAGATCATTAATGATATCATGAAGACTTTGCGAACTATTCGCTATTTTTTCAATGGTTTCCTGTGCAAGCCCATCCATTTTAACCGTCTTTTTGAGTAGATCGGTTAGCCCAATAAGCTGTGCAACAGGGGATTTCAGGTTATGCGCCAATATAAACGTAAAATGTTCAAGTTTGAGGTTTTGGTCCAGCAGGTCTTTGTTTAGCGTTTCGAGTTGAACAGTGCGTTCTCCTACCTGTTGTTCCAGCTTATATGACTAATTGTGAAGAGTTCCGTTCTGCTTCGTAATCTTATTGTTTTTCCCTACTAATAGTTCCCCCTGCTCTTTTAGCTTTCTGTTCCGTTCGGCAATTTCCAGGTTTTTCCCTGCCAGTTCCCTGTTTGTTTTCCCTGGCTTCTCATGTTCCCGGTCGTAATGTTGCCTAACAATCAAAATCACATAAACCATCAGAAGCGTACAAACGATGAACACAATTCCCTGGCTTATTTTATCACTCTGCTTAGGGTCCTGCATTACTATGTCGGGGTTATAGTATTCTATCCCAAAAAGTACTATGATGTCGAGCAGGAAGAAAATGACGATCCACGGTAATATTTTCCGTCTCGAAACGAAAATCAGGATCATCAAAATAATCATGGGAATATAACCATTCGGACTGTCGCAACCACCGGAAACAAACCAAACTGTATTGATAATGAGAAGCAAAAAATGCCCGTATGGGAGATATAATCGTTTATAGGCGCCAGGTTTAATTGAAAAATAATAAGCAAAATATAAAAAACCAATGCTACAAAGTCTACAGCTATTACCGGCCATTCCTGAAGTCTATTATCGCATTTAGCAAAAACAGAGGTGCCACGACAAAGGGGGTCAGGGTCATTTCAATAAAAATATTTTCCTCCGGTGAACGGCCTTCAGGGTATTTAAAAAATAAGTCCCAGCGTTTCATATGTTTGAAACAAACCAACCAAAGTTATTAAATAATTAAGCCATTCAAGGCCTGAAAACAATTTTTACAAGAGCGCCTGATTTTTTGTTTTGGATTATTTATTGCTTCATGTCCTTTTTATACCAAATAACTTACCATCCGGGCATCGCATTAAAACAACAATTACTTTTGCCTTTTCTCCAAAAAAAATACCCTGGCTTAATTGTGAAGCCAGGGTAAAAGTTTAGAATATGGATAACTTATGATAAATACTATTGATCAATTTCGCGGGCACCTTCCATTATTTTATCCACGACATCCGGATCAAGAAGTGTAGAGGTATCACCAAAATTATCGGTATCACCTGACGCAATTTTTCTCAATATACGCCGCATGATCTTTCCGGACCTCGTTTTTGGCAATCCCGGAACGATCTGCACTTTGTCGGGTCGTGCTATGGGGCCAATGATATTATTTACGGTCACTTTAATTTCGTTCGTCAGGTTTTGTACCGTCCGGTCATCGAGGTCGGCAATGACGAAGGCGTAAATGCCCTGTCCTTTAATATTGTGCGGATAACCCACCACGGCTGATTCTATCACCCTGGGGTGCTCATTAATGGCATTTTCTACCTCGGCCGTACCCATACGGTGGCCCGAAACGTTGATCACATCATCTACACGGCCCAGTATTCGGTAGTAACCGTCTTCATCGCGCTTTACTCCATCTCCCGTGAAGTAGTATCCGTTAAAACTGGAAAAATAGGTTTGTTTGCAGCGTTCGTGATCGCCATAGGTCGTCCGGAGCATGCCCGGCCATGGATATTTGATACAAAGGTTACCTTCCACGCTATTTCCCCTGAGTTCCCTGCCTTCATTGTCAACAATAACCGGCTGTATGCCCGGTAAAGGCAAAGTGGCATAAGAAGGCTTGGTTGGGGTAATTCCGGCGATAGGTGAAACGAGTATTCCACCGGTTTCCGTTTGCCACCAGGTATCTACTATGGGGCATTTCCCTTTGCCTACATGGTCGTGGTACCAGTGCCAGGCCTCTTCATTGATGGGCTCTCCTACGGTACCCAACACCCGTAGTGAATCCAGCTTGAATGGTTCAAGTGGTTCTTGTCCGAATGCCTGCAATGCCCGAATGGCGGTAGGAGCTGTATAAAACTCATTAACCTGATGTTTATCGACCACCTCCCAAAACCGGCCCGGATTAGGATAAGTAGGCACACCTTCAAACATGACTATGCTGGCGCCGGCAAGCAGGGGACCGTAAATAATATAAGAATGACCGGTAATCCAGCCTATATCGGCTGAACACCAAAACACATCACCTGTTTTGTATTGAAATACGTTGAGGAAGCTGAAGTAGGTATAGACCATATACCCACCAGTAGTGTGGACTACCCCTTTCGGTTTACCGGTAGACCCCGAGGTATACAAAATGAACAACATATCTTCGGCATCCATCGATTCGGCCTGAGCCTCACCTTCATGGCCTTTTATGGCGTCGTGCCACCATATATCCCGGCCATTTTGCATAGTGACCTCCGTTCCCGTGCGCTTGAGCACGATCATTTTCTCTATGGTCTCTGTTTTTTCCAGGGCTTCATCCACTACTTTTTTTACTTCAATGGTTTTGGCTCCTCTGAAGTTACCATCGGAGGTGATGACCATTTTCGCCTTACAGTCATTGATTCGGTCGGCCAGGGCATTGGATGAGAATCCTGCAAATACCACCGAGTGAATGGCGCCAATTCTGGCACAGGCAATCATAGCCACCGCCGCTTCGGGCACCATGGGCATATAAATGATCACGCGGTCGCCTTTGCCAACCCCATTGGCGCGAAGCGTATTGGAAAATTGGTTTACCATATCGAATAGCTCGCGATACGTAATTTTCCGAACCTCCTCTGATGGATCATTTGGCTCCCAGATAATTGCCGTTCGGTCGCCTGCCGTATATAAATAGCGATCGAGCATATTTTCGGTGATATTGAGTTTACCGTTGACAAACCATTCTATCTTAGGTTCTTCAAAGTTCCACTCCACCACTTTATCCCATCTTTTTTTCCAGTGAAATGTATCGGCTATGCGCTCCCAGAAGGCTTCCGGGTTCAATACACTTTTTTGGTACTCGTGAAAATAGCCACTTAGCGTTTGGATTTTCAAACTCATAATCTTCTTATTTTCGGGTTCTAACTTTATATATTCTTTTCCAAAGTATTCGTTAATATTAAAAAAACTATTGGGTTGAAATAATATGAATCCTTAAAGATACCAGATAGGATTTCATCGATATCCCTTTGGAACCTCCATTATTCTACCTTTAAGAATAATATACAAGTTTTTCATTAACTGCCCAACGAGCACAAAAAATAGATCGGTTTGTTATCGAACAGCAATTGCTCCGATATGCTCAGGGGTTGCCTTTATCTCTTAAAAACCACTTTTTGGCAACCCTGACTATTATAAGAAAATATGCGTCTGAAGAATTAACCCATTCAGGCGTTGTGCATTATCTATGCTATTAGGCGCCAATTGTGAGCGATATTCAAGAGTGATTTTGGCGTTATGCCCCTCGATAAACCAATTGGCCCCTAATTGTAATAAATTCCCGGGATTGTTATAGGCTTCAAAATTTTGAGCGCTAAAGGCTGCGTAGGGCATCAACCGGCCTGCATTTGTTGTAAACGGCAAAAGGTAGCCGAACTGGGTATAAACAGAATTGCCTGTTCCATAAGTAGTGCCCAATGCGTAATCTTCACCATAGTCAAAGTTATAATAGACCAGATAAGCGTTTATTGCACCTTTTCCCACCGGGGCATCGTAAAAAGCATCGACTGCAAAATGAAATACATCCTGCCCCACAGGCTCGCCGTTTTCTAATTTCACCGTTCCATCGCCGTGCTGAAAAAAGCCTGCCCCAATATTAAATACGCTCTTTTCGCCCAAATAACTGCCCACTTTGTAAGGAAGCTTATTCGACTCTTCATCCAGAAACTGATAATGGGCATATCCTGCAACCACATTTCCTGAGTTCTCACCCAACACCCTTCTTCCGGAATAGGTTATACTGCCCTCAGCCAGTTCTTCCTGGTCAGCTGAGCCCAGGGCGTAATAAATCGGATCGTTTAGCGCTATGGAATACTGAAATTTGCCCAAAGCGCCTTTGGCATACAAACCAATATGTCTTCCGAATTGGTTGCTCAGCCCCAGCTGTGCCCATGCCTGACGATAATTATCGAGCGTCATAAAGTTTAATGTGCTGGCATTGGTAAAACGACTTATGCCGTTCCAATAATGAAGCCCCGCCCCTACATACAACGCATCATTATTTGAGATTCTAAATTCCGTCCAGGCATCGTGTAAAAAGATCTGTGGGCCATTGACAAACGCATCATTCGTTGCTCTGTTGCCTATTGGATCGGCATTGCTGAAGTTCAAATTGTTAAGCCCAAAATGGGTTAAAATTAAAAATCGGGGAGAAACCTGGGCGTAGGCCAAAAACCTGGCCCTCCTGATCCTTACATTTTTGCCCGGCCCGTTGTTTATATCAAAGTCTTCGACCCACATCTGGCTCCAAAGCAAAAATCGCACATACTTCGAGCCATCCTCCGAAATGTTTAATATTAGTGGTTTATACTGCGAGATCGGGTACTCTATTTCCGGGGCCTCCGGCTTTTCCTGTGCACTCGAAATTAAACTGATTGTCGCCAGTAACACAACCAGGATACTTTTGGCTTTTATAGTCATTTTGAAATTTATTGCATTGAACATTTAGCTCTGTTTTCCCTAGAAAGAATTAATGGTGCAAAAGAAAAAAGATATTTAATGAACGCCAACTTTAGCTACTTAAAGTATTTAAACAGGCATTTAAATGTTTCAAACAGATCAATTATCATTTAAACCAAATTTAATGCCGTTTAGTTAGTGGCATAAGTTATTGAAATTTAGTATCTTAGACACAAGAAAACAGCCACTACAAAAGCAGTGAGTGGCTGTTTTAAAACTCAAATTATTAATGGACTCAAGTTAAAACTTAAAGATGAAAAATTTATCAACAAAAGCAGACTTTTGTTGAATGCATTCTCACGGGTGAGGCAATTGCCTTTCGAGGCGGTT
>DNTA01000120.1 GCA_003500135.1 Cytophagales bacterium | reverse complement strand
TTTTTAAGCAGGCCCTAATTACAGGGCATGATTGAAGTAAGGATTATGAGCTGTAAAGTGATTACAGGACTGGGATGTTACCGTCATTTTACCACTAAGGCTATTACACGGCCATAAACTCACCGCCGTAACTTCACCAAGTCACCGCGGAAAGTTGAATGAGTCGCGACGGTGACTTTGCGGGGTTGTTTGCACACCCCACAATTTTACAAAGGTAAGTTATCCATGAAGCCCTGCTTTTTATATTCATGTGAACGATGTGATACCATATCATAATATGTATGGGTTGGCCTTATATCTTTGCATAAATATTGGCGAAGTATCAAAAATGTATTTGAGAAAAATAATTCTCGTTTTGGCATTACTTTTTTCTGTTTCTACAGGTTCATTGGCGTAGCAGGCGGGCCAGGATCAACCCGGGGCCTGGTATATGTATTTTTCAACAAAAAAATCGGAGATGGCCCGTTTGGCTTGCAGGGTGATTTTCAGTTCCGTTTTTGGAATGCAAAAAGTGATCTGAAACAGATCTTTTTGCGAACCGGGGCAACCTGCCGACCGGAAAATACAGATATCTTTTTAACCCTTGGCCATGCTAACATCTCAACCGATGAGTAGGGGGAAAGTGGTGCCACCATAAATGAAAACCCGATGTATTAGGCGGCGACCATCCCTCAAAAAATAGAGGCCAGGCTTTTGCTTAATAGGGGGATATCGGCTATTTAATAGTGGTCAAGTTTCGGGATCTCATTGTATGACCCACTCTTTTTGACGTGTAGGTTCGACTATTCTACAAGATACAATTTACCGTATGTGTGCCATGCTGTGAAGTATCACCAGTGTGGACTGTCTTTGTTGGTTATTCCCTTTGAAACCTATATCGCAATCCCAGGCTGCCTCTAAGTATATCAGATTCCCCTAAGATCGGAGCCACTTCAAAGTGAAATCCGAACTGTTTTTCTTCAAATGGATAAAAATTCATACCTATGGGAATAACTAATCCCGAAAAATCATTGGTTCTACCACCCAGGCCTGCATACAGTTCATAGTCTGCTTTGTTCAAAATATCGTAGGTAACAACACCTTCAAATGAAATGTCCTCGAGGAATGTGTCCGTTCCAAATCGAATTTCTGGTCTGAACCTTTCTGCTATTTCATAATGGACCCCAAAAAAGGGAAGGTTGGAATAATGAAAATCAACCCCGATTTGTCCATGTGCAATGGCCGGAATCGTAACGATTAGGATAAAAATAAGTCGTTTCAACATAGTGTGCGCGTTTAATCTGCTGGAAATTTAAATCTCAAATAAGTGATAATTATTTTAATTCTTACTAATCGTACTAATGAAATAAATGCTGCTTGATGAAACAACTGAAAATAGTAAAGATTCATATCAGGAAATGTACAATTATTCAAAATTAAAAATTTGGTTGAAATCACCAACGGTTCTGAGAAACCCAAACTTACAAATTCGGAATAATGGAACAAGGCGCTGGTCATTTGAACGTATTCCTACTTATACTTTAAGTAAAAGCCATTATCTTTTATTCTTTTAGTACCTTTCGAACGATCACCCTATACAAGCAATTGTTATGAAAGATATCACTTACTTCTTTAGGTTCCCGCTTACGGCATTTTTCAGCCTGTTTTTTCTAATAGGGCAGGCACAGGACAATGATCATGAATTGGACCGGCCTTATGAAAAAATGACGGAGGCCTATGAAAAATTAGAGGCCAGGCTGCTTCATGAGGTGTATTTTGAATCTGCGTTGTACATGAGTCCTGACGGGAATCAGAAAATTCAAAAGGGGATCGACAGTTTCATCGACGGATTCGAGGGAATGTTCCGGAACGCCGCTGAAAACGGCGATCAACTCAGGATTTCTTTCAAAATAGAGAAGCGCATGCAAGGCGAAAAAATGGTGGTGGATGCCGGGTATTACAAGCTGCTGGTGGTTACAAAAGAAAGGGATGAAAGGGAATCGTATGGCAAGTTTGTCACCGTATTGAAAAAAGACCCCGCTGACGGCAAATGGAAGTTTGCATTGGATGGCTATAATGCCTCACCTCCGGTGGTGATGGAGTAGCGGTTGAATAGTTTAAAGTTATAGGTTTAAAGTTACAGGTTCTTAGGGTTTAAATGAAATAGTCAGACTCACATGAGGGAGGCTTTAAGTGGGTTTATTTGTTATTTAAATTCAAATAATCTATTTCGCAAATCCTCATAAATAAATACTTTATCAAATTTTGTTTGAATGTTCATTTCTATCTCTCTATTTAGTTCATATGAACTTTCACCAAGACTACCAATAACTAAAATCAACCACTGAGTCTGAACAGAATTCATTCTGTACGAATCAACTTTTTCCTCTTTCTTTAATAGAAATTTATAGATTAAGTCCGGACTTATTTCTTTTTGCATGTAGGCACCAAAGTTTGCATTAATGCATATCTTAGAATTATCGATCTTGTGGATATTTAAAATATATTTATTTTCCTTTAATTTCCCAGTATTAACAAAGCACTTTATAATATTCGCTATATCATTAATTATTAATGATTTATCGTTTATTTTAAAGTTGATTTCATCCCTAAAAACAAGATTAATTATATTTCCAGGCAATGATTTATCATTTCTAAGTTTTTCCTCAACTTTGTTTACGATATTATCAAAAAATCCTTCTTTTGATTTTAATTTAGGGTCTAAAACAAGTTGATGTTCCAATCCAATTTCACTGTCCCCATCAGAAATAAGAAAATCTGGATTTTCTGAAACCTTAATGATATCATAATTATTAAAATAGGAACTTAAAAGTTTACCGATTTGACAGAGCTCTAAGATTTTTTGACTATCTGCGCTTTTATTTTGATCCAGCCCGTCCAAATGTTTATTTATTTTTTCACCGATTAAGTCGTGTAATTGAAAAATATCTGTTTCACTTTGTAATTCTCGCATGTTTCGTTTAAAGTCAAGCTAAAATGATTATATATCTCCGTTATTTCCAGTGTTCCAAAAGGGCAATGAAATTCCACTAATGACCACCAGCGTCTCCGACGCGGACTGGATAGGTTGAATTCACCACGATTGCATGGAAGAGGATAACTCAACGGTAAATCCGATTTGTTTTTCATATTTCTGCTGTCATCTTTCCGAGATTGATTTTTTCAGCTTTTGTAAATTTTATTTCTCGGACAAACTCCATTTTTTTCCATAAATAAGTATTGCCCCTAAGTCCGTTTGTGATTTTCATTCTACGGTTCAGTCGTGCCAAATCCTTTTCAGTCGCTTTTCTTCTGGCGCCAAGTTCTCCGTAGAGCTTAATCGCCGGATAGTCTGAAAACCTTTCCCGGAATAAGGCTTTGATCCAAACTAGTCGCCCACTATTCACTCCAAGCAAGCACACTTTTGGATTACTTTTAGCGTGCTCAGGTAATTTGGTGGGAAACTTCTCGAAATAAAATCCGGTTTGATTGTCATTCAGGAACAATGAGCCAATTGGTGTTACTGTTGGGTTATTATCCTGATCGTCAGAAGCAATAGATACATAAAAGTTGGAGCTAAAGCTTTTATTGAAGTGTTTTCTGATTTTATCCCAGTCGGTATAAATATCCATTTTTTGTCATTTTAATCTGAAATCTCACCGGCAACGAGCCTATAAAAGCCGGCATAGTGAAATGAGAAGTCCCTACTAAGATAATTATATCTTTTCTTTCGGCGTTCCAAAAGGGCACTGAAAATCTATCAATGATCTCCAGCATCTCCGACGCGAACTGGAAATACTAAATACATGTCGAAAAAATGCAGATGTCTAATAATGATCTATTCAAAATACGGTCGACGTGCTAGTACAGAACGTATCTGTGATACTTTGTTATATATGGCTTTTGAGTGTTTGTTTGGAAAATTTAAAAGGACAGGTTTTGCTGATCAGCAAAAAGAAAACAATTGGTAAATCATGATAAAATGCGCTGGTAGTAAGTGTAAAGTATGTAGTGCTCAGAGTCCCCTCCGGGAGACTCTGAGGGGGGGTAATGTCACGACTGCAAAATCGTTTTCCATGGCAAATTGAAAAATTTCCAAATCCGAAGCGTCCTCAAGTCCGGCGAATCTGACTTGTTGGCAATTTGAAAATTGGTTAGGTAGGATTTTAAGGATCCTGGGGGATATATTCTGATCGAATAGATGGTTCACGTGAAAGAAATCAATCTTCGTTCTTTGTCTGCGGCATAGGCCAGGCAAGCATCGATCATATCATCTGTTATTTCCTCAAAATCAGATTTAATATCTTCATGGCTCATGCCGTTAGCCAGCCAGTTCTAGTCGTCATATACCGTAATGCGGGTACCCTTAATACAGGGTTTACCGAATCGTTTATCCGCTCTGATCTCCAAAAACTTTTTGTAATCCATATGTTAAAAATACGAAAATATATCGAATGTGGTGTGCCAGGTTAATGGTCTGTTTAGCGCAATGTAGTTCTTGGTTCCCTCTGGTAGACTCTGAGGGGGAGAAGTTATGGTTTATCCTCCTTGAAAGTATCCGTTCCCAATCGAATTTCTGGTCTTGTAATGGATAACCACTGTGGGTTTAATATCCAAGGATGCTGCTGTTTCCCCTAAAGGTATCAACTCAAAGCCCTGGGCCTTTTGGGGCTGAACAGAAACCTTGAGGTGTTTGGTCCAGTGATAAAATGTACTGCGCCCTATACCATGCCGGGCTGCGAAATCGGACTTGCGTTCCCCGGATGCCTGCCACTTTTCCAGCAACCGTGCCTTCAACTTTTTGTCATGTCGTCTCATGGCACAAGCTTAAGCAATTTGGCTTACACTTGAAATATTCGTTTAGCGGACGGATACGTTGATAGAACAGGTGATGGAAAGCCTTTCCAATGCAAGTATTGGAACTGTGCCCCCCGAACTGGTCTTTGTAAGGCTCTATGACCACATCGGTTTTGCACAGGTTCAGCAAGGATTATTTCGACATTTGGTTATTGCCCGATTGGCTTTTCTGTTTCTACTCAGCAAGCTCAAGACGGCAGAATATCTCTATCGCTATCAGGGAATTGATTTAGATATTGGTGCGGTCTATCGTTTTTTGGATAAACTTAATGAAATACTCAAGGAAGAAGTTGAGCAAATTGCTTTTGCACATACCAGATAGTTTACTCAGATTCATAGACGGTTACTGATTGTACAATTTCTTCCAATTCTTCTTTAATTCCATCAATCTTTATTGTTGGCGCTTCGTTTGATTCAAACTCTACCAAGTTAAAGTAAGCTACATTTAGCTCGTTATTTTCGGCTGAATTTATGCTTTTGAAGAAAGCTATCATTTACGTTAATGAACTGACTCTTTCTATTTTTGAATTAGATCACGTCCGGGCTATTTTTCATGATCGCGTTGAAAAGGTCTTTTTCACCCACTTGATTGGTGGCCTCCTCATCTTTCTGCATGGTCAGCAGCTATAAATCAAATAATAGGGTTTCGGCATTTACGGCATACGCATGACAATAGAATGATTCAATAGTTGGTTTATCACGGTACAATTGAAATTTTAATAGTATTTTATCGGTGACCTGGTTTTTACATCATTAATCGCTTTAATCAATTGAATACGATCAGTTTTTGGCAAATAAGACTGTATTTGGCCAATTTCATCCCCGGTGTCAATCGCGTTTAAATACGGCTTTATAAACGCATTAGAATATTTGATCCTACCCTTAAAATCGGTTAAAATTTTGCCATATGGGGCTTTGTCGAATATTGATTTAAAAAAAGCAAAGTCGGACCCAAAATCGGATTCCCGGTTGATGTGCATTGTTGAATCTGCTAACATATCAAACGCAGTTTAAGTTTAAAAACCCCTTCCCTTGTTATAAACATATGCAGAAATGTACCAATTCGTTGTGTTATAACTAAATCGGATGCCTGTCTTTATGTATGAATTGGGCCCGCTTCGATGAATGCGTAATGTATTCGTCTAAAGTGGTTGATATAATGCTTTAAATAATAAAAAAAGCATCAGAGATACACCTAAGTGAAATACGCAGAAGCGAAAAACTAAAATTTGGAATGCCTCAAATATTTGAATAGGACTATTATTAACAATAAAGAATATCCTTAGTAGTAATCATTTTTTAATATAAAACAAAATATATTACATGCGTAATATAATCATATTAAGTCATCCATTTCAAAATTGGTGTATGCATTTTTAAGCTCAGAAAGTGCATGTTGATCTCCCTGCTTTTCAGCAAGAGAAATACCTTTTTTGTAGATCATTTCAGCGATATCCCTTTGTCCGGATTCGGAATATGCTGCTGCTGCGTGATAGTATGTAGGCAAATATTCAGGATGCTGCTTCAGTAGCTGATCAAAATATTTCAATGATTTAGATTGATCAACTTTCAAATATTCTATCGCTATGGCATAAAGAGTAAAAGAATCTGAAGGATCTTCTTCAAAAAAGGCCAACAATTGGGCTAAACGATCATTTTTCATTTAGGATGAATCTTTACGATTTTTTGCCAAATTATTATAATTTCACGCTTGAAACAATTATGGAACATAAATCTGATTTATTATGAAAATTTTGGTTTGTATTACGCACGTGCCTGATACGACTTCAAAAATTGCCTTTACAGATGACAATACGAAGTTCGATAAAAATGGCGTGCAGTTCATCATAGGGCCATATGATGATTATGCTTTGGCGCGTGCTGTTGAGCTCAAGGAGGCTCATGGAGGAAGTGTTACCGTATTGAATGTTGGTACAGCGGAAACCGAACCTACCATAAGAAAAGCATTAGCAATTGGCGCTGATGACGCCATAAGGGTGGATGCAGAACCACTGGATAGTTATTCGGTGGCAAGAAATATAGCCCACTATGCCAAAGAGGGGGCGTATGATCTGATCTTAATGGGTCGTGAATCTATCGATTTTAACAGCGGCCTGGTGCATGGCATGGTAGGTGAGTTATTGAATTTACCATCTTTTTCACCGGTAATGCAGCTTGATATCGAAGGTGATACGGCTAAAATGTCAAGGGAAATAGAAGGAGGTAAGGAGTTTTTGGAGGTTAAACTGCCATTTGTTGCAGGCTGTCAGGAACCGATTGCAGAATGGAAAATACCCAATATGAGGGGAATAATGACGGCCCGTACAAAACCGTTGAATGTTGTGCCTGCTACTGAGGAAACGGTACAGGTAAGCGCTGAAAAGTTTGAGTTGCCACCTGAAAAAGGAGAGGTAAAACTCGTTGATCCGGAAAATCCGGCGGAATTGGTGAATTTGCTCAACAACGAAGCAAAGGTATTGTAACAAATGGTGGAACGAAAAAGCAATTAAAAACATGTCAATATTAGTATTTGCAGAAAGCGCCGATGGCAGCATTAAAAAATCATCTCTGGAGGCCATATCATATGCTTTGGAAATGGGTGGCGACGTTACCGCCCTGGCGCTCGGTACAATTGATGCTTCTGAAATGGAGGCGCTCGGAAAAAATGGTGCGCAAAAAGTTTTACATGTCGAAGATGAACGTTTGAACCAGGGGCATATTGCTGCTTATGCCACGGCTATTGCTCAGGCTATGGATCACACAGGAGCCAATATCCTGGTACTGGCCAAATCGTCTTTGAGCGATATTGTTGCTGCCAAAGTGGCCATTAAAAACGGTGCGGGCATTGCGACCAATGTAAGTGAATTGCCGGATACCAGCAATGGTTTTACGGTTAAGAGAAGCATTTATACAGGAAAAGCCTTTGCCAACGTTTCGCTAACCACAGATAAGAAAATTCTTGGCATCAAGAAAAATGTGGTCGCACTTAAAGAGGACGGAGGACAGGCCACAGTTGAAAAATTCGATGTGACCTTCGATGATGCTGATTTTGGAGCACAGATCACAGGCAGTGAAGTAGCAGAAGGTGATGTCCTGTTGACTGAAGCTGAAATAGTTGTCTCAGGCGGCCGTGGTCTTAAAGGCCCGGAAAACTGGGGTATGATCGAAGAACTTGCGAAAGAACTTGGCGCAGCTACGGGGTGCAGCAAGCCGGTATCTGATATCGGATGGCGTCCGCATCATGAACACGTAGGACAAACCGGCGTAAAAGTAAGTCCAAATCTATATATTGCAGTTGGAATTTCGGGCGCCATTCAGCATCTTGCAGGTGTGAATTCATCTAAGGTTCTGGTGGCAATAAACAAAGACCCGGAAGCGCCGTTTTTCAAAGCAGCCGATTATGGTATAGTAGGCGATGCTTTTGAGGTGGTACCTAAGCTGATTGAAGCAGTTAAGAAGTTAAAATAAATCATTTTGGACAAATTAAAACTGGAAATACTAGGACTCTCGTCGAGTCAATCACAATCCGGATCATTTGCATTAGTATTGGGTGAGGCGACTGGAAAACGTCGCCTTCCCATTATAATAGGTATGTTTGAAGCCCAGGCCATTGCAATTGAAATTGAAAAGATCATTCCCAACAGGCCCATGACGCATGATCTTTTCAAATCATTTGCCCATACCTTTAATTTTACTATTGAAGAGATTATCATATCCGACCTCAAGGAAGGTGTGTTTTTTGCCAAAATTGTTTGTAGCGACGGACAAAAAAGTTTTGAGATAGATGCCAGGCCTTCCGATGCCATTGCCATAGGCCTGAGGTTTAGCGTCCCGATTTTTACGTATGAGACTATTTTAGCTGAAGCTGGTATTGTACTTACCGATGAGGCCGATGAGGATACCGGGGATTTAACAGAAGAGATACCTAAATCGGAAACTGAAAAAGATCCGGGTACGAAAGAATCTTTAGAAGACTTTACCACCGATAAGTTAAAAACCCTTTTGGACGAGGCGCTTAAAAATGAGGATTATGAGCGTGCCGCCAAGATCAGGGATGAAATGAATAGAAGAAACTAGCCTCATTAATGCATGCTGGATTTTTTAAGAGCACTTCTGGGGCTGGTCAGCCTTATTGCTATCGCCTATTTTTTGTCTGGAAACAGAAAATTAGTGAGCTGGCGCCTGGTAATTGCCGGGATCGTTATACAACTTATTTTCGGCCTTTTAATCGGTAAAGTTGATTTCATACAGAATGTTTTTGACGTTGTTTCAAGTGCTTTTGTAAAGTTTCTGAACTTTGCCCTAAAAGGGGCAGAATTTTTATATGGCGATCTGGCTAAAAACAGTGAGGCCCAACAAGATGTGAACCATAGCCTTGGATTTTTATTTGTATTTCAAGCTCTTCCAACCGTTATTTTCTTTTCTTCCGTAACCGCGGGTTTATATTATTTAGGTATTCTTCAAAAAATAGTCTATGGATTTGCCTGGATCATGGCTAAAACTATGAGGCTTTCCGGTGCAGAGAGTCTTTCTGCGGCCGGTAATATCTTTTTGGGACAAACGGAGGCGCCTCTGCTTGTTCGTCCTTTTATCAACAACATGACCAAGTCAGAACTCAATTGCCTGATGACAGGGGGGATGGCCACAATTGCCGGAAGCGTATTAGGGGCATACGTCTCTTTTCTTGGAGGGGGGGACCCGGTACAGCAAGCCAAATTTGCCACTTATTTACTCAGTGCTTCCATTATGAATGCACCGGCAGCCATTGTTATGTCGAAAATATTCATTCCGGAAAATGAACCCGATAAAATTGACAGGAGTCTGAAGGTAAGCAAGGGCAGCCTGGGAGTCAACTTAATTGATGCGCTTGCCAAAGGGGCTTCTGATGGAATAAAGCTTGCCCTTAATATCGCAGCAATGTTGCTCGCCTTTATAGCGATCATTTATACCTTAAACTGGATACTTGTAGATGGAATTGGCCATTATACAGGACTCAACGATTTTGTCATATTTTCTACCGGGGGCGCATTTGATGGGTTTTCCCTTCAATATATCCTGGGTCAGGTGTTCAGGGTCCTGGCATTTATGATGGGTGTAGACTGGTCTGAAACAATTCTTGTAGGTAGTTTACTGGGGCAAAAAACAGTAATTAATGAGTTCGTTGCTTATCTCAGTCTGGCAGAGTTAAAAGCTGCCGGTCTTTTGAGTCAAAAATCCATTATTATATCCACTTACGCATTATGTGGGTTTGCTAATTTCAGCAGTATTGCCATTCAAATAGGAGGAATTGGTGGAATGGCGCCAAATCGGCAGGCCGATTTGTCCAGATTAGGTTTCAGGGCTTTGATCGCCGCAACATTGGCTACTATGTTGACCGCCACAATTGCTGGCGCACTTTTTAACTAGTTAACTAGTCATTATCAAATTTTACATTTTGTGAATTAATTTCCACAATAGCCGACAACATGTCGAACTATTACCACGTTTTCCAAATAAATACTTAAGTTTAATTTGAAGTATACAAGGGGGTCCCTGACGATACAGAAAACGTTGTGATTTTATTAAGAATTAACCTCTTAGATTAAAAAGCATGAAAACATTTTATTGTATTATGGAAACTGACCTGACATTTGACAAGGATTTGGAGGATCATATAAGTTGTTGTATTTCAAATGTTTATTAACTTTTGATTGATGATAAGCGCATGGTCAGAACTTTTAAATACTGAAGGTGTTACTTTTGGTTTTTTGTCAATTTCACATTCATAACAGACTCTTCAAATTTAATTGTTGAAGCTTTGCAATAACAGTAGGCTGAAAATTGTATTTTTTTAGAATACACCATCCAATGGTATGCGATTTGCGTAATTATTAGTAGAATGTTTTGAAAACATCAAAACCAATCAACAAATAGCAACAACTATGAATAGTAATTTAAAAACACTTGGAGGATTTATAATTGGCGCCGCCGCAGGTGCGGCTATGGGAATACTATTAGCGCCAGCAAGTGGTAAAAGAACAAGAAGAAAAATTGTTCAAAGGGCTGAAGACGTAAAAGACGATCTTAATGACGTCATCCACGAATCGTGGGACAAAGCTAAACGCGAATACAACAAGAAAGTGGACAATTACAGCAAAGAAGGTAAAAAATTGGTCAACGAGATGTTGGATTCCGTAAAATAAACACGAGAAAAAACATCTCAGAAGAAATTAAAAACCGGAGGCGCCCCCCGGTTTTTTTATGAGTGAAACTTTATTTTCTGTCTTTATTATCCTTTTTTTTCAATTTACTGAATTGCATTTTCAGTTCAGCCTCACTTTGCTTTTCCCGAGCTTCTTTTACCCTTTTTGTCAAACTTTTGAAAGGAAGGCCTAATTCATTTAGGGCTTGCAATTGTTCTGGGGTGAGTTGTTCTTTTCTTTTGCTTCTAATCTGATCAATCCACTGCCTCAGCTTTTTATGTTTACCTGTATAGGGTACCTCGAAATGGCCGTGTTTTTTGTAAAATGATTTCAGTTGTTGGTATTTCTTTTCGAAATGGTATTGTTTCCAACTGAAATATACGCCCGCTTCTTCCAGCTTTTTGGCTTTATCGAGAGGCAATATTCCCTTTCGGAAATTGTACCTTTGCTTGTTTAACCAGTTCGATAAGATATACTCAACACCTTTGTTGTCCGGCTTCCGGGGTACATTCGGGTCAAATCCTTTTCGAATATACTCTTTCAGAAGTTCATACCTTCGTTCCCAAAGTACATCGTTGTTGTTTTTGGAAAGCAAAAACCCGATTTCTTTTAATTTTTTTGATTTTTTTGGAGAAAGCTCGCCTTTTTTGAAACGATAACGTTGATATCGCAGCCAATTGTGAATTCGTGAGTTCTCTTTAACTGTAGGAAATCGACCGTTTTCTTCAAGAAAATTTTCCAAATATGAATAATTCTCTTCCCAAACTGATCTTTTTGTAGATTCTTTCATGAATTACGTTCCCGATATAGTATTTAAAACCAGAAGGTTATTTGTAGGGCAAATATAACAAATCATAAATATTAATTTACAAATTAATTGACCCTTACCTTATTCAACGTGAACATGTTTTTGAAGGTTATCAATGGTGCGCCTATGCCAGTAAACAGAAATTATACCTCCAACAACGTATGCCAGCGCTATGGCGCCAAGAATACCTGAAACACCAAGCAACTCAGAGCCCGCATAGGAGCCCGGAATATAGATGAAAAAGTTTTGCGCAAGTACGAGAAGTGAAGCATCAATGGGTTTATTTAAAGTATTAAGGCTGGAATTAATAATCAGCACAACGCCCTGAAAACCAAATGAAAAGGGAACGATGTACAAATAGAGCGACAAATACTCCACTACTTCCTGGCTGTCGGTAAATAGTGCTCCAAGAGGTTTTGCCACAATCGCAAGCATAACCGACAAGATAAAGCCCCATAAAATGGCAAACCATGTTGACTCTTTAACCGCTGAAGATATCCTTTTAAAATTGTTTTTGCCTAAGTTCTGTCCAACAATCGGGCCTATCGAAGCGGAAAGAGCGATTAAAACACTGGAAACCAGGAATTCCAGCCGCGTGCCTACACCAAAAGCTGCTACGGCAGCTGCTGAATGTTGTGCAAGAAGCTTTGTGGCTACACCTACTGCCAGAGGGGTGATCATACGCGATATTCCGGATGGCAAACCGATATACAAAATAGACTTCCAACAACCTTTGAGTACTTCAAAACTGGGGATATGCCTCGTGATCAATTTTTCCCTGTTATTCAGTACATGAAGTGACAATACCATGGTCATACCTCTGCTGATGGCGGTGGCATAAGCAGCGCCCCCAATGCCTAATGCAGGAAAAGGGCCGTAACCAAATATGAGTAAAGGATCTAATATGGCATTGATCACTACGGCAAAGAACATGATAAGGCTTGGTGTCAGGGCATCACCGGTTGCCCTGATAGCGCTATTTCCAACGAATGGTATAACCACAAATAGAATTGCCCAATACCAGGGTTGCATGTATTCTACTATGTAAGGCAATACTTCTTCAGAAGCTCCCAGCATTCGGAAAGTAGGCTTAATTGTCAATTGGCCTGCAACCACAAAAATACCTGCCAGCGCTACTGCAAGGAATAAACTATCAGTTGTTTCCCTGGCTGCCTTTTCGCGGTCATTTTTTCCTATAGAGCGTGAAATAAGCGCAGTGGCGCCAATGCCTATCCCCTGAATTAGGCTAAAAATAATCATGATTACAGGGAAAGTGAAGCTTAAAGCAGCTAATTGATCTTCACCTAATTGCCCCACGAAATAGGTATCTATTAAATTAAACGCCACTAAACTCAATAATCCAAAGATCATTGGAATGGTGAGTTGTATGAGATGTTGCCTGATCGAGCCGGAAGTGAGGTCTCTGGATTTGCTCAAACTAAATATTGGATTTATTTGGTAACTATATCAAATACTAAAAGTTTGGCAAAATATTAACGATCATAAAAGATTTATCCATTTCTGTGTTAAGTTTTGATAACTATATCCAAACATTCAATTTTATCAATATTTTAGGGTTTATTTTGACGTGAGTAATTTTTTTGGAAATGAGTAACAATGGACTTAAGAACAAGATTCTACTAATTTTTAACCCCGCGGCAGGAAAGAAAAAGGCGCTGAAAACAGAAATCTTTGGTGTAAATGGCGCTTCAGAGGCAAAATTTAAGATAAAAAGGACTAAATCCCCGGGGCACGCAACCGAATTAGCCAAAAAAAACAGAGATAAATACTTAATCGTAACTGCCATAGGAGGGGACGGGACTGTAAATGAAGTGGCTTCAGGGCTCGTTAATACGGATATTCCACTGGGCATCATACCCAATGGTTCAGGAAATGGTCTGGCACGTGAATTGGGTATACCCATGAATAAGAAAAAAGCTTTTGACCTACTGAAAAAAAGTACACCTATTCATATTGATACACTTCTACTAAACGACCATCCGTGCGTTAATATGGCAGGAATTGGTTTTGACGCCCGGGTGGCTCATTTTTTTGATAAAATGAAAGCAAGAGGGTTTTTGAACTATATTCAGGCTACTTTGAAGTTGATGCATACTTATAAGCCTTTGCATATCAAAATGCTTCTGGACGAAACGCAAAAGGTTGATGAAAAAGTATTTCTTTGTTCCTTTGCCAATAGTCGACAGTTTGGTAATAATGCATTCATTGCCCCGGATGCCAAATTAAATGACGGGTTGATTCATATTGCGATTTTAAGACCGTTTCCATGGTACGCTGCACCTGTACTGGCATGGCAGCTGTTCTCTAAAAAGATTCATCTTTCGCCCTATTATCAAAGCTTTACTGCCGGAAAATGCATTTTAGATTTGGAAAAAGAATTGGAAATGCATATTGATGGAGAGCCTAAGATTGTACAAGGACCTGTTCAGATTACGGTTAAACCGTCTTCACTTAGAGTGATTGGCACTTTATCCCATTAATTTATTATTTAAATCTTGCTGTACGGTAGAACAATATCAATATAAAGGTTTAAATCACATATCATTTTTTACTTCATCCTTTTTTAAAAATTTTAACTCATCCCAAAGGTAAAATATGCCTCAAAAAGTAATGTTAGTAGATGATGATGTAACGCTTTACATAGGTAATTTAGCGATCACAAGAAATCATTTTGCAAGTGAAGTGATACAATTTGAAAGTGCGGAATCAGCCATGGAACAACTCAGGTCACTGGAAATAAGCGAGAGAACAGGATTGGTTTTTCTGGATATTAATATGCCTCATATGAATGGGTGGGAGTTTTTATACATTTTTGAAAAAGAATTTTATCATCCGGGTTCCGGGCCAGATGTTGTGATGCTAACTTCCAGCATTGATCCACTGGATCATGAAAAATCAAAAATCTATCATAGTGTGATAGAGTTTATCAGTAAACCATTAACGACCGAAAAACTGGAAAACATAAAAAAACATCAAAGGATCAGCCATTATTGGTAGGGGCGGTTTTGCCTCTTGTATCAGCCTCCAATTTTCCAGGACACTGTAAATCCGTTTCGGCCTGTTGAAACGGTAATATTTCTCATTAACTCATTTATTTTACGACCATTTTTTCTATGCATAACATACATAATAATATCGAAGGCGAATAAAAAGCCGCCCTGTAATATGAGCCCTGCACCAAATCCCTCAAATTGCATTTTTCGATCAATATCTGAAGTTTGAATATTCATCAAACAGCCTCCCGCAGCCATATATGCTACATCTAAACCGGTATTGAGCAATAAAATCTTTTCAATATTATGTGCTTCTTCCATGATGTCAGCAGCATTATCAGGTTTATTGCTATCTTGAAGTTTTTTTCTTGCATTTATAAAACCCGGAATGGCTAGCGCCAGATTTACCGCATTCCACCCAATATTCATCTGATAAAAGGCTTCTGTTCTTTTATCGTTAGTTCCGGCAATTAACAATGAACTATTCAGTACAATATTTCCAACCGCCCAACTACCTAAAACAGTCATGCCCTTTTTGTTGATATCATGATGCTTTCGATCAATTTCAAGCCATGAAGATTGGCCAAAAAGAGTGAAATTGATACCGGTCAGGATTAATGGAATTAGTAACTTTTTCATGGTAAGGTGTTTATGTATAAATCTTTTTGAATAGTAATTGTTCTCTTCTGCTGATGGTTTAATAGCCTTACATAACAGCAATTTTTAAATCATAAGTCAATTTTTTGGAACATGGGATATTGAAAATAAGGTATTTATTTAGAGAATGGCAATTAAGATCAAGAATTAAATATATTGAATATAGACGACTCGATAATTATTTCACTATAAATGTACCAACAGTATTTGATCATTAAATCTTGTGTTTAGAAATAATTGCTTAACTTTAAGTGTACAAAGTACGTATAAAAACAGTTGAGCATAAACCAGTATAATATAATAAATGGAATCATATGCAATTGGCCTCGATTTTGGACCAGATTCAGTTCGTTCCGTATTAGTGAATACCTATAAGGGTGAAACACTTGGAAGCAAGGTGCATTGGCATGCCCTTTGGAAGGAAGGCAAATGCATTAAGTATTCATTGAAATTAAGCAATAACGATTTCAATTCATATCTATGATTAAACGAATCTACCAATGAATTCATTAATCAATTCAAATGGAATAAGGTGTATTATCAATTATTCCAAAACGAACTTTAAGCTACCAGATCATGAAAAACAACATATCACTGTTCATTCTAGCCCTAATTTTCTTGTCGGTATGTACAGCTAATAAAAATGACAAAGGGAATACCATTGATCAAATGAATAAAGTAACAGATTTTGGCAAAATGCCCGATGGACGTCAGGTTAAAAGATATACGATTTCCAATAAAAATGGCCTCATGGCAGGGGTTATTAATTATGGTGGTATCATTACTAACCTGATCGTACCTGATAAAAATGGTGAATTTGAAGATGTAGTACTGGGTTACAACAACCTGGATGATTATTTAAAGTTCAATCCTTATTTTGGGGCTATTATCGGTCGATATGGGAATCGAATTGCTAAAGGCAAATTCCCACTTAACGATACTACTTATTCACTGGTCCAAAATAATATCGGTAATCATTTACATGGTGGCGATAAAGGATTTGATAAGGTATTTTGGGATATCGAACCTTTTGAAAATGAAGAAGGAGAAGGCCTCGTACTTACCTATACCAGCGAAAATATGGAAGAGGGTTATCCCGGAAAACTGGAGGTAACAGTAACCTATATGCTGGGCCATGACAATTCGCTCACCTGCGACTACAAAGCCAAAACTGATAAAACTACTATTGTCAACCTGACCCAACACAGCTATTTCAACTTAACTGCAATGGAGGATGATATACTGGATCATCAATTAACCATAAATGCCGATCGTTTTCTGCCTGTGGACAATACGTTGATCCCCACCGGAGAATTAAGACCGGTAAAGGGTACTCCCTTTGATTTCTCCCAATCAAAAGTGATTGGCGTTGATATTGGCATAGACAATAACCAACTGGAAATAGCGAATGGATTCGACCATTGTTGGGCGCTCAATGATGGTGAGGATAAGATGGCCTTTGCCGCCAGACTTTATGAACCCAAAAGTGGAAGGTTGTTGGAAGTTTTTACTACCGAGCCCGGCATTCAATTCTATTCAGGAAACTTTTTAGATGGTGAAGCAAAAGGTAAAAATGGCGTGAGATATAAGTTTCGTTCAGGTTTATGTCTGGAAACACAACATTTTCCTGACTCTCCCAATCAACCGGATTTTCCTTCGGTTGTATTGGAACCGGGAGCGTCTTATCACAGCACCACCAAATTTATTTTTAGCGTTAAATAAACAAAATCATGGGTTTTACGACGATTGATTATGTCATTTTTATTGTTTACTGTATCATAATTATTTCGATGGGACTATTTGTGTCCCGTTCGAAAAAAGGGGTCGAGAAAACAGCAAATGACTATTTCCTCGCCAGCAATTCACTTACCTGGTGGGCAGTAGGCGCTTCACTGATCGCTGCCAATATATCGGCAGAGCACTTTATTGCGATGTCAGGTTCCGGATATGCGGTAGGACTGGCCATTGCAGCTTACGAATGGATAGCAGCCATTACGCTAATTATAGTAGCGAAATATTTCCTGCCTATCTTTTTAAAGAAAGGTATCTACACGATGCCTCAATTTATTAACCAGCGGTTTAACAGAACGGTAAGTTCGTTTTTTGCCATTTTCTGGCTTTTGGTATACGTGTTCGTCAACCTGACCTCAGTAAGCTACCTCGGGGCATTGGCACTGGAAAATATATTAGGTGTACCCTTGATTTATGGTATCATCGGCTTATTGGTCTTTTCAGGTATATATTCCATTTACGGAGGTTTAACTTCCGTAGCCTGGACGGATGTGATTCAGGTGATATTTCTTGTAATGGGAGGGCTCTTTACCACATTTTTGGCATTAGACGCAGTAGGTGCAGGAAGTATTCTGAATGGTTTCGAAGTGATTTATGAAGGAGCGCGCGATCATTTCGCCATGATCATTGAAGAAGGCAGAAAAACGGTTCCCGATGGTGATTTTGGGGTGAAAGATGCATTTAAAGATTTACCAGGTCTAGGTATTTTACTGGGTGCAATGTGGGTAATAAATCTGGGTTATTGGGGTTTTAATCAATTTATCATACAAAAAGGATTAGCAGCAAAATCAATTGATCACGCCGAAAAGGGATTACTGTTCGCCGGATACCTCAAAATATTTATTCCTTTGTTAGTAGTTATACCTGGCATCACGGCCTACGTTTTGGTTAATAATTACAACGTTGCCGAGCTTTCTGTAATGATAGGAAAACCGATAGAGGAAATTGGAGAGATCACTAAATCTGATGAAGCATACCCTTGGTTGTTGAAAAATTTTGTTCCCGCAGGTGTTCGGGGGCTAGCATTTGCTGCAATGTCAGCGGCTATTGTTTCCTCATTGGCTTCTATGATTAATAGCACATCTACCATTTTTACAATGGATATCTACAAAGAGTTCATAAACCCTAAGGCAACGAATAAAAATTTAGTTTTAATAGGGAGGGTAGCCGCAATCATTTCTATAATCATTGCTATGTCATTCGCCCCACTTCTCAACAACCTCGATCAGGTGTTCCAGTATATTCAGGAATATACGGGCTTCATTTATCCAGGAGTAGTAGTGGTTTTTGCCATGGGATTATTCTGGAAACAGATCACTTCAAGGGCAGCCTTCTGGACAGCAATAATAACCATACCAATGGGCATTTTCATTAAAGCAGTATTACCGGATATTCCGTTTATCCTAAGAATGGGCTACGTGTTTATCATCTTATGTGCAGTTGCTTCTGTGATCAGTTTTACGGATAACAAACACAAGGTAAAACATGTGAGTGCCGGTGATAGGCATAGTGGAAGCACGCTAAAAGCATCCTATATTTTTACCGGTATTGGTCTGATCATGCTCACAATAGGCGCCATTTTGGTTCCGGCTTATTCATCACTTGGTATTGAATCCATATTTATGATGGGTACTATGATGTTGATGTTGGGCGTTATTTTCTATACCAATGTCAAAATGGATATTGCCGACCCGAAAGCTATCGAAATCGAAGATCCGGCTACTTTCTTTAGAACCAGTGTCACATTCAATGTTTGGGCCATTGGTATTGTAGCCATAGTGGCCTTTCTGTACATTGTGTTCTGGATGTAGATTCTTAAACCTGGATCATACATCAGGATTCGTTATGAAAGCCCAAGATGCAATAAGATCAAGTGTTTAGGGTTATTTTGGCACGGAGGCGTGGTTAACCATCGCGGTGAGTATCAAAATGTTCGTAAATGCTTGATATTGAATTAGTTAGGAATTGGAATAGAATGTTAATGCATGATTCAGGTTAAAAATAACCTTAACCACAAAGTCTTTTTTCTACTAGAGAAAAGACTTTTTTTATTGTTTTAGAAGGGTTGAATTCCAAATTATTTGACTTAGTATTCAACAGCATTTATATCCATTTAATCCTTTAACTCTCCAAGAGCAGTTATGTAAGTATTGTTTTGAGGATCATGGACGATAGCTTTCTCGTAATTCATTCTGGCATTGTTTTTTTGACCTAGCTCAACAAACAGATTGCCCAAATAGTAGTAATTCTGTGCCTGGTTCTTTTCCATACGAATTGCCTTATTATACCAATCAATTGCGATGTCATATTTTTTTAGCCTTTGGTACATAAAGGCGGTATTACTAAGGTAAAGTTCATTATCAGGGTCATTTTCATGCGCTTTCAGATAAAATTCCAGCGCCTCTTCGAATTTATCTCTTCTGCTACAACATAAACCTGCGAAATTAAGATCCATAGCTTTTACTTTTAAATCAGCCTCGAAACCCGCTGCTAGTTGATAATGCTTAAATGCAGTGTCATAATTTGGAATATTGTATGCTGCATTAGCTTTGTTCCTGTGGTATAAACTGTTTGTATTATGTAGTATAATGGCATTATCATAATGCAGTATTGCCTGATTGTAATTTTTTTCAAAATGGCTTAAAACGCCCATATGATTATGGTATTTGGCAGCTTCTTCATCAGAAGAAGATACACGAATAGCAAATAGGAAATACTTTCTTGCCTCTTCATAGTTATTGTCGTAGCGATAACCCATTGCACAATTACCATAATAAATTGCTTTATCTGGGTCGAGGTCTATTGCTCTTTTATATGCATCTATGGCTTCCATATATCGCTTATCATCATAAAATAAATTGCCCAATTTATTGTGAAAACCGGCAATAGTGGCATGATCATTATCCGTATTGGGAGATTTAAGAAAGGAATTTATGGCATCCTCAAACCTATATTGTAGGTACTGGCATTCGGCAATGTTGTAAAAGTATTTAAGGTTTTTTGATATTTGCTGGCATTCAATGTAAAGTTCTTCAGACTGTTTTAAATATTCCTTCCGGTTTGTGTTATTTTGAGAAGCTAAATTAAGCAGCGTATGCGCCATATTACCCTTATATACAATGTCTTCCTCATAAGGATTGATTTTATCAGCTAATTCGAAAAGGGGTAAAGCAGTGTCAAATTCTCTCTTTTTAAATGCAATCAATCCTTTGTGGTTAATAAATCGAACTTCATTGGGCAATATGGCAAGCGCTCTTGACAACCAATATTCCGATTGACTGAGCGCCTCATACTCATATAATAATTGACTTATACTGTAACAATACCATGCATAACATTCTGTATCATCATTTTCTCTATAAGGGATTATTTGTTCAATATATTCGAGCGCCTCATCTACTGAATTGGAAAATCTAAATATATCTCTGATATTCAGGTAATTAAAAGGGTCTTGTTCAACCCATGTTTTGACTCTGTGTTCTACTTTTTGATGTTCCGGTACTGCTTCATTCTTCTGTTTTACATGTTCTTCCTTTAACCTTAGAAGATCATAACTTCCCGGATTGAAATTATCCAATAGGAAATCAATTAATGCAATACGATTTTCGACATTTAGATCAGGATGGTTCGTACTCCAAAATTGGACAAGTGAAGTGAGGATTTCGACATCTTCATATTCCCAGTTTTTCAAGCTATACCCCTGAAGTTTTTGGCATAGGTGAGGTGTGTTAAATATCTGAAATAACTGTTGATCAACATGACCAGAACCGATTTGTTCTTGCTTATTTCCACTTCCTGTTTGTAAATTACTGTTCTCTAATAAACTTCCCGTGGCAGCTTTTGGAATTATCTCATCTAAATTAGACATGCCAAGGGCATCTAATATATTTCGATTAAGATTTTCCAGGTAGTTTTTTTTGGTTTCTATGTTTTTAAACGATTCGTAGGTCATCTTTTTTATCGCTTTTCCGGTGGTGTAGTACTGTCATCAATGGTTTTACTTGGTATCGGCATGCTTTCTGAGGCTTCACGGTTAAGCTGTTCTCCTGTTAATCTCCTTACGCTGTCATGTATGGGGACAATCCATGTATTATCAAGTTTGCGAGAATAGTTAAGATGTTGATAACTGGATAGTAAATTGTTGCTGTGAAGATGCGCAAAAGCCAGGTTATAGTGAATAACTTTGTTATTTGGATCGGCTGATAGGGCAGTGGTGTAAATTTTAATCACTTTCTTTAGGTCATGATAATTACCAAATCGGTTATAATAATTGAACAGAGCGTTTCCATAGTCATTATAAACAAAGCTTTTTACGCCATTCCAGACTAAGTCAGATATTTGCTTGCTTTCCGAATCCCTCAAATTACCTTCCTGGTAGGGTTCTATGCCCTCTATGGCATCATCAATATTCATTCGGAGTCTCTTCAGGCTTTTCCTCCCCGCAATTTTATAATCATTACTCAAAAAGGGGAAATTCAGAAATGAAAGCATGCCTTCCTTTAGACTATCACCTTCAGCGCCTTTAGATTCTGTGTATTTTGCCAAAATACGTTTCAAACTAAGTCCTTTCCATCTGAAAGCTTCTACCCAGGTTGGATCAAACACTCCGTGACTTTCATGTTTTAACAGGCTTTTATGAAGCGCATCTAAATCAAATAGGTCATCTTCATGGTACAGGTAGGACATTTTCTTTTCGGCCTGATTAAAGAAATCATGAAATTGTTGAAACCGTTCCAGAATTTGTGGCCCCATTAGATCATAGTAAAAGATACCCTTTGATTGCTTTTCCTGAAAATAGTAACTATAAATAGCAATGGCAGGATCTGAAAATAATGCTTGCCGATATAAGTCATAACATCGGTTAAACCTTAGTTTTTCCAAAGCCAATCTGGCCAGACCGTAATTAATCGGTGCAATGTAGGTTTCCCGAATAATGGTTTTGACGTCCTTTGCCCGGTTAAATAATATTTCGGCGCGATCAATATTATGCGTAAGCCAATGCAAATAGGCCTGAGAAGCAAGCGCTATAATATTTCCCGGATTGATACTAAGTACAGATTCATATTCCTTGAGTACTTCCTCGCATCGCTCAGAAGTAATCACACCTTCCTGCCGTACTTTTAATTCTTTCCATCTTGCAAAGCTGAATTGTGTCACTTCAAAATCACTTTTCATTCGGATTGAACGGTTCAGATAATGTAACCGCTTTTCGATATTGGCCGATAGTTCAGCCATAACCAGTTGGAATAAGAAACTACTGTCCGCTTGCCGGACACCCATCGCCCGTGCCAATTCCATAAGTGTTTTGGCCTGAAAATCTGCGAAAAGAAGAATATATACCAATGTGAGCACTATAAGGCTTTCAAATAAAATACCTCTTTGTTCTTTTAAAGATTTTTCATTGGGTCGAAATGTCAATCTTCTGGATAGCCTGTCCTCAGGAATATTAATATATGCCTTGTTTAACGATGACTTGATCCTGACGACCATTTCCGGGTCTGAAGTTAATTCTTTCCAAATATCCTGTTTTTGACGAAATGGAGTTATTGAATATCGTTTTGGAAAAAGTGAATTGTGAATGAGGACCAAAGTTTGTACCGTTCTAATCAATTTACCAGGCAAATCAAAAAGCGGATCACCTTCGCGCCCGGTATAGGTCGATAAGAACATGTGGTAAACCTTGCATAACGCATATCCATTATCGATTTGAGCTTTTACATGGTGATAACGTTTGTCAATAAGCCAATAAGGAAGAGAAATCATGCCCCAATGATATGACCATTGGTTGATCCATAGGGTACGGCTAAAAAAAGAACGGTAGGACGTATTGATGTTGATATAAGCTTTTTCATATAGCTGTAACGATAAGTTATAGGCATCAATGGTATTGGATTCCATAAAATCCACTGCTTCATTGTATAAAGCCACAGATTTGAGGAATCGATTAGGCAACAGCTTGATTTTTTCATCTAGATCTTTGCTGATCTGTTGATAAATCTCCGTTGAAACGCTGGAATACAACCATTCAACCGCCTGACTATATTGGCTGGAAGATATGGATTCCCGATCCATATCAAGTGGAAGCTTAATAGGGTTGGTCAGGTTAAAAGGAGCTTCGGAAGACCCGATCCTGATCCTTGGTCGGATGTGTACAATCCAGTTTCCAGGCGTATCCTGTCTGAGGGAAATATAGCCTTTTACCTGAATATGGGAATTGAGATTTTCATATTGCTTATTTGGATCCAGTTCCAAAAGGGATAAACGACCAATTCTCTCACTTAATTTTTCAATGAGATCATGGTGCAGCATTTCATGCAGTGAAGTGAGGTTGTATTCGGGAGACCTATTTTGAGGGCTGGTTTTATCAGAATGCTCATGCGTAAACTCAAATGCCTCAACCCAAAAAGTATATTGAAAGGGATCCTCTGACAAACGGATCAAATGACTTCGCCATATTTGGATAAAAGCGACTATTAAAACGATTAAAAGCAGATAAAATAGTATGGCATATATATCCGGGGTGCAGTTTTCTATCGCTTTTTGATGGCCGGATACAAAAAAGTACTTCAAATAACACCACGCCTGTGAAATATAGTTGCCGGCATTTGTGATGTATTCAATTTTATTGGTCGCCACCAAAATGAGCACATTGATAAAAAGTGTGGCGACCAGAACAAAACCTCTGATCTTCCTCTGCCTGCGACCTTTCAACAGTTTTTTCTCTAGTCCTCTAAGGATATCCTGGGTAGGCGTTTGTTTGAGAAGATCGGCTAGCATTGATAGGTTATTGATGGTTATTCAATATAAATAATCCATTCTTACCTTACAATATAACATTATCATATCTGCATCTGATAAGCAGTTAAGCGCTATATAAAAACAATAGATTTACTTTTAACTGCATTTAAATAGCATATACACCATCAATACACGATTCTACCCGCATAATGAAATGACGCGTCATTAATCGTTTAATTCTGCTATTTTGATATCATACTGCGACGAAATATTTAAAGAATTGATTTAAAATACCTAAAGACAACCGCCATCCATGAAAGCAGTGACCTATAATCAATATGGCCCTCCCGGGGTATTGAAATATTCAGAAGTCCCCAAACCGGAACCAAAATCTGATGAGGTTCGAATTCACATAAAAGCAGCTACCGTTACCGCAGGCGATTGTGAACTCAGGCGCTTTGACATCGATCCGGGTTATTGGCTTCCTTTACGGTTGTATATGGGCTTATTAAAACCGAGAATTAAAATTTTGGGTCAGGAATTTGCCGGTGTGGTCAATAAAGTAGGTCAAAACGTCTCACTTTTCAAACCGGGAGATAAAGTTCTGGGAGGCACAGAGATGAACTTGGGCGCCTATGCTGAATATTTATGCCTACCGGAAAAGCGCCCCATGGCTACAATTCCGAACGGTGTTTCCTTCGAACAGGCCGCAACTATTCCAACAGGAGGTCTAAACGCCCTATATTTTCTCAGGAAAGTTAAAATACAGCCAGGTGATACCATCTTAATTCACGGTGCAGGTGGAAGCATTGGCACTTATGCCATACAACTGGCAAAATTGTGGAAGGCACAAGTTATTGCTACTGAACTTCCCGGTAAAACCAGCTTTTTGCACGAACTGGGTGCAGATCAGGTGATTGACACCACAAAAGAAGATTTTACTTTATCCGACAAAACTTATGATATTATCTTGGATGTAACAGGGCGCGCTCCCTTAACGAAGTGCTTGAAATTGCTGCGCACAGGCGGTAGTTTTATTCAGGCCAATCCGGGTATTCCATTTATTTTTAAGAAAATTTGGTATAGTATGGTTAGCAGTAAAAAAATTTATGCAGGTTTAGCAGCATATAAGCCTGAGGATATGGATTACCTAACCTCCTTAATGGCAAGTGGGGATCTTTCACCCTATATAGATAAAAAATTCAAGTTATCTGATTTGTCCGAAGCCCACCAATATGTGGAAGAAGGACACAAGAATGGTCATATCGTTATACAAATACCCGAATAAGCAATGAAGGCAATGGTCTATCGCCATTATGGCACACCTGAACAATTGAAACTGGAAGACATACCAGCGCCGGTTCCAAACGAAGACGAAGTTTTGGTTGAAGTAAGATCTGCTTCCATCAATTCATGGGATTGGGATTTGTTAAGCGGACAACCGAAAATTTATCGATTATTATTTGGCCTGAACAAACCCAAAAGACAAATAATCGGCTGCGATATTGCTGGTAAAGTAGTATCCGTGGGAAATATGGTTAAAAAATATAAAGTAGGTGACCGGGTATTTGGTGATCTTTCAGGTAACCACTGGGGCGGCTTTGCTGAATTTGCCAGGGCCAAAACTTCTGAACTGAGCTTGATACCGGAACAAATGACCTATGATGAGGCTTGCGCATTTCCACAGGCTGGTTTATTGGCGTTACAAGGACTAAAAGCTAAAATTGATAACGGCATGGATGTTTTGATCAATGGGGCCGGCGGAGGGGTAGGTACTTTTGCCATACAACTTGCTCAACTATACGACTGTAATATTACCGCCATTGATCATGGTGATAAGCTTGAACAATTGAAAAGACTCGGCGCTACTCATGTTTTGGATTATACCAAAACAGATTTCACCAAAACCAGCGACAAATATGACCTAATTCTGGATCCTATGGGACGGCACAGTGCAAGGTCGGTGGCCAAAGTGCTGAAAAAAGGCGGACACTATGCAATGGTTGGAGGTAAGCCTTCATGCCTTTTCAATATATTGTCGATGGGCACCTTGTATTCAATGACGGGCTCTAAAAAGATAGCTGTTGTTACACACCAACCCAATACTTCAGATCTTGACTATTTGTCTGATCTTTACACAAAAGGACAATTAAAGCCGATAATTGATCAGGTCTATCCTTTAGAAAAACTTCCGGAAGCGCTACAAAGAATTGGTGATGGAAAAATGATTGGCAAACTGGTTATCCGTGTAAAGTAATACTTGTCAGCTCACTTTTATATTGATTTTATTTAAATTGCTTCCTTAAAAATTAGGTTTCATGATCAGGATACTGCTCATATTATTTACATTGACTATGTTGACAAATACCATCAATGCACAAACAAAACCTCTTAAAGTCGGTGTTGCAGGCTTAACACATGGCCACGTACACTGGATACTGGGCAGGGAAGATCGTGGTGATATTGAAATAGTAGGTATATCGGAGCCCAATAAGGCATTGGTTGAAAAATTCATGTCGCAATATGACTTTGATAAAGACCTGGTTTTTGATGATCTCGAAACGATGCTTATTGAAAAAAAACCTGAAGCGGTTACGGCATTTGGTACTACATTCGAACACTTAGAAGTAGTAAAGGCATGTGCACCAAAGGGCATTCACGTGATGGTGGAAAAACCACTGGCAGTGAATATGGCACAGGCCAGTGAAATGCAGCAACTGGCCATGAAATACGACATTCATTTATTGACTAATTATGAAACTACCTGGTATCCCACTACTCATGCTGCCATCGATTTTTTGAAGAAGAATGAAATTGGTTCACTCACACAAGTGATTGTACGAGATGGGCACCGGGGACCGGAAAAGATTGGGGTTGGCAAAGAATTTCTCGAGTGGCTGACGGATCCCGAATTAAATGGCGGAGGGGCCTTGATGGACTTTGGCTGTTACGGCGTGAATATAATGACCTGGTTCATGCAAAACGAGCGACCGATTGCGGTTACTGCCGTCACTCAAACACTACAACCGAAGTATCATCCCAATGTAGAGGATGAGGCTACCATCATTTTAAGTTATAAGAATGCTAAAGCTACCGTTCAGGCCTCCTGGAACTGGCCCATCGGAAGAAAGGACATGGAAGTGTATGGTGAAACCGGGGCCATATTTGTCGATAATGGCAATGAATTAAGAATTCGCTACGCAGAAGGGTATGATGGTTACGATGAAAAGAAATACAATTATGGCTCCCGAAAGGCGCCATTGGACGATCCTTTTGCCTACTTTGCCTCAGTTGTACAGGGTGAAATAAAACCAGGGCCGTATGATCTTTCCGCATTGCCAAATAACATGATCGTTATGGAAATACTGGATGCGGCACGCAAGAGCGCTGAAACGGGTCAAACAGTTTACTTAGATAAATAAATCCGCTCAGGATTGATATTACTTTTGCGCTGTATGTAAAAGGCAATGACGTAAAAAACCACCATGCCTGTTTTTGCCAAAATCATTGTCCATATGGCACCTTTCAGACCTTCAATCGGGATCAATAAAATTGACAGTAAAGCGCTAAGGATAATATGAATGGAGAAGGCTAGAAAAATAATATGGGATTTTCTATTGTTCTAAAGCCTATTCGATAAATAAATGTAGGGAAAAATAAGATCGCCCAAAGGGTAAATCCCTGATACATATGATAATGATTAGCAACTTCGTCTGAAAAGAGCCAGGAGGCCATTGGATAAGCTAAAGCCGCAATTAAAGTCGCAAATAGGATGACTAAAACACCCAATTTTCTCATTGTTAGCTGCATCTCTGGCCATAAACCTTCCATATCGGATTTTTGATAGATCGCTGGCTTTCTGTGGTAAATAATTTTTACAACCTGAAAAAGGAAAGTAATTGCCCCAACAAGGCTTTGACCGATTTTCAGTATGCCTACTGCCGCATTTCCCACAATGCTTCCGGTAAAAAGGAATACAAAATTACCTGAGAGCCACTGTATCGTGGAAGTGGCTAAAAGCCACGAACCAAACCGCCAATGTTTGCGAAAAGTATGGACAACAACGTTTAGGTTTAAAAGCGATGCCTTGCAACAAACAAGTACAAATGATAGTACATAGTAGGCGGATAAAGCCAGTAGGATATTCTGCAGTCCCAATCTATTCGAAATATATAGAAATAAAAGCGCTATAATCTGAATAGAAATGTTGCCTAAATCAAGAAATAATGCATTTTTAAACTTTTGGTCTGAAAAGTATGATTTCCTCGTAAAATCATAAATCTGATATCCAAGCGCCAGGGAGCCAAATTCATAAAATGTGGCGTCGTTTAATTCAATGTCAAATGATGGAAAGGCCAAGATTTTGGCAATAAATAAAAAAGGTGTATATGGGAAGAAGAAGAACCTGTAAAATGGCTACTGCAAAAGTGTATTGTATAGGGTTGACTTGTCGTGTAAGCAAGGTCATCATTGGAAATGTGACCAGAGCCTGATTAACATTGTTCAGCAATACAGCGATCCTCAATATAGCGAATGTCCCAAATACTGAAATTCCCAGCCACCCAGCTAATAATATCTGAAGCATAAACGCAAATCCACTGACCACCCCCTGATCGAGTGCGGTATAGACCTTGCTTCCATGGTTTTTCCAGCGCTTTTTTTTGTAAATATTTTGAGATATGAATCGCCAATCGATCTAAATATAATCGGCAATATAGCAGAAGTTATCAGCGATTAAAAAAGTACTTTTTCGCCTTTTCTGATTTTCGTTTACTTATGGTAGGTCCGGCGGTTTAAAATGCGATTTATGGTAAAAAGTAAGGCCGTGATACCTATCGCCAGGTAGTATTGTTGAAGGGCCACAGCGATACCAATACAGCCGGATATTAAAAGTGTGGCAGCTGTGGTTAAGTTCAAGACCTTATGCTCTTCCTTTGATTTTAAAATTGTACCTGCACCGATAAAGCTAATGCCTACCACAATAGCCTCTAACACACGAATAGGATCAATGCGTAACAATTCGGGATTCTGTGTTTTTTCAAGGAAATCTATCAACGGACCTGTAAGTGAAACGAATAAACAGGTAGCTCCGCCAATGATCATATTGGTGCGCAAGCCTGCTGGTTTATGACGGGTTTCACGCTCCAATCCAATTATTGCTACCAAAATGGTAGCGATTACCACATTAATAAATATGGATAATTGCGATTGGTAATCCTGCCAATTAAAGTCAAGCATTTGAACCTGAGTCTACGGTTTTGGACGAACGAAACTCTTTCGCCCTTTTTTTATAGGCGCCTTTGTTTTTTCTGTTAATTTTATGTGCTACCCACCATAATAGATAGCCAAAAACAACAAAGGTCAAAATCAGCGTTATTACGCCTCCTACGGTTAATATAGATGTTAATTCAAACATGGGTATTTTGTTGATCCACTTATTATAACAACAAAAAACAGGCCTTTTTCGTTACAGCGTGTTCGAAGGGTTTCGGAAGTTTACGACGTGGAAAACGGGTCAAAAATGTGGTAGTTTTTCCACATGGCAACCCTTTCGTTTGATATACGTTATATTTATTGCGATATTTTTAAATTCATAAGAAATTTACAATTTATTAACGAATATAGGATTGGATTTCTAAATTTATTAATATTTTTGCAAATATTAAATTATGAACCATAATTAGAACTAAAGAAGTAGACCTCAATATGATTACAATACATTTATCAGATGAACAGGCAGAGTATATTTCGACACGAAGTGCCGTAATGTACCAGGAAGAGCTGGAGAAGGGAGACCTTCTCGCTCTTGAGAAGCTTAAAGAAAACCATCGCCGAATGATGTTTAGCGATTTCGGAGATAGGTTTTATGAAATCAATTACGAAGACATGACGGTTCGTATGCCGGCCCACCAACTGCAGGAGTTCGACAGCGGGCTTTTCGAAAAGATTGAAAACAAGTTGTACATTCGCTAAAATACAGAGGCATTGAAAAATGCCTCTTTATTTTTGTCTTTCCGGGCTTAAGTTTGGTATGTTAATGATCTATACTTATTAGGTCATTTAACCGAAATAAAACTCCCTTCCTTCACTGTGCTAATTATGTATGCGAAGTGTTAATAAGGTCTTTTTGACTTTCAAAATCAACTATTATCTGCCGCGCTAACCATAATTTGCAGTATATTTATTTCATTTTCAAAATGTCAGTACTTTACATCCAAAAAGTAAGTACTTCATAAACGAAATGCCTATACTTTTCCACTACAAAGTCAATACTTTATTATAGAAATGTTTAGATATTTTTTGATTCATTTCTGGGGAACTTGAAATAATGGAATCATATAAACTGTTTCATGATTATTCCGCTATGAATTTATTCCATTTCTCCATTGTTTTTCATAAGGATACATAGGATATTAGAAAAATCAACTTCCACCTAAAGAATGGATACTTCTGCCATTATTATCAATAGCCTGATCGGTGTATATTATCTGTTAGTGATTATTTTGTTTTTCCGTGTTTTACTCGATAACAAAAACCCACTAAAGACGCAGTCATACCTGCTTATTCTAGTTCTTTTACCCATTATCGGCGTTTTGATCTATTTTTTCTTTGGGGTCAATCTGCGCAAACAAAAAATGTTCTCCCGAAAAGCCATTCGTGATGAAAAGCTGATAAGTGAATGGATGGAGGTTTATAAAAAACACCTTATAAATGATCGGCAGAAAATCCTGGATCTCATGAAAGAAATGTGGCGGCTACCGTTTTTATTCTGGCGGAATGCCAATTCACCACTTACTGAAAACAATAACGTCCAGATCTATATAAATGGGGAAGAGAAATTCCCCGCTCTCATTCAAGCCCTGAAAAGCGCCAGGCACCACATACATATGGAGTATTACATTATAGATACGGGAAGGGTTTGGCTTCAAATAGAAGAGATATTAATTGAAAAAGTAAAAAGTGGGGTGGAAGTTCGTATTATTTACGACTCGTTGGGTAGCTCTTCCTTTCCTGACGAAAATATTGCAAGAATGAAAGACGCCGGGATAAAAATATTCCCATATAACCCGGTGATATTTACCCGTCTGGCCAACCGTGTGAACTTCAGGGATCATCGTAAAACTGTAGTTATAGATGGTAGCGCCGCTTTTCTGGGAGGGATCAACATCGCAGACCGATACGATAACAGCCTGCAAAACAATTTATACTGGCACGACATCCATTGCAGGATTGATGGTACGGCAGTATATGTGTTGCAGACGTTGTTCTGGCTAAACTGGAGTTTTGTAAGTGGTCAAAGTATTCACGCCGAAAGGGTTTATTATCCGGAAAATTTATCGAAAGAAGGTGATGTCCATTGCATGATCCTCAATAGCGAACCCGATTCAGATAATGCTAATATTATGGAAGCATTTTTCGAGGTGATCAATGCTGCCAAACAGGAAGTATTGATCGCTACACCTTATTTTATACCGCCGGAAAGCATTTTAACAGCATTGAAAACAACGGCTAAGTCCGGGGTAAAGGTTATACTGCTTCTTCCAAAGTATTCGGACACCCTTTTTGCACAGGCCGCCTCTAAAACTTATATAGATGAAATGCTGGCCAATGACATAGAGGTTCACTTATACGAAAGGGGTATGATCCACGCCAAAGTAATTGTGGTGGACAATATACTTGTAAGCCTGGGAACGGCCAATATGGATTACAGAAGCTTTGAATACAATGCTGAAGTAAATGCTTTCATGTACAATGAAAAAGTAGCAACGAGAGTAAGAAACCAGTTTATGGAAGACCTGGCATATTCTGAAAAACTTGACAGAAAAACCTGGCGAAAAAGGCCTCTTAAACAAAAGTTACTCGGTTCTGTGGCACGTATTGTTGCCCCGCTCCTTTAACCCGAACCTACTTTATCCACCGTCGGCACCTTCTTACCCGTTGGCTTGTATTTACCGGGGTAAGCGAACATGATCAACATGGCTTCCTTAAAATTTTTAGCTTTTGCCATGTCTTTAAATATGGCTACCCATTCGTGAAATACCAGATATACGGGATTATATGGCCTTTCCACTTTTGTGGTAATGCCATAATCCGGGCGTTCTTCTTCCGGCTGGAAGGTTCCAAACATACGATCCCAAATAATAAATGTAGAACCGTAATTCTTATCTATATATTTCGGGTTCGTCGCGTGATGAACTCTGTGGTGCGAAGGAGTGGTGAAAAGATATTCTATAGGTTTTGGTAGCTTTTTAATGTACTCAGTATGGATCCAAAATTGATACAACACTTCTATCTGATGGCAAATAAAGAAAACGGCAGGATCAAAACCGGTGAGCATAACCGGCACAAAAAAGATCACTTTGATGTATTGTGTCCAGCCCAGACGGAATGATACTGACAGGTTATAATGCTTGGAAGAATGGTGTGTAATGTGCGTAGCCCACCAAAAACGGCTCTCGTGCCCGATCCGGTGCGCCCAATATCGCCAAAAGTCAATCCAAATCAGACAAAGCACGTAGGCCCACCAGGTATGGGGGATTTTCCAGGGAACAAGATTATAACAATAGATTGCCAGACCGAAGGTGAAAACTTTCAATGCAGCTCCTAAAGCTACATTTACCAGTCCGACCACAGTAGCTGCCAGCGTATCCTTTTCATCGTAAAATTTTCTATTCTGATAAAAGCTAATGCCCCATTCCAGTAATACGAGACCTATCATGACGGGCGCAGCATATACTATGATATTCGGCAATCCCATATCCATTACTTTTTCATACGTCAGTACTTCCTTCTCCATCTTAAATTCTTTGTAAATAATTCAGGTTAATGGCTAATAATATCGCTTAATTACCGAAGTTTTATTGCAAGAACAAAGCAAAATGACTTTATTCTGTTTAATATAAAACTTACTGAAACCCGAATACTAATTATTTTATGCTATGAAATGAAGTTTTTCAAAAAAAAAGACCCGGTAAAATTTACCGGGGCCTTTACATTCAATTATGAAAACCTCAAACTTTAAGTCATTCCATCAGTTTTTCGAGCATCATTTTTCCGCATTTCGGGATTTTTGAGCCTGGCCCGAAAACGAAGGTGACCCCTTTTTCATACAGGTAGTCATAGTCTTGTTGTGGGATAACCCCACCTGCAATGACCATGATGTCTTCACGTCCGAGTTTTTTCAACTCGTCGATCAACTGCGGAATAAGTGTTTTATGCCCGGCAGCCAGTGAAGACGCACCTACAATATCCACATCATTTTCAGCAGCCTGCCTGGCAACTTCCTCAGGAGTCTGGAAAAGAGGCCCCATATCCACATCGAAGCCCATATCGGCGTATGAGGTGGCAACCACTTTAGCTCCACGGTCGTGACCATCCTGGCCCATTTTAGCGATCATGATTCTCGGCCGGCGACCTTCAGTTTCTGCAAACTGATCGGTAAGGGCGCGTACTTCTTTAAAGTCGGTATCGTCAGCAGATTCACTGCTATATACACCGGATATGGTCTTGACGACCGCTTTATGTCTTCCGAAATGTTTTTCCATTGCATCAGAAATTTCTCCCAATGTAGCTCTTTTACGCGCTGCATCCACAGCCAGCTCCAGCAGGTTGCCAATGCCATTGCCTGCCGCATCGGATAGCGCTCCAAGCGCTTTCTGTACGGCATCATTGTCACGATCTGCTTTAAGTTTGTTCAATCGCTCAATTTGAGAATTTCGAACAGCAGTGTTGTCAACATCAAGCACTTCAATATCAGTGGCCTCATCAGTAGTGAATTTATTGACGCCTACAAGGATATCCTTGCCTGAATCAATACGGGCTTGCTTACGAGCTGCCGCTTCTTCAATGCGCATTTTAGGAAGGCCAGTTTCTATCGCTTTCGCCATACCACCCAATTCTTCCACTTCCTGAATGAGCGACCAGGCATTTTTAGCTAATTCCTTGGTCAGGTACTCCACGTAATAAGATCCTGCCCATGGGTCTACCACGCGCGTCATATTGGTTTCATCCTGCAGGTATAACTGCGTATTTCGAGCGATACGCGCTGAGAAATCCGTAGGAAGCGCTATTGCCTCATCCAGCGCATTAGTATGCAGTGACTGCGTGTGCCCACTTGCTGATGCCATCGCTTCGATACAGGTACGAGCCACATTGTTGTATGGGTCCTGCTCACTTAAACTCCAACCGGAAGTTTGCGAGTGCGTGCGAAGGGCCATTGATTTAGGGTTCTTAGGATCGAATTGTTTGACTATTTTCGCCCAAAGCATTCTTCCTGCCCGCATTTTGGCAATTTCCATGAAGTGGTTCATACCAATCGCCCAGAAAAATGACAGGCGGGGAGCGAATGCATCGATGTCCAGTCCTGCTTCAATTCCCGTATGGATGTATTCCAGGCCATCGGCAAGTGTATAGGCCAACTCAATATCTGCAGTCGCACCGGCTTCCTGCATGTGGTAGCCCGAAATGGAGATTGAGTTGAACCTCGGCATGTTTTGGCTGGTGAACTTAAATATATCACCAATAATTCGCATCGACGGCTTAGGTGGATAAATGTAGGTGTTACGCACCATAAATTCCTTCAGGATATCGTTTTGAATGGTCCCACTCAATTTATCCATCGAAACGCCCTGCTCTTCAGCCGCAACAATATAAAAGGCCATTACCGGTATTACTGCACCGTTCATGGTCATAGATACTGACATTTTATCGAGTGGGATCTGATCGAACAATACTTTCATATCAAGTATTGAGTCGATCGCCACACCGGCTTTACCTACATCGCCCACTACACGTGGATGATCGGAGTCGTATCCACGGTGTGTGGCAAGGTCAAAGGCAACGGAAAGTCCCTTTTGACCGGCTGCCAGGTTTCTTCGATAAAATGCATTTGACTCTTCCGCAGTGGAAAATCCCGCATATTGCCTGATCGTCCATGGACGGGTAACATACATAGTGGAGTAGGGGCCTCGCAAAAATGGCGGTAATCCTGCCGCGAATGACAGGTGTTCGGCATCTTTGAGGTCATCAGCGCTGAATGAAGGCTTCACTTCGATTTTTTCCGCAGTTTCCCAACTGCCATGGCCATTCACTTGTTGCTTCGCTGCTTCCCCGATTATGTTTTCTGTATTTATATTTGAAAAATCTGGTCTCATAATCATTTAGTTTTTTAAACAGTAGTCAAAAGTTTTTCCTGAAAGGCATTCAAAGCCTCAATGGCATTCGTTCTTACATGAATGAATTCATCCACACCCGCTGCCTTCAGTTTTTCAACCATATCAGCAGGATTTCCCGCCAATACAAGTTGCTTATCTTTCGCTATGGCCTTGAAAGTTTTGGCAAAAGCTTCTCCGTTTTCAATATAATCATCATCGGCGCCACACATTACTACAATATCTGCGTCACTTGCTGCGCTTTCCCTAGCGGCATTTTCTATATTGTCAAAGAAAAACTCACCCATCATTTCAAATCCGGCAGTACCAAAGAAGTCGGCAGCAAATGTTGCTCTTGCTTTTCGCATAGCCAGGTTACCGAAACAAGCCAGGTATACCTTAGGAAGCTTACCGGTGTTTTCGAAATACTCCTGGGTACGCTGGCGCAAATCTTCAAACAGACGGGCAGCACGCTGCGGTACGAGTAACTTTATACCATTTACCTCTTTAGCAGCGCCATCGTGCTTGATAAAAGGAACTTTTTCATTCAGGTTTGGATATCGGTTAATTCCGACAAACACATTTTTACGTTGTGCAATGTCCTTTTCTTTTTGTGCTTTCACCCCAGCAATCATACCTTGTATCGTATTGTTTTCAAAAGCTATTACAAAACCACCTTTACTTTCAATTTCCTTGAATATTTCCAGTGCTTTATCGGTCAATGATAAAGTAAGGTTCTCTATATAATATGATCCTGCGGCAGGGTCTACGACCTTATCAAGGTAAGTTTCTTCTTTTAAAAGGTTCGACACGTTCAGGGCTATCCTTCTACTGAAATTCGAAGGCTCCTGATAGCTGCAGTCATGTGAACGGGTCAGAAGGGCATCGCAACCACCCATTACAGCAGCCATACCTTCGGTCGTATTGCGAAGCATATTTACATATGGATCGTATAACGACTTAGACCACAATGAGTTAACGGACACTATCTTAAGTTGTGATGCATCTACACCATAAGCCTTCAAAATGCTGGCTGCCAATAACCTGAAGGCACGCATTTTGGCAATTTCAAAGAAGTAATCACCTCCGATAGCCAGTACCGGAATAAGTTCGCCAGCCAAAACTTTAATTTCAATGTCCTTTTCTGACAAACGGTCAAAAAGTTCAACCATTTTATTAAAGGCAAAGGCCAGTTCCTGGCTTACATTGGAGCCGGCATCGACAAAAGAGGCAGACTGTACCGCCAAACCTCTAAAGTCGGGGGCCTGGGCAGTTAGCTTGATCATTTGAGCAAGCTCGTCAAAATCTGGCGCCACGCCCCTGATAGTCCAGCTTTCCAATACATCGGCTTGTACAAAACCTTTCAGTTCTTTCAGGTCAACGCCTTCTTTATTAGCATAATTAAAATACTGTTCCACCAGCGCTTCTGATGGCGCTTCCAAAGCGAAAGAAACGTGTATGGTTCTAATATCGATACCCTTTAGCAGGACATTGAGATCTATCTTGTGAATATCAGCATGGAAAAGAATACCCTGAGCGCCATATTTCATAGCATAAAGCGCTTCTTCATTGGCTTTCTTTTCATCCTGAATGTGAATTTCCGTATAGTTGGCCCATGACCTTGATGACTGGGCAAATATGGCCCTCAACTGTGCCAGTTTATCTGTTCCGGTCATGTCTTCCGGAGTATAGAAAGGTTGTACTTCAAACCCTTCATAGGTACGCCAAACCAGTTTACGGTTAAAATCGGCTCCTTTAAGGTCTACAGTGGCCTTATCAATCCATTCCGCTCTTGAAACCGGGCCAAAATCATTAAATAATTGATTGGATTCGCTCATTTTTCTTCGTTTAGTTGACCAATAAATTTACAAAATTTATTAGGCAGTTACCACTTCATTAAATGCCACGAAGCTTCTGCCAAAACGTTCATGGGCTGCTTTTTCTAATTCCTCACGTGCATCTGGATGTGCAACGTCTATCAATGCTTTAGCGCGTTGTGCCAGGTTGCGTCCTTTGAGCTCGGCAATACCGTACTCGGTGGCCACGTATTGAGCGTGGGCACGGGTAGTAACCACACCGGCGCCTTCTTTAAGGGTAGGCACAATTTTAGAAACACCTTTGCCGGTAATTGCCGGTAGTGCACAAATCGCCTTACCGCCCGGGGAAAGGGCTGCACCGCGCATGAAGTCCATCTGGCCACCCACACCGGAAAACATTTTCGTACCAATACTATCAGCACATATCTGACCTGTAATGTCAACTTCAATTGCAGAGTTGATCGCAGTAACTTTCGGGTTGCGTCGGATTACCGCAGTGTCATTCACGAATGAAATATCCATCATAAGCACTTCCGGATTGTCATCCATGAAGTCATATAACTTACGCGAGCCCATTGCGAAACCTGAAACGATTTTATTAGGCAGTACCAACTTCTGTGAACCGTTGACAACTCCACTTTCAATCAATGGTAGAATTCCTTCAGAAAACATTTCTGTATGAACCCCCAGGTTTTTATGATTTCCGAGGCATGATAACACAGCATTCGGAATACCACCAATTCCCATTTGCAAAGTGGATCCATCTTGGATCATGTTAGCTATGTGCTCACCAATTCTTTTTTCGACATCGCTTGGCTCACCTATTGGCAATTCGTATAGAGGTTCATCCACTTCTATTACCGCATCAAAACGATCCATATGAATAATTCCATCGCCCATTGTGCGTGGCATTTGCGGGTTCACCTGTGCAATGACAGTCTTCGCTTTTTCAAGACCACCAATCATAATATCGATAGAAACCCCTAAGGAGCAATACCCGTGTTTGTCAGGTTTGGATACGTTGATCAGTACCACATCCAGTGGGAGGGTGCCATTTCTGAAAAGGTGTGGTATATCGCTCAAAAACACGGGATTGTACTGTGCAAAACCCTGCTGTACCTGCTTTCGGATATTACCACCGATAAAGAAGGCACTGGTTTTAAAACTTTCTGCATATTGTTCTTGTGCATAATCTGCAAAACCTTCTGTATGGATATGCACAACTTCTACATTTCTCAGCTCATTTGCCCGGGCTGTCATTGCCTTGGTAAGCGCCTGTGGTGTGCCTGCACCACCTTGTACCAAAACCCGGTCTTTTGACTTAATCAATTTTACTGCTTCTTCCGCTGTTACGTAATTTGCCATTTTTACTTATTTTCCTATTAACAAAATTTTATCCTAAAAAACTTAATATAATACCTGCCGCAACAGCGCTACCAATTACACCCGATACATTGGGTGCCATAGCGTGCATAAGCAGGTGGTTGCTCGAATCGTATTTTAACCCTTCATGCTGTACCACGCGAGCGCTGTCGGGTACTGCTGAAACACCAGCCGCACCGATCAATGGGTTGAGTTTATTGTCCCCTTTCAGAAACAGGTTCATAAATTTAGCAAATAATAACCCTCCCATCGTCGCAATTACGAATGATCCTGCCCCCAGGATGAAAATCTTAACTGAATCCCACTTAAGAAAAACATCAGCCTGGGTGGAAGCGCCTACGGTAACACCTAATAAAATGGTCACAATATCGATCATTTTGGTGCGTGCCGTATCAGCTAACCTCTCTGTACGACCTGATTCCTTTAAAATATTACCAAAGAACAACATTCCCAAAAGCGGCAGCGCCGAAGGCGCTATGAATGTTGTTAAAAGCAGACCGATGATCGGAAAGGCAATTTTTTCCTTCTTCGATACTGCCCTTGGTGGCTTCATTCGAATGGTCCGTTCTTTTTTGCTGGTAAACAACCGCATAATTGGTGGTTGAATAACCGGGACCAATGCCATGTACGAATAGGCCGCAATTGCAATTGGCCCGATTAGGTTTGTAGTACCGTTTAAACCATTGGCCAGCTTGGATGAAAGGAAGATGGCTGTGGGACCATCGGCTCCTCCGATGATCCCAATGGCTCCGGCTTCACTCAAACCAAACCCAAGTGCAATCGCTCCTACAAAGGTAAGAAAAACACCAATTTGAGCCGCAGCGCCAAGCAACATTAATTTCGGGTTAGAGATCAGTGACGAGAAGTCTGTCATTGCGCCTATGCCAAGAAAGATCAATGGCGGGTAAACGCCCTTAATCACGCCAAAATAGAGATAGTTCATTACCGAACCTTCCTCGTATATTCCTATCTGATTCCCTGCAATAAAAGGTATGTTCCCCAAAAGAATACCCGTTCCAATGGGTATTAATAAAAGAGGTTCATAATCATATTTAATGGCGAGCCAAATAAAGAATAACCCGACAACGATCATGATGATATGCCCGATGGTTACATTGGCAAAACCCGTATAGCCCAAAAAAGCACCTATGCCTTTAATTGCTTCGGCAATCATGCTGTTTTCGCCCTGAGACAATTCATCAATAGAGCCATTGCCGGCCTTTGCCAAAGCATAGCCGGAAACCAGGATAAACAGAAATATTATTGCAAGATATTTATATGCTTTCTTCATAATAATCCTATTTATTCGATCTCCATAAGTATATCACCCTGCAACACGCTTTCGCCTTCTTTTACTTTTATGGAGGTAATGGTTCCTGATGATTCGGCCAGAATGTTATTTTCCATTTTCATGGCCTCCATCACCATCAGTATGTCGCCAACTTTAACAACATCACCGTCTTTTACTTGCACTTTAAGAATGACACCCGGAAGCGGAGCAGCAACCTTTCTGGTTGACTCGGAGGTTTTTAACGAATCAGCGGTAGGTTTTTGGGTTTCCTTCATCTGACTTCGTACCAATTTTGGTGTTTTAACTTTTTTCACCTCAGATTCCATTTCCACTTCGTACAATGAACCATTAACCTCGAGGCTCACATTATTTCCTTCCACATCTTTAATATGCACGTGATAGGAGTTGCCATTTATTTTTAATTTGTATTTTTTCATTTCTATTCAATATTTAGCCCATCCTTATCGATGATGTAAGTTGTGTGTCACATAAATTTTCGAACTCCAGGGAGAATAATTTTTGGAAGCTTTATCAATTGTTATGATGGTGTTTTCCTCATCATGTGCATCTTCCAGAAACAAATAGATTGCCGCTGCCGCCGCCGCCATTTCTTCACCTGAATCATACTTGGGCCCTGAGCTTTCTACCCCTTCTCCATTTTTCCTTCCTTTTCTTTTGATGGTAGTTTTAAGGATAAAAGGCGCCAAAAACTGAAATACCACAAAAAGCAATAAAAGGGAAGTAAATACAATGAGAAGGCCTACCACTAATATGATGACGCCTTCCTGCATCGCTGTATTTAGAAATATCATAGTCTACAGATTATAATGGAATATTATTATGCTTTCTAGGAGGGTTCATTTCTTTCTTGGTAGAAAGCGCCTCCAGTGCCCTGATTACCCTGAACCTGGTGTTTCTGGGCTCGATTATATCATCGATAAAGCCGTATTTTGCCGCCTGGTAAGGATTGGCAAATTTCTCGATGTATTCCTCTTCTTTCTCCTGAATAAACTTTTGTTTTTCCTGCTCATCCTCGATTTTTGCTATGTTGCGACCTTCGAGTACTTCAATAGCGCCCTTGGCGCCCATTACGGCAATTTCTGCTGTTGGCCAGGCATAGTTTACATCACCACGTAATTGCTTACAGCTCATTACATCGTGGGCGCCACCATAAGATTTACGCAATGTGATTGTTACTTTAGGAACCGTTGCTTCACCATAGGCAAATAGGAGTTTGGCTCCGTGAATAATAATACCGCCATATTCCTGTCCGCTACCTGGCAAAAAGCCGGGAACATCGACCAATGTAACAATTGGTATATTGAAAGCGTCGCAAAAACGAACAAAACGTGCTGCTTTGCGGGAAGCATCTATATCGAGCACTCCGGCAAGGAAGTTGGGCTGGTTGGCTACGATTCCTACAGGGCGGCCGTTGTACCGGGCAAAACCGATCACGATATTTTTAGCGTAGTTGCGCTGAAGTTCAAGGAATTCACCGTGATCTACCGTAGCTGATATGACGTCTTTGACATCATAAGGCTTATTGGGACGATCCGGTATAATCTCATTTAGCGTGTCTTCCAAGCGGTCAATTGGATCGTTATTATCAATTACCGGGGGATCTTCGAGATTGTTGGAAGGGAGGTAACTCATAAGCTTGCGAAGAAGCATGATACCTTCTTCCTCTGTTTCGGTGAGAAAGTGTGAAACTCCTGATTTCGTGGCATGGACATGGGCTCCTCCCAGGTCTTCTGTGGAGATCACCTCACCAGTGACAGTCTGGACGACTTTAGGTCCGGTTACGAACATGTAAGAGGTGTTTTCGGTCATCAAAATAAAATCGGTCAGGGCAGGAGAGTACACTGCTCCACCTGCACACGGGCCGAATATGGCGGAAATTTGAGGTATCACCCCTGATGCAAGGATATTGCGCTGGAATATTTCAGCATAACCGGCAAGTGATCGCACACCTTCCTGGATTCGGGCTCCACCCGAATCGTTTAAACCAATAACGGGAGCGCCAACCTTCATGGCCTGATCAAGTATCTTGCATATCTTCAGGGCAAAAGTTTCGGATAATGAACCGCCAAAAACTGTAAAATCCTGTGCGAATACATAGATTATACGCCCATCGATCGTTCCTCGACCGGTAACCACACCATCAGAAAATATTCTTTGTTTGTCGAGCCCAAATGAAAAAGTACGATGTGTAACAAACATATCGTACTCTTCAAAGCTGCCCTCATCAAGGAGAAGGTTGATGCGTTCACGGGCAGTTAGCTTGCCTTTTTCGTGTTGCGCATCAATCCGTTTGACGCCACCACCTAACCGGGCCTCGTCACGCTTCTTTACGAGTTCTCTGATCTTTTCAGTGTTGATTGACATAATTTTTTTGAGGTTAATTGAATGAGCGCCGCCTTGAGGAAGACGGCGCCAGGTTTTGTACTATTGTTTATTCTCGCATAGTTCGGTCAGTACACCGTGGGTCGATTTAGGGTGTAGAAATGCAATATCCAACCCTTCGGCACCTTTACGCGGTTTTTCGTCGATCAGCCTCACTCCTTTCTGCGCAGCATCTTCCAACTGACTTTCGATATTGTTCACCGCAAAGGCCAAATGATGTAACCCCTCGCCTTTTTTCTCAATAAATTTACCGATAGGTCCGTCTGGTGATGTGCTTTCCAGCAATTCGATTTTGGTTTGTCCGATTTTAAAAAATGCGGTTTTTACTTTTTGGTCCGCTACTTCTTCAATGGAATAACATTCCAGGCCCAGCGCTTCTTCATAGTACTTAATTGCAGAATCCAGGTCCTTTACTGCTATTCCGATGTGTTCGATGTAATTTAACTGCATAGGAACTAAAATTTTTTCAAATTATTTATTACGTTGCAGGCTCATTGCTTTTCTTTATACCTGCCAAATTGAGCTACTAATTTCAGGATTAGCCATGTAAAAAATCCTGCGTTTTGTCAGGTTTATTAAATTTTAATAATATGAATAAAACTTTCAGACGGAAACGACTGTCGATAGACGAGTATGCTGAAGGAATCTTATCAGGAGATAGAATTATTTTAAGCCGGGCTATCACATTGGTAGAGAGCCGTTTGGAGTCAGACAATGAACTCGCCGAACAAGTGATAAAGAAAATTTTGCCCAATACAGGCAATTGTTTACGTCTTGGGATCACCGGAGTGCCGGGTGTGGGTAAAAGCACCTTCATCGAATCTTTTGGAAAATATCTTACGGGTATAGGTAAAAAGATTGCCGTTCTGACCATTGATCCTTCCAGCCAGAGAACACAGGGCAGTATTTTAGGTGACAAAACCCGTATGGAAGAACTCGCCAATGACCCCAACGCTTATGTCAGGCCTTCTGCATCGGGCAATACCCTTGGCGGTGTCAATTCAAAAACAAGAGAAACCTTGCTGCTCTGCGAAGCCAGTGGATATGACGTAGTTATCATAGAAACGGTAGGTGTGGGCCAGAGCGAAACCACAGTAAAGGGTATTGTTGATTTTTTTCTATTATTAATGTTGTCCGGCGCCGGTGATGAGTTACAGGGGATAAAAAGAGGCATTATGGAAATGGCCGATGCCATTGCGATAAATAAAGCTGACGGCGATAATATCAATCGTAGTGAGATGGCCAAAAGGGAGTACCAGAATGCACTTCACATGTTTCCACCAACGGAAAGCGGCTGGGTCCCCAAGGTTTTGACCTGTTCGGCTGTCGAGAAAAAAGGCATGGAAAAGATTTGGCATCTGATGCTTAGATATGAAGAAGAAATGCGTAAGTCTGGTTTTTTCCAAAGAAACAGGCAACAACAAAACCTGGAATGGATGATGCAAACCATTCAATACTATCTGGACCTTTCTTTTTTTAATCATCCCGAAATTAAATCTACTATGCCCGAATTAAAAAAGGAGGTAACAGAAGGTTTGACGCCTGCCATTGTAGCGGCAAAAGAACTGTTGCACCGGTATAAAAAATAAAATCCAATAGGCGCGATTTAAACATAATAATCGCAGCGATTTGATTTTTAAGCTGATTTTGCTTAATTATAATTCTTGTGGTACTAATAGTACTGAAGTAAACAAAAGACCATGACCTCAAATATAGATTTTGAACAGATTCGTTCATATACTGATCAGGAATTTCCCGAAGTTCGCGATCGCCTGATTAGTGAAGGGATACTAAGCTTTATTGTTCCAAAAGTATTCCCGGATTATTCAACCGAAGAGTTTGCCGGTTTTTTCAAACAGATCAATTCAGTAGCTGACTTTCAGGCAAGGGTTATTTATCCTGCGGTAAAGCATATATTAACGCACACATCAGAGGGATTTACCTACACTGGGTTGGAAAATCTGGAAAAGGGTAAGCCTTACCTGTTTATTAGCAACCACCGCGATATAGTGCTGGATCCTGCCTTATTAAATTTTGCACTATTTGAAGCGGGATTTAACACCGCCGAAGTGGCAATTGGTGATAATCTACTCCACACAAAATGGATAGAAGACCTGGCACGTCTTAATAAGAGCTTTATAGTTCGCCGCTCGTTAAATAGTCGTGAACTTGTTTTAGCATCCAAAGTATTATCGGAATATATAGGTTATAATATTCTGGAAAAGTCAAATTCAATATGGATTGCCCAGAGACAAGGAAGGGCAAAGGATGGAAATGATAAAACCCAGGTAGGAATATTGAATATGATTTTAATGGCCTGTGAACAAAACCAGCGTGATTATTTAAGCAGCTTAAACATTGCTCCGGTAAGTGTATCGTATGAAAAAGACCCCTGTGATGCCGATAAGGTAAATGAGTTGTATCAGCAGGTATATAGTGGGGGTTATCAAAAAAGAGATGGTGAAGATGTGGAATCAATGAAAAAGGGCCTGTTGGGTGATAAAGGTAAAATACATATGCACTTCAGTAGTTCCTTGTCTAATGATATTTCTGACCTTGACGGTGACTTACATAAAAATGATTTAATCGAAAAAATATGTGATTTAATCGATCTGGACATATTAAATAATTATAAATTATATCAAAGAAACTACATGGCCTATGATCTCTATTTTGAGGATGCCATTTATCGCGATAAATACACATGGACCGATAGGGATAACTTCATTCACCTTGTCGAAAACAATCTAAAATCAATCCCTGGACTAAGTAGCGACCATTTTTCAATTTTTTATAAAATGTATGCCCAGCCACTAATTAATAAGCTACAACTGGGGCTCACTTCTTAATGATGATTGTTTTGGTTTAAGAATTAGTTAAATATAGGCAAAAGACATCTGTATATTGGTCGAATATGTTTTGTCCGAAATCATTTTTTAAAACTTGGTAACGTTTTAATTGACAACCAAAGCAGTTCAACTTTAATCCATCAACCAATTTTAGAACTGAAAAGATAATTTTTTAGAATCAACCATTTAAATTTTATTAAGGAATAATCATTTAATATGATACATGACCGTGGCCACATCATCCTTTGAATTAGCTTGGAAATGCAGCTTCTTTAAATAAGTGTCGATTAAATCTAAAACAATACTCGTCTAAACAGCCTTACAAATACTCCTGGAACAATAGAGATACCACTCAGGACATTGCCGGTATACCAGTCGGTAAATTCTCAGTTGAAATGGTGGATAACAAGGGATGTATGAATACCATCACTACAGAGATCACTCGGCCTGATGCCCTTGATGCTACATTGGTAAGTGCGAGTAATGTATCATTTTAACCTGAGTTCGATTTTAA
>DNTA01000123.1 GCA_003500135.1 Cytophagales bacterium | reverse complement strand
TTAATCATAGTACCATCATTAATTGGTTATCAATCTTCTTTTTCAGCTTTAATACTGCTGCCTTAAATTGATCTCCACGATCTTCATAGTTTTCGAACAAATCGAAACTTGCACACGCCGGGGAAAGTAATACTACCTCACCAGATTCGGCGATCTGATAAGCCTGATCGATTGCCTTTTCCACATTATCTGTGCTAAACACCTCTGCCAGGCCTTTAAAAGCCTTTTCAATTTTAGAATTATCTGCTCCAAGGGCGACGATTGCTTTAACTTTACTTTCTACCAAATTGTGCAAGGCCGAATAGTCGTTCCCTTTGTCTTTACCCCCGGCGATCCAGATGACCGGCTGATCATAACTTTCAAGTGCATAATAAACGGCATCTACGTTGGTAGCCTTTGAGTCATTCACAAATGATACGCCACCTATTTCAGCTATCTTTTCCATTCTATGCGGTGCATTGGTAAAAGTCTTCAAACCCCTTGCAACGTCACCGGCCATCAAGCCTGCTGCCATAGCTGCTTCTGCTGCACAAATCATATTTATCCAGTTATGCCTGCCCTGAAGCGGTAATTCGTCAAGATTTACCTTCACCTCAGCAGTTATGTACATTGCATGATTCTGTACATAGACACCGGATTTATTATGGAGTGAAACCGAAATTTTATTTGCTGATAATTGAAGCGTTTTCATTTTTTCAGCCACCGGTCCACTATCGGCATTGAAAATAAATGTGGAGGCCTGATCCATGTTTTGCACCAACCTGAACTTGCTTGCGATATAATTTTGCATATCGTTTTGATAGCGGTCCAGATGGTCCGGGGCAATGTTGAGCAGCACCCCAACGTCAAATCTCGTTTCATACACTCCATCCAGTTGGAAGCTGCTCACTTCTAACACAAACAATTCATGATCTGATTCGGCCACCTGCAATGCGAAGCTTTTACCTACATTTCCGGCCAGTCCAACATTTAATCCGGCAGATTTTAAAATGTGGTAGGTCAGAAGTGTAGTGGTCGTCTTGCCATTCGTACCGGTAATGGCCACCAGCCTGGCATTGGTATATCTTGCTGCAAACTCTATTTCAGAGATCACAGGTATTGATCGATCTTTTAATTGAAGAATTAATGGCACATCATCTGGAATACCCGGGCTCTTCACCACTAAATCGGCTTGAAGAATTTTATAGACTGTGTGTTGGTTTTCTTCAAATTCGATCTGATGCTTATTCAGAATTTCCCTGTATTCCGGCTTGATGGCTCCCCGGTCTGATAAGAATACATCATAGTCCTTCTGCACGGCCAAAACCGCAGAACCGGTTCCGCTTTCTCCTCCTCCTAATATGACGATCCTTTCCTTTTTCATTATCTTAATTTCAATGTTGCCAGCGTAACAATTGCCAACAATATGCCCACGATCCAAAAGCGCGTAACGATTTTGGATTCATGCAAACCTTTCTTTTGGTAGTGGTGATGCAATGGCGACATCAAAAATATGCGTCGTCCTTCGCCGAATTTCTTTCGGGTATATTTGAAATAAGACACCTGCATTACGACTGACAGGTTCTCCATTAAAAAAATGCCACATAAAACCGGGATCAATAATTCTTTTCGAATGGCCAATGCTAAAACAGCGATTATGGCCCCGATGGCCAGACTTCCTGTATCGCCCATAAATACCTGGGCTGGATATGTGTTGTACCAGAGAAACCCGATACATGCTCCCACGAATGCCGAACAGAAAATCACCAACTCTCCTGAGCCCGGTATGTACATCAGGTCGAGATAGCTGCTGAAAATGATATTACCAGAAATATAAGCCAGGATAGCTAGTGTCAAACCGATTATTGCGGAAGAGCCTCCTGCAAGTCCATCTACGCCATCCGTAATATTGGCGCCGTTTGAAACGGCGGTAATCACAAAAATCACTATGCCTACGTAGGCGATCCAGGTGAAGTCGCCCAGAAATCCAAAAAGACTGGAATAGTCAAGCTCATTGTTTTTTACAAAAGGAATAGTGGTTTCCAGCGATTTGACGTCCTCATATTTCAGTTCTGACACCTCAATACCACTGGCTATTACCTGATCCGGCGCAAATTCACGTACCAATACATCGGGGTGGAGATATAAAACAAGGCCAACGATGAGCCCAAGGCCAATTTGCCCCATCACTTTGAATTTACCGCGCAAACCCTGTTTATTCTTCCGAAATACTTTTATGTAATCATCTATGAACCCTATACCACCCATCCATATGCTGGTCATCAGGATAAGAGCGATATAAATATTTTCAAGTTTAGCGAAAAGTAACGTAGGCAAAACGATACCTAAAAGGATCATCAAACCACCCATTGTAGGTGTGCCCTCTTTAGCTTTTTGACCTTCCAAACCCAGGTCCCTGACTGATTCACCCACCTGTTTCGACTGTAGGTAATTGATGATCCTTTTGCCAAATGTGATGGTGATGAGCAAAGAAACCATAGCAGCAATGCCCGCCCGGAATGAAATGTACTGGAATACACTCGCCCCGATCAGGTTGTAGGTTTCATCAAGATATTCAAATAGGTAGTATAACATTTTCAGGCTGCTTTATGCGTCAAAAATCATTTTTATAGCTTCCTTTAATTCCTTTTTATCATCAAAATCTTTTCGCTCTCCTCTCACTTCCTGATAGGTTTCGTGCCCCTTTCCGGCTACTAATACAATATCCCCGGGCTGAGACAATGAAACTGCTGTTTTAATTGCTTCCCGTCGATCGTGAATGGATAGTGTCTTTTTATATTCTGTGGGTTTTACCCCTTTTTTCATTTCATCAATTATATTGGCAGGATCTTCATCACGTGGGTTATCGGAGGTAAAGATCACCTTATCGCTGTATTTGCACGCAATGCCTGCCATCAATGGCCTTTTTTCCTTATCCCTGTTTCCACCGCATCCTACAACTGTAATTACCTGCTCGTTGCGTGTTCTGATATCAGAAATAGTATTGAGCACATTTTCCAGGGCGTCGGGCGTGTGGGCATAGTCGACGATTGCGAATACCCCATAGGTATTGGGCACGTGCTCAAACCTTCCGGATACCGGTTTTATTGAAGACAGCTGGGTCAAGATATCTTCCTTATCTTCTCCCAACAGTCTGGCAGCAGCATAAACAGCCAGCAGGTTATAAGCATTGAAGCTTCCGGAAACCCCAAATACTACCTGATGGTGGTCGATGTCCATTTCCAATCCCATAAATGAGTTGGACAACACCTTGCCCTTAAAATCGGCAATACCCTTCAATCCGTAGGTGTACCTTTGGGATTTAGTGTTTTGCAGCATTACATGGCCGCGTTTGTCATCTATATTGACCAAAGAAAAAGAGGGGGCGTGCAAATCATCAAAAAGTCGTTTCTTCGCCTTGATATACGCATCGAAAGTCTGATGGTAGTCGAGGTGATCGTGTGTAATATTCGAAAAAATCGCCCCCTTATATTTTAATCCCGCTATTCGTTTTTGATCGATAGCATGGGAACTTACTTCCATAAAACAGTAGGAACAGCCTTCTTCCACCATTTTTGCCAACAACTCATTTATGCTCACCGCATCGGCTGTGGTATGAGTGGCCTTAATAGATTTGTTCTTGATTTTATTCTCAACGGTTGTCAGCATACCGCATGGATAACCCAGCTTGCTAAAAAGCTCAAAGAGAAACGTTACAATTGTTGTTTTTCCATTCGTGCCGGTTACTCCTACAAGATTGAGTTTATCTGATGGGTTGCCGTAAAAATTGGAGGCAATAATACCCAATGCCCCGGCACTGTCGGCCACCTGAACGATGGGTATATCGTTATTTTTGTTTTCCGGAAATTTTTCTACCACAATTGCCGAAGCGCCTTTCTCAATAGCCATATCGACAAACTGGTGTCCATCCACCTGGGTGCCTTTTACCGCTATAAACAGGCTGCCTTCCGATACTTTCCTGGAATCGAAGCAGATATCTTTGACCTCTGCTTCCATATTTCCGGAAGTAGCCTTAAGCGAAACTTTGTACAATATGTCTTTTAATATGGCCATTAACCCAGTTTCAGATATATATTACTTCCTTTTAGCGCTTTCAATCCCGGTTGCTGTGACTGTTCAATAACCCGGCCTTTGCCATCGTAAAAAACGCGAAGCCCCTGGTTTTCGAGTAAATAAATAGCGTCCCGGAGGGTCATGCCTTCTACATCGGGCACAACCTCCGGGGCTATTTCATTCGTAGTCCATAACACAGCATTATCTTTGCGCTGGGCGCGAACCCAGTCCTCGTTCGTCTTTGCCAAATGATTAATCCCCAAAACGTCGCTGATCAACAATAGGTCATCGCGATGGCCGGCCTGAATAACGGGGAAAATTCCCTGATGCGCATATGCTACCTCAGGCATTGGTGTGTGGATTTCAATATCCTGAGCGTATATTTTATCGGCGATCTCTTTAAAAACCGGCGCAGCCACATTTGATCCATATTGCCTGAATCCTTTTGGTTCGTCAATTACAACTATGCAGCTGTACTTAGGATTCTCAGCCGGAAAATAACCGGCAAAGGAGGTGTAGTAGTTTTTGGTGTACCTGCCATTTTTTATGTTTTGGGCCGTTCCGGTTTTTCCTGCAATTTTATAATATGAGTCGCGGATATTCATGGCAGTACCATTTTCCACCACTCCTTCCAATAGTTTTCTTACTTTCGACAAAGTCTCTTTATCACATATCTTTTTTCTTATCACCTCCGTTTCAAAAGTCTTTATCGTTTTATCAGCTTGCTTCACATGCTTAACAATGACAGGCCGGATCATAGTACCGTCATTTGCCACGGCATTGTATAATGCAAGAATCTGAAGGGGTGTAAGTTCGAGCTCATAACCTATTGACATCCAGGGCAAGGTGATACCACTCCAGGAAGTGTTGTCCGGGCTTTTGATCCTTGGCACCCCTTCACCAACCATTTGGAAACCAAGGGGTTGTGTTAAACCCATTGTATTGAGATAGTCGATAAATCGCTGAGGATTATCACCGAAAGCATTATCCACCATTCGGGAAATGGCAATATTGGATGACAACTCGAAAGACTCCTGGACCGTCAACCAGCCAAAACCACCCGGCTTATGGTCGCGCATGGTTTTGTTATAAAATTTATACTGGCCATCGCCTGTATCGAGAGAATCACTTAGTTTCAGATTGGTGTCTTCGAGTAATGCTATAATTGAAGCCAGCTTTATGGTAGATCCGGGATCATGTAGCCCCTGAACTGCATAATTGTATATCTCACGATAATCACTGCCGTTTTCGTTACGGGTCAGGTTGGATATGGCTTTGATCTCTCCTGTTTTCACTTCCATTACTACTGCACATCCATATTCCGCATCGTGGTCTTCCAGCGCTTTTAACAGAGCCGACTCGGTTACATCCTGAAGATTAACATTGATAGTGGTTTCAATATCATACCCTTTCACCGATTTGATTTCAGTCCCGTCATAAACGGGTCTCCATCGGCCTCCTGCAATTTTGCGATAAAGCGCTTTACCATCCTGCCCCGATAAGTAATCGTTGAAACTATACTCAAGTCCGGCGCCGTCTTCATTTGCATTTACATATCCTATAGTCCGGTATCCCAAATAGCTAAAAGGACGAATTCGTCGATCCAGCTTTTCGAATATGGCCCCTCCTTTATTTCTTCCTTCCCTGAAAATCGGCCATTTGGCCATTTGCTTCTTTTCCTGGTAATCGATTAGCTTTCGATTGAGTATGATGTACTGCTTATTCGCCGATCTGGCGTCCTTTATTCTTCTTTTGTAATAGGTAGCGCTTCTGTCCCTGAAAAATGTGGATAACAGGTGAGATAGAGAATCGAGTTTTGTGTTGAAAATAGTTTCATCAGATACCGTTGGATCAAATGCCACTCTGTATAGTGGTAGTGAGGTTGCCAGTAGACTGCCATTATCGGAATAAATATTACCACGAGTTGCCTTTACTTTTTTGTATTTCAACCCGATATTATCAGCCTTGGCATTCCATTTGTCGCCTTCAACATATTGCAAATGTACCATTCTGACCACTACTGATACAGCTACCAGACAAATGATCAGGAATGCAATCCGTACGCGCAATATGATTGACCTTCTAATATTCACCTTCTTGAACTACAATTTTATTAGGTGGTGTTTTACTTTCTTCTAATCCTATTTTTCTAACTTTCTTCGCTACTTCGCTTTGTTTGCTTGCAAACATGTAATCCGCCTTCATTGAAGTATAATCCGCTCTTAACTCCTCTACTTCAACCTGAGCTTTTTCTATTCTTCGGGTCGTTTTTTCTGCATAGTGGTTATTGCCTATGTAAAAAATAATTAGGGCAGCCACGAATAAAGCATGGGGGATATATTTCGATGGCACACCTTCCTCGAACAAATCCTCCAACTTTAGTTTTTGCTCTATAAAAGAGAAAAAGCTAAGACCCGAGCTTTTCTGCTCCTTATTTATCTTATAGCTGTTTTTACCCATCGTAAACCGTCCTTTCTGCTATCCTCAACCTTGCACTTCGCGATCTTGGGTTTTCAGCCAACTCATTCTCGTCAGGTTTTAGGGCTTTGCGCTGAATAGCTGTTAAGGGTTTTAGCGCATTGCCATAAATATCTTTTTCAACATCCCCCCTGAACTTTCCGGTGTTGATAAAATTCTTCACCAACCGGTCTTCGAGAGAGTGATAAGAAATGACAACGAGCCTTCCATTTTCTTTTAATGCTTTCACCGATTCAAGCAACATTTCGCGCAAGGCTTCGAGCTCATCATTCACTTCAATTCTTAAAGCCTGGAATACCTGCGCCAGGTATTTATTTTCTTTGCCTTTCGGGGCGAGTGGTAAAGCAACTGCCCGAAGATCATTCACTGTTTTTATTCTTTTATCGTTACGTTGGGCCACAATTGCCTTTGCCAGTGAAAGCGCATTTTTTACCTCTCCGTACATTCCGAAAATCTTGTGAAGATCTTCCAGTGAATATTTCTTCAATACCTTTCGTGCCGTTAATGAGGACGAAGTGTCCATTCGCATGTCAAGCTCTGCATCAAACCGGGTTGAAAACCCCCTCACGGGTTCATCTATTTGATGGGAAGAAATACCCAGGTCAGCTAAAATGCCGTCCACTTTATCTATTCCATACATTTTCAGGTGCTTTCTGAAATGCCGGAAATTGGCCCGAACGAATGTGAAGTTGGGACTTAATAATCTTTCGGCATTTTTTTCCGCATCTTCATCCTGATCAAAAGCAAAAAGTTTTCCTTCGGTAAGGTGCTCGAGAATGGCCATGGTGTGCCCGCCCCCACCAAAAGTGAGGTCCACATAAGTGCCATCAGGCTTTATATTAAGCCCTTCAACACTTTGCGGTTTTAATACGGGTTCATGATATACTGCCATCATCATTCATTCAAATGTTTCTCGGCCAGCTTAGAAAACGCTTCATTATCGTCGAGCAGATATTCGTCGTATACTTTAGTATTCCAAATTTCCACCCGGTTACCCATTCCGACTACTATCACGTCTTTCTCCAAGCTGGCGTATTTCATCATCATTTTGGGCACCAGAAGCCTACCGGCACTATCAAGCTCTATTTCTGCCACTCTTCTGAAAAAATTCCGCTGCAATTTGCGGTACTCTTCGTTAAACTCGTTTAACGCCGCAATGCGCGAGTATATTTTTCTGTACTCCACCAACGAATACAATACCAAACACGGCTCCATACCACGCATAAGCACGACCTGGTTCCCGGAGGTCTCCGGCAACCTGGACTTGATCCTGGATGGCAGGGCCAATCGACCTTTAGCGTCGAGCTTACATTCGTATTCTCCTGTAAAAATGGACATGACGTGGTGGAGTCCTTTTAATTAGTTTACAAAGATACTAGCAATTGAAACAATTTCAACCACTTTCTCCCACTTTTATACACAACTTCCTAAAAATAGTAAAAAAAATATACAAAACTACTCTTGCAGTTATTTTTTAATCATTGAAAGCAGGTATCAATCAAATATTTACGTTATAAAATGCGCATTTAAACACACATAGGGCAGATTTATATCTGTGGGAAAATGTGGGAGAATATTTTATCAGCAAGTATTACAAGGCCATAAAATGATCTTAATTTTATCAAAAACGTTTAGTAAGTTTGGAAAAATTTTTAAGCATGAGACAGATATTTATCCTCACTGCAGTGGCTTTGGCAATGGTTTTTACTGGATGCAAAACCGGTGACCAACATGAGAAAGTTGAATTGAGTACAGGTATATGGCGCGCTGTATTGAACATTCAGGATCAAAAGCTACCTTTTAATTTCCAGGTCACTACCAATAAGGAAGGCCATTATCAATTTACACTTATTAATGCAGAGGAAAAGATCACACTGAATGATTACACATGGCATGGCGATACCATCACGATTCCCATGCACATATTTGATACCGAGTTAAAAGCTGTTTGCACAAAAACGACCATGAAAGGTATTTGGAAAAAGAAATATCTGGCAGACTATGAAATATCTTTTGAAGCACGACATAACGAGAAATTCCGATTTAAGAATACCGATGCTACAACCGGAACTGATTTCGGTGGCAAGTGGGAGGTTACGTTTTATGAAGATGGCGTGGAATCAACGGCCATTGCCATTTTTGATCAAAAAAACCGAACTGTTAAAGGCACCTTCTTAACGACTACAGGCGATTATCGCTATCTGGAAGGAATACAAAAAGGCGAGCAGTTGTTATTGAGTTGCTTTGATGGTGAACATGCTTTTTTATTCAAAGCCCAACTGGGAAAAAATGGCGCCCTAGAGGGGATGTTCTGGTCCGGAAGGCACTGGCAACAAAAATGGACAGCTGAAAGAAATGAGAATATATCGCTACCTGACCCTTATGAACTGACATTTCTGAAGAAGGGTTTTGATAAGCTATCTTTTTCATTTCCCAATACCGAGGGTGAAATAGTTTCTCTGGAAGATCCCAAGTTTGACAATCAGGTGGTAATTGTACAAATATTAGGTACCTGGTGCCCTAATTGCATGGATGAAACCGCCTTTCTTTCCAAATGGTATCGTGAAAACAGTGATAAGGATGTTAAAATTGTGGGCCTTGCATTCGAGCGTAAAGACGACTTCAATTATGCACAAAAAAGGATCAATAAGTTAAAAGAGCGTTACGGCATCACCTATGACATCTTGTTTGCCGGAAAATCAAGCAAAGAAGAAGCCTCCCGAAAGCTACCTATGCTCAACCGGGTTGTCTCTTTCCCCACTACTATATTTATCGATAAAACCGGGAATGTGCGTAAAATACACACGGGTTTCAATGGCCCGGGAACCGGTAAATATTACGCTCAATTTGTTGAGGAATTCAACTTGTTTGTCAATAAGTTGTTGGAAGAAGACCAGGAGGCCAATTCCTAATCTGATTATTTCTGGCGTTCAATTGTAAACTGGACTAGTGATTGCAGTGAATTCCTGTAGTCCGATGGAGGAAATTGCTGGAGCATATCCATGGACTCATGATAAAATTCCATCATTTTCTTTTGTGCATAGTCAATACCACCTGATTGTTTTACAAATTCGATTACCTCTTTGACCTTTTTTGGTTTATGACTTTGATTCTTAATAGTGAACAGTACTTTTTGCCTTTTGGCCCAGGTAGTATTTCGTAAGGCGTAAATAAGTGGAAGGGTCATTTTCTTTTCTTTGATATCAATACCCAGGGGCTTGCCTATTTCATCGTTGCCATAATCAAACAAGTCGTCTTTGATTTGGAAGGCCATTCCCACTTTTTCACCAAATAACCTCATTTGCTCCACATCTTCGGAGTCTGAACCGCTGCTGGCGGCGCCCACCGCACAACATGAAGCGATCAAAGAAGCCGTTTTTTGTCGAATGATATCATAATATATCGATTCATCGATATCGAGCCTTCTTGCCTTTTCCATTTGCAACAGCTCCCCTTCACTCATTTCCTTTACAGCATTTGATACGATTTTCAACAATTGATGGTCGCCATTTTGAATGGATAGCAGCAAACCCCTCGATAAAAGATAGTCACCAACCAGAACGGCCACTTTGTTTTTCCAAAGGGCATTAATTGAAAAGAAGCCCCTCCGGTAGTGGGCATCATCTACCACGTCATCATGAACCAATGTGGCGGTATGCAGCAATTCGATCAGCGCAGCGCCCCTGTGAGTGCCATCATTAATATTGCCGGTCGTACCTGCAGAAAGGAAAACAAACATTGGACGCATCTGCTTTCCCTTACGCTTAATGATGTATTGCGTAATTTTATCGAGCAACATTACATTGCTCTTCATTGATTGTCGAAATTTCTGTTCAAATTCCGACATTTCTTGTATAATTGGAGCTTGTATTTCCTTTAGCGAGAGGATCATTTTAAAAAAATTCACACAAGTATAGTATCATTTTGTTCATTCTCAAAGTTTAGATCATCCTTATATTTGTGCATTGAATTTTAAAAACCTAAGAACCCAAAGTATGCAAAAAGAAGACTTCACCATATTGTCATCCCATGCCGATCGCCCTTTTTCATTTGACATTACATATGTAAAGGACGGAAACAAAAAACCTGTTATTTTATTTATGCACGGTTTTAAAGGTTTTAAGGATTGGGGCCACTTCCCCATGATGGCTGAATACTTCGCCCGGAGCGGTGTTTTTTTTATTAAAATGAATTTTTCACATAATGGTACAACCCCGGGTTCAGGTGACGAATTTTCTGATTTATTCGCTTTTGGAGAAAATAATTTTTCAATTGAAATGGACGATGTTGGTGATGTGATCGATTTTATCTATGGCGACTCATTCAGGCATCTCAATGAAGAAATGGATTTTGAAAACGTTTTTCTAATGGGCCATAGCCGTGGTGGATCCATTGCATTATTAGCTACTGCAGAAAGAGAAATGGTAAAGGGCGCTATTAGCATGGCTGCAGTGAGTGACCTTGAAAAATGGCTGATGAAAAACGATAAGGAAAACTGGATGACCAATGGTGTGATCCATGTAAAAAACGGAAGGACCGGCCAAAATATGCCTCTTCACTTTCAAATTGTAGAAGATTTCTACAATCATCAATCCAGATTGGACCTCAAGCAGGTGTTGAAAAAAAATAATAAGCCGATCATCGCTTTCCATGGAAGTAATGACGAAGCGTTGAGCCCATCGATGCTGGACGATCTGAAAAGCTATAATCCTGAAATTCAGGATCATGTAATTGATGGTGCGGGACATACATTCGGCGGTACCCACCCCTACCACAGTTGCGAACTGCCGGAACACACACAACAATTAGCACAACGCACTATCGATTTTATCGGAAACTGTTAAAACAACTTTGCTTTTAGATGATTAAATGACACTTCTCTGCATTTTTTCCCTAATTTTGCAGCTCGAAAAAATAATTGGTTCATATTAAAATTAATTGACTTGTATATGGCACTTTCAACAAAGTATAATCCCACGGAAGTTGAAGAGAAATGGTACCAGGAATGGATGAACAAAGGACTTTTTCATTCCGAGCCAAATCCGGAAAAAAAGCCATATACGGTCGTCATACCTCCACCTAATGTGACCGGGGTTTTGCATATGGGCCACATGCTCAATAATACTATCCAGGATGTATTGATCAGAAAAGCGCGGATGCAGGGCTTCGAGGCTTGCTGGGTACCGGGCACTGACCATGCCTCTATCGCTACCGAAGCCAAAGTAGTAGCAATGCTCCGCGAAAAAGGCATTAAAAAGAAAGATTTGAGCCGCGAAGAATTTTTAAAACATGCCTGGGAATGGAAAGAAAAGTATGGTGGCATCATATTGGAACAACTGAAAAAGCTTGGAGCATCCTGCGATTGGGGGCGAACGAGTTTTACCATGGATGACGAATATTACAAAGCCGTCATCCGTGTTTTCGTTGACCTGTACAAAAAAGGTTATATCTATCGTGGTTTACGCATGATCAACTGGGATTGTGAAGCCCAAACCGCCCTTTCCAATGAAGAAGTTATTTACAAGGAGGATGGAGAAAAGGCCAGTTTTTACTCCGTAAAGTATGCCATAAAAGATTCTGGTGAATGGGTAACTATTGCCACGGTAAGACCGGAAACCATCTTAGGTGACAGTGCCATTGCCGTAAACCCGAAAGATGAAAGATATACTCATTTGATCGGTAAGAAAGCATTGGTGCCGTTTATCAACAGGGAAATACCAATTATTGCCGACGACTATGTGGATAAAGAATTTGGTACAGGCTGTCTAAAGGTAACGCCTGCCCACGACCCAAATGACTTTGAAATCGGTCAGAGACACAATCTGGAAGTAATCGACACGATAAACAATGACGGAACATTGAATGAAGCATGTGAAGTTGAAAAGTATGTGGGCAAAGATCGCTTTGAAGTCAGAAAATTGATCGTAAAAGATCTCGAAGAAGCCGGGCGCCTGGTGGGAACGGAGGAATTTATTACACGAATTGGCCGATCGGAAAGAACGAACACTGTAGTAGAGCCAAAACTGAGCTTGCAGTGGTTTATTAAAATGAAGGATATTTCACAGAGGGCCACGAAAGCAGTGGAAGACGATGAGATTGCCCTGATTCCGGGTAAGTTCAAAAACACCTACCGGCGCTGGATGGAAAATGTTCGCGATTGGTGTATTTCGCGACAACTATGGTGGGGGCATCGCATACCTGCCTATTATTATGGCGAGGGCGAACATGACTATGTAATTGCCGAGACCCCCGAAGAAGCGCTGACTCTGGCGAGAGAGAAATCAGGCAATGCCAGCCTGAACGTAAAAGACCTTGAACAAGATCCCGATGTGCTAGATACGTGGGCTTCTTCGTGGCTATGGCCTATTCAGGTTTTTGGGGGATTCGATGGTGATCATTTTGATAGCCAGCGTGGAAAGTACCGTAAAGGCAGCAACGCTGACCTGGATTACTATTATCCCACGTCTGTACTTGTAACTGCCCCTGAAATCTTGTTCTTCTGGGTTGCCAGAATGATCATTGCGGGTTATGAATACATGGACAAGCCTCCTTTTAAGGATGTTTACCTCACGGGAATCGTACGTGACAAGCTCCGCCGCAAAATGTCAAAATCTTTGGGGAATTCCCCGGATCCTCTGGAACTAATAAAACAATATGGAGCAGATGGAGTCAGGACAGGTATGCTATTTAGCTCACCGGCTGGAAATGACCTTTTATTTGATGAAAAACTATGTGAGCAGGGCCGGAACTTCTCCAATAAAATATGGAATGTATTCCGACTAATGCAGGGTTGGGAAATCGACGATACTGCGCATGATGCACAGCATGACATGGCTACAAAATGGTTCGGGTCGCGTTTTAATCAGGCGCTGGCCGAAATAGAAGACCATTTCTCAAAATACCGCATTTCCGATGCACTGATGACGGTTTATAAGTTGATATGGAATGACTTTAGCGGTTGGTATTTAGAGATAATCAAGCCCGCTTTCGGCGAGGCCATTGACAGGAGAACCTATGATATTACGATTTCCTATTTTGAAAAACTGGTTAAGATCTTGCATCCTTTTATGCCATTTATTTCTGAAGAACTGTACCAAAACATAAAAGAAAGAGCAGAGGGTGACTATTTAATTACCGCGGAATGGCCCGTTAAAGGTGATGTTGACCAGGCTATTCTCAACAGTGCCAGCCATGCCTTTGAAGTGATTTCCGGCATAAGGAACCTGAGAAGCAATAAAGGACTTTCGCCTAAAGAGGCCCTGGAACTACATATAAAAGCCAGGAACTCCCATGTATATGATGCCTTTGGCGCCATAATGAAGAAAATGGCCAATATTTCAGAACTTAAGTTTGTTACCGAACAGGAAAAAGGGGCAAGTGGCTTTATTGTCGATACAGATGAATGCTTTGTGCCCATGAGCGGTTCTATTGATGCTGAAAAAGAAATTGAAGAGCTGGAGAAAGAATTGAACTACCAGCAAGGCTTTTTAAATACGGTAAATAAAAAGTTAGCAAATGACAAGTTTGTGAACAATGCCCCTGAAAAGGTAGTGGAAACGGAAAGGAAAAAGCAACAGGACGCTGAAGCTAAAATAAAGGCATTAAAGGAACAAATTGAGCGCTTAAAAGGATGATATAAATATCCCAAATCATTTCAAAAAACATGATATGGGATTTTTTTATATTTTTGTATCGACATGGAGTACAGATTATTTCCCGGAGATAAAAATCATATACTAAAAGAGGTGCAACAAAACCACCGGGAATTCCTGCTTTACCTTATGGTAGAAAAGGTTAAAAACTTTTACTTATCCTATTATAATCCCCTTGGTCTGGTTGATGATACTATAAGAAAAATCCAGAAAAGCGATCAGTATCCTCTTGAAGCGCTTAATATTTTTTACGAGCACCTCTCGGGCATCTACAGGTATCAATTCGGTGAGGTGCAACTGGCTTTCCTTTTTGACGGAAGATCGCATTATGAAAAATACAGCGAGGACTGGACAGCATACTTCAAACAAAAAATAACGGAATTTTGCTTCGCTCCACATTTTGTAAAGGCCGTGCTGGAAGTAACGGTTTTACAGCCCAATGACCATGTGGCTCAGCTGGCCGGAAACCGAATGCGCAACTTTTTGCAGAATCACTTTGCACTTAAAGTTCACCGCTACAAAGGCATTCAAACCCTAAAAGCAAGCTGATTTATAGATTGGCAACATCTATTTTGCCCTCAAACACTCTTTCAGCAGGGCCTATTAACCATACGTCAGTGAAGGTGCCGTTTCCTTTGTATTTGCAACTTACCTTCAGGTCTCCACCGAGTGTTGTTACACGAATAGGGTTTTCACCACTTTGTTGGCCGTAAATCAATGCTGATGCCGTAACACCGGTACCGCAGGAGAGCGTTTCATTTTCCACCCCGCGTTCATATGTCCTGACGAAAATTTTATCGCCTTCTATCGGCTTAACAAAGTTTACGTTAGCGCCTTCATTTCCGTATACTTCATTCCTTATTTGCCTGCCACGATTAAATACATCAAACCCTTCTATTTCCTCTATAAACTGAACGTGATGTGGGGATCCCGTATCGATAAACCAGTCGTTGCCTGAAGGATCCGCTGCCGCTACATCTGGCATGTGCAGGTGCACCTCTTCTTCCTCTATTTTAGCAGAAAGGGCGCCTTCCGAAGTCATGAAAGTACATTGATTTTTGATGATACCCAGAAAACTTGCAAACTTTACCGTACAACGGCTGCCATTTCCACATAGCGTTGATAAATGGCCATCAGAATTGAAATAGACCATTCGAAAGTCCTGACCATCATGTCCCCGTATGAGAATTAAGCCATCGGCCCCAATTCCAAAACGTCGGTCGCATAGTTTTTTAACCAGATCATTCGCTTCAATGTCAAATTGATTCGCCCGGTCGTCGATCATGATAAAATCGTTTCCGGCGCCCTGATATTTATAGAAATGAAGCAGGTTATCGCGGTTCATACTGGCATGTTCGGGTTAAGATATAAAAAAAGCCAATTCCCTGAAAAAGAATTGGCCCTACATATGATCAATGAATCTTAATTCATTCTTTCTTTAATCCGGGCTGATTTACCCTGACGCCCTCTCAGATAGAACAGTTTAGCTCTCCTTACTTTACCTCTTCTTACCACTTTGATCTCTTCAATATTGGGAGAAAGTAGCGGGAAAATCCGCTCAATGCCAATACCATTGGAAATTTTTCTTACTGTAAAAGTTTCACCGTTGGAGCCTTTTCTTTTCCTCTGGATCACGGTACCCTGGAAGTTCTGAATACGCTCTTTGTTACCTTCCTTGATTTTCACAGCCACGTTAATTGTGTCACCTGGCTTAAACCCTGGAAATTTAGCCCTTACTTCCTGGCTTTCCTGCTCTATTTGTTTAATTATATCGTTCATGTCTTTAGCGCTTTATATAGCTCGTGAAAAACGGACTGCAAATATAGTGATTATTTACAGAAAATCGACCTATCGTTTTATTTATTTTTAAATTTCGAATACAATTCCGGCCTGCGTACTTTTGTACGCTCCAGGGCCTGCTGCATTCGCCACTCCTCAATTTTAGCTTCATGGCCCGAGAGAAGAATATCCGGTACTTTTTTCCCTTTATAATCTGCCGGCCGTGTGTATACCGGAGGGGCGACCATATCATCCTGAAAACTATCGCTTAAAGCGGAGGTTTCATCAGACAAAACACCAGGTATTAACCTGATGACCGCATCGGAAACTACTGCTGCTGCCATTTCACCTCCAGTAAGCACATAATTCCCAATGCTGATTTCTTTGGTAACCAAATACTCTCGCACACGCTCATCGACACCTTTGTAGTGACCACACAATATGATCAGGTTCTGCGACAGCGACAATTGGTTGGCCATGGGCTGATCAAATATTTCCCCATCCGGGCTCATATATATCACTTCATCATAATCACGTTCCGATTTCAAAGAAGAGATACAATGTTCTATGGGCTCTATCATGAGCACCATTCCGGCTCCACCACCATATGCGTAATCATCCACCTTCTTATGTTTATTGGTCGCATAATCTCTAAGGTTATGAACTTTCAACTCAACAAGGCCTTTCTTTTGTGCTCTTTTTAAAATGGAGTCATCAAACGGGCCTTCGAGTAGCTTAGGCAAACATGTGACAATATCAATACGCATTATAAGTAGATCTCCAACAGGCCTTCAGGTAAAACAACATTCACTACCTCATTCGGGTGGTCGGCACCTATTACTATTTCATCCGTAATGGGTATCAGCACCTCCCTGGATTTATACTCCATCGCCAGAAAATCGTGGTGGCTGGCCGTCATTACCCTAACCACCTTGCCTAAGGCGCCTTCATTTTTATCCACAACGGTATAGCTGATTATATCATGGTAATAGAATTGACCTTCATCCAACGGAGGCAAAAACTGAAGGGGCAAATGTAAGGAACTTCCCTTTAATGACTCGGCAGCTTCAATACTATCAATATCTTCGAATTTAATTACCGCTTTTTGGCCACGAGCCTGGATTGATTCCAAAAAAAATGGAATCAGTTGTTCATTTTGCAGAACAAATACTGATTCCAGATTTTTGTAATATTCGGGCTGATCTACATCGAGCAGTGCTTTCACCGCTCCTTTCGTACCGTTAGGCCTGATAATATACCCAAGTTCAAAGCATTCATCAAGCCGCATATCAGCTCAATTATTTGTATTCTTTCTTCTCTTCTTCAGTTGAAGCCTCTTCTTTTGGCTCTTCCTTAGCAGCAGGAGCTTCTTCCTTTTTAGCTTCCGCTTTAGGAGCTTCTTCCTTCACTTCTTCTTTTTTAGGCTCTTCCTTCTTGGCTTCAGCCTTAGGCTCCTCTTTAACTTCTTCCTCCTTAGGCGCTTCTTTTGGAGCCTCTTCCTTAGGAGCTTCTTCTTTCACTTCAGCTTCCGCAGACGGCGCAGCTGCTTCTTCAGCCGGAGCTTCTTCTTTAGGCGCTTCTTCAGCTACTTCCGGTTCTTCAACTTTTTGCTTGGCTTTCAAAGCTTCAGCTTTAGCTTCATTCACCTTTCTTTCAGCTTCCAGCCTTGCACGCTTATCACTATCGGCCTTTTTCGCCAGCGAATCTATTTTGCTGTCGATCTTGGACGTCTTGTCTTTAAGCCATGCTTCGAATTTCTTATCAGCTTCTTCTTGTGTAATAGCTCCTTTTGCTACTCCAATCTGAAGATGCTTACGCAACATGATACCTTTATACGAAAGAATTCTTCGAGCGGTATCGGTAGGTTGCGCACCTTTCAATACCCAATCCAGCGCTTTAGGCTCATCAATTCTGATGGTTGCCGGATCAGTATTTGGATTGTAGATTCCTAGTTTTTCAATAAATCTACCGTCACGTGGCGCCCTGGCGTCAGCAACCACTATGTCATATAACGCCAGCTTTTTGCGTCCTCGACGCGCTAATCTGATTTTTACTGCCATTTAACAATAATTTTGTTTATGGATCCCGTCCAATTTTGAAATAAGGCTGCAAAGATAATTAATTAATTCATTGCACAAAAGCTTTGCATAAAAGATTAATCACCAAATATGACCGAAGCCCAAATATAGGACATTGAATTTCAAACATTTATTTCAGGACCCAGTTAATGTATTTGCTTAAACGAATATGCAATTTTTATAGTGCTTTTATAATAATTACCTTTGGAAGGTAAAGTTAATATGATGGACAAATTTTCCTATATATCTAATGCGAACCCCGGATATATCGACGGTTTATACCAAAAGTATAAAGAAAATCCGGAGTCTGTGGACCAAACCTGGCAAAGGTTCTTTGAAGGATTTGATTTCTCTCAGGAGAAATTTGGAGGTAATGGCCAGGCTACAGGTGTGGCAGAAAGCTTATCTGCCAAAGAACTCGCCGTAAGAAACCTGATTCACGCCTACAGGACACGAGGCCATTTAAAGTCAGACACAAACCCTATACGGCCGCGACGAAATCACAAAGTACTGCTCTCCCCCGAAGATTTCGGCCTCGAAAAGTCGGACCTCGACACTGAGTTCGATGTGGGAAGTATATTAGGTATTGGTAAAGCCTCGTTGAGAAAAATAATAGACACGCTTAAAACCGTATATCTGGGGCCAATAGGTTTTGAGTTCATGCACGTCCGCGACCCGGAAATCATCGAGTGGTTTAAAAAGAAATGTGAAAAGGAATTTTTTCATTACATGCCTTCCTTGGATGAAAAAAAGCACATACTGAGAAAACTCAACGAGGCAGTGGTATTCGAAAATTTTCTGCACACTAAATATATTGGCCAAAAAAGGTTTTCTCTCGAAGGAGGTGAAAATGCCATTCCTTTCCTCGATAAATCAATCAGAGCAGCTGCGGAAAACGGAACAAAAGAAGTAGTGATCGGTATGGCTCATCGAGGCCGCTTAAATGTGCTGGCAAATATCATGGGCAAAACATATGAACAGATCTTCAATGAATTTGAAGGGTCTGCTACTCCAGATATGACCATGGGAGATGGCGATGTAAAATACCACCTCGGCTATTCCAGTGAACTCAACATAAATGACCAGTCGGTCTATCTTAAACTTACCCCCAACCCATCACACCTCGAAGCAGTAGACCCGGTTGTTTTAGGATATACCAGGGCGCAGATTGATGATGAATACAAAGGGAATTTAAAATCTGCCATGCCCATCCTTATTCATGGTGACGCAGCAGTGGCCGGACAAGGTATCGTATATGAAATTACACAAATGGCACAATTGCCCGGATATACCACCGGCGGTACCATTCATTTTGTAATTAATAATCAGGTTGGCTTTACAACAGATTACGATGATGCCAGATCGAGCATCTATTGCACTGATATTGGCAAAATAATTGACTGCCCGGTACTTCATGTGAACGGTGATAATGCCGAAGCAGTAAATTTTGCCGCCCAACTGGCAGTTGAATATCGAAATAAGTTCGGAAAGGATATTTATATTGACTTGCTTTGCTACCGCCGACATGGCCACAATGAAAGTGATGAACCCAAGTTCACCCAACCGAAACTGTATAATCTAATAGCCAAACACCCCAACCCCCGGGAAGTATACTCCAAAGTATTGATTGAAAGAGGTGATGTAGAAGCGGAACTTGCAAAAAAAATGGATAAGGAGTTCCGGAAACTTTTACAGGATCGTCTCAATCAGGTAAAGCAAAACCCATTGCCTTATCAGCCTCAAAAGCTGGAGGAAGAATGGAAGCAAATGGAAAAAGCGAAACCTGAAGATTTTGACTCGTCACCTGAAACTGCGATAGATGCCGATAGAATAGAGCAAATCGGTAAGGCCCTAACCCACCTTCCAAAGGGTTTTAAGCCGATCAAGCAAATAGAAAAGTTGTTTAAAGAACGAAAACAGAACTTTTTTGAAAAGAAGCAGCTCAATTGGGCTGACGCAGAATTACTGGCCTACGGATCAATTTTGATGGAGAATAAAATTATCCGGATGTCGGGCCAGGACAGTAAACGAGGCACCTTTTCTCATCGACATGCTATTGTATTTGATGCTGAGTCCAATGAGCCGTATTGTAATCTTGATCATATATCTGAGGAGCAGGGAAAATTTCAAATTTACAACTCCCTCCTTTCAGAATTCGGCGTTTTGGGATTTGAATATGGGTACGCCCTTGCGTCGCCTAATGCGCTTGTACTTTGGGAAGCACAATTTGGCGATTTTGGCAATGGCGCTCAGGTCATCATTGATCAGTTTATTTCAAGCGCCGAAACCAAATGGCAGCGCATGAATGGACTGGTTATGCTGTTACCACATGGTTATGAAGGCCAGGGACCGGAGCACTCCAGTGCACGGCCGGAACGCTTTCTGGAAATGGCTGCCGACTATAATATGGTTGTGGCCAACGTTACAACACCAGCGAATTTTTTCCACTTACTACGAAGACAAGTGACATGGAATTTCCGTAAACCTTGTGTTGTATTATCACCCAAATCGCTCTTGCGGCACCCCGATGTCATTTCACCCATTGATGATTTTGCAAAAGGTAAGTTTCAGGAAGTACTGGGAGACGATTATGTAACCAACAAAAATGTGACGCGGGTGATATTATGTAACGGTAAGATTTTTTATGATCTGAAGACAGCCCAAAAAGAGGAAAAAAGACAAGATGTGGCCATTATCCGCATAGAGCAGCTTTTCCCCTGGCCGGAGAAACAAATTGAAAAACTGCTCAAAAAATATAAGGGCCCCGAAATATTCTGGGTACAGGAAGAACCGGAAAACATGGGCGCATGGACATACATATTGAGAAAATTCCGGGAAAAGATCTCGAAAGGGATTTATAGAAAGCCAAGTGCTTCTCCTGCCACCGGTTTTATGAAAGTGCATCAAAAAGAACAAAAAGAAATTATCAAAAAAGCTTTTGAATAAATTATCAGCTCAATGAATCTCGAAATAAAAGTACCATCAGTTGGTGAATCGATTACAGAGGTTACAGTAGCCCAGTGGGTAAAGCAAGACGGCGATTACGTTGAAATGGACGAGGTAATATGTGAACTCGAATCAGACAAAGCCACATTTGAATTGACCGCCGAAGCTTCCGGGAAGCTGCAGACCAATGCTGAAGAAGGCGATACACTTGAAGTAGGCGCTGTGATTTGTCATATTGACACTGAGGCAAAAGGCGATCAACAGCAAAAAGACAAAGGAGGATCTAAAAAAGAAGAAGATGACACCGACGATGAAGGCGGGGCATCCAAAAAAGAAAGCTCTTCAGATGGCCCAAAGAAAACCGGAGAAGTCATCGAAATGAAAGTGCCTGCCGTAGGTGAATCAATTACAGAGGTAACCATCAGTTCATGGTCCAAAAATACCGGCGATTATGTTGAGCTTGATGAAGTGATCGCTGAAATAGAGTCTGACAAGGCAACTTTTGAACTCACCGCAGAGGCAGACGGCTTTCTGGAAGTACTGGTAGAAGAAGGCGAAACAGTTGATGTAGGAACCCTGCTTTGTAAAATCGAAGTAGCCGAAGGCGGTACGGTTGAGGATTCGGGAAATGAAGATAAGGCCCGGGAAAAAGACACCTCCAAAGAAGACGAAAAAGAAGGCGAAGAATCCTATGCTACCGGGCATGCATCTCCGGCCGCTGCTAAAATCTTAAATGAAAAGGGCATTTCGCCGGAAGAAGTAAAAGGAACCGGTAAAGACGGACGCATCACAAAGGAAGATGCGATGAAAGCCGAGAAAAAAGCTTCGGAAAAACAGGAACAGAAAAAGGAAGAAAAAACCGGTCAAGACACCCCGCAAAAATCATCAGCAAGTGGCGATCGTGAGCAGCGACGTCAGAAAATGAGTCAATTGAGAAAGACGATCTCAAGAAGACTGGTATCCGTGAAAAATGAAACAGCCATGCTCACTACCTTCAATGAAGTGAACATGAAGCCGGTTATGGATATCCGTAAAAAATACAAGGAAATGTTTAAGGAAAAATATGACATTAACCTGGGTTTCATGTCGTTTTTTGCCAAAGCATGCTGTATGGCACTTAAAGAGTGGCCTGCGGTAAACGCCATGATCGATGGTGACGAGATGGTCTATAATGATTTCTGCGACATTTCAATTGCCGTTTCCACACCCAAAGGTCTTGTTGTACCTGTTATTCGCAATGCCGAAAACATGTCTTTTGACGAAATAGAAAAGGAAATTATAAGATTAGCTACCCGGGCACGTGATGGCAAGCTGAGCATTGATGAAATGCAGGGAGGCACATTCACTATAACAAATGGTGGTGTGTTTGGCTCCATGATGTCAACGCCAATTATTAACGCCCCACAATCGGCTATTTTGGGTATGCACAATATTGTTCAGCGCCCGATGGCTGTTGATGGTGAGGTCGTCATTCTACCGATGATGTACATTGCCCTGTCTTATGATCACCGTATCATAGATGGTCGCGAATCGGTAAGTTTCCTGGTACGAGTTAAAGAATTGTTAGAAGACCCAACCCGTTTGTTGTTGGGCATATAAACCGCATAAATACTGTATTATGAAATACGATGTAACGGTCATTGGCTCAGGACCGGGTGGCTATATCGCAGCCATCCGCTGTGCTCAGTTGGGCATGAAAACAGCTATTGTTGAAAAATACAATACACTGGGTGGCACATGCCTCAATGTAGGCTGCATACCCTCAAAAGCGCTCCTCGATTCCTCTGAGCATTACCACGCCGCAAAAGAAAATTTCAAAGAACACGGAATAAACACGACCGGCCTGAAGGTAGATCTCAAACAAATGATCAAGCGAAAGAGCGAGGTAGTGAAACAAACCACCGATGGCATTCAGTTTCTGATGAAAAAGAATAAAATTGATGTCTTCCATGGGCTTGGATCATTTATCGATCAAAATACGATCGTGGTCACTGGCGAAGGGGATAAAAAGGAAAAAATCGAAAGCGATAAGGTCATAATTGCAACCGGGTCGAAACCTGCTCTGCTGCCTTTTATTGAACTGGACAAGAAAAGGATCATCACCAGCACCGAAGCTTTGGAGATGAAAGAGATCCCCAAACATATGATCATTATTGGCGGGGGTATTATAGGTATGGAATTAGGCTCGGTATATGGCCGGCTGGGATCAAAAGTTACGGTAGTGGAATTTTTGGACGGGCTGATCCCCACGATGGATAAAACCATGGGCAAAGAATTGCAGAAGTCCCTTAAAAAATTGGGTTTTGAGTATTACTTCAAACACAAGGTGACCGGTGTAGAAAACAAGGGTAAAGAGGTAGTAGTAAAAGCGGAGAGCCAAAAAGGAGAAACGATAGAGCTTAAAGGTGACTACTGCCTGGTATCTATTGGCAGAAGACCCTATACGGAAGGGCTGGGATTGGAAAATATTGGTCTTGAGACCAATGATAAAGGTCAAATAGAGGTAGATGATCATTTGCAAACTAAAGTTTCCAATGTTTATGCAATAGGCGATGTAATTAAAGGAGCCATGCTTGCCCATAAAGCGGAAGAGGAAGGGGTGTTTGTGGCCGAGGTGATTGCCGGTCAAAAACCACATATCAATTACAATCTAATACCCGGTGTGGTGTACACCTGGCCCGAGGTTGCTTCAGTTGGCTACACCGAAGAGCAGCTCAAAGAAAAGGGCACACCCTACAATAGCGGGGCTTTTCCGTTCAAGGCATCAGGAAGGGCACGTGCCAGCATGGACATAGACGGCACTGTTAAAGTACTCGCACACAAAGAAACTGATGAAATACTAGGCGTTCATATTATTGGGCCACGTGCAGCGGATATGATCGGTGAGGCAGTGGTAGCAATGGAATACCGTGCATCGGCAGAGGATATAGCCAGAATGTCACATGCACACCCAACGTATTCGGAAGCATTGAAAGAAGCTTGTCTTGCCGCCACTGGAAACAGAGCGCTGAATATTTAAGCCGAACTCATCTTTATGGTTAAATAGACTACGTCCTAAGGCGTGCATCAGGCACGCCTTTTTTGATGAATAAACTTTAACCGTCTTTTAACAATGCTATCTGCCACTCATCAACTTTGTGTTTCTTTTCAAAATGCAACATTTATATTTGCCATTTGAACTTATTGTATGCACATGAAGAGGAACTTTTTATGGATGGCAGGACTGGCGCTAGGCGTTCTTATTACAGCCTGCTCAACTAAACAGGAAAACGATGAAGCCGTACAGGCCATCGCGTTTGAAAACATGGACTCTACTTATTCCCCTGCGGACGATTTTTTTATGTTCGTCAATGGAAAATGGGTAGAAAAAACAGCGATCCCGGATGATCAGGGCCGCTGGGGCAGTTTCAATGAATTGCGTGAAACCAACAATGAAGTGGTTTTAAACGTATTGGAAAAAGCTGCCGAAAGCGGAAAGTATGAAGAGGGTAGTGACCAACAAAAAGCAGCCGACTTTTACGCAATAGGAATGGATTCACTATTAGCAGAAAAAGTAGGCATAGAACCACTTATGCCCCATTTTGAAAAGATCAGGTCTATCGAAAGCAAAGAATCACTACAGAGCTACCTGCAGGAGCAACAGCAAAGTGGCGGCGGTGCATTTTTCTCATTTTCAGTTTTTGCCGACCTTATGAACAGCAGCATGAATACGGCATATCTGGGTCAGGGTGGGCTTGGTCTGCCTGACAAAGACTACTATTTCCCGGAAGAAGAACGAATGGTAGAAATTCGGGAAAAATACGTGGATCACATCGCCAGAATGATGCAATTTATCGGTTACACTGCTGAGGAAGCAGCACAGGCCGCTGAAAAAATCATGGCTCTGGAAACGGACCTTGCTGCAGGATCAATGAACCGTCGCGAACAGAGAAATATACCTGCACTATACAACAAATTTGCAGTAACTGATCTGCCGGAACTTAGCAGCTCTATCGACTGGCCGGCTTATTTCGAGTCATTCGAAATCACCAACATCGATACCATTATTGTTATGCAGCCAAAGTACTTTGAAGCATTTGAAGGTGTATTGGCTAGTTATTCAATAGATGAATGGCAAAAATATCTCGAGTGGCGATTAATTGATGAAACGGCGAATTATCTGAACCACGATATCGTTGCTGCAAATTTTGATTTCTTCGGCAAAGAACTAAACGGCCTTGAGCAAATGCGATCACGATGGAAACGCGTGCTGGGTACAACCAATGGATTTCTTGGAGAGGCTATAGGGAAATTATATGTCGATGAGGTATTTCCTCCGGAGGCCAAAGAAAAGGCCAAGGAGATGGTCGACTTTATCATTTTGGCCTACGAAGATCGCATTAATAACCTGGAGTGGATGAGTGATTCAACCAAAAAAATGGCATTGAAAAAACTGGATGCATTTACGGTTAAAATCGGTTATCCGGATAAGTGGAAAGAGTATAGCGGTATGGAAGTATCGGCAGACCCGGCAACGGCCTCTTACATTGACAATGTGATCGATGCAAGCCATTATACTTACATGAAACAGGTAAGAAAATATGGAGAAGAGGTAGATAAGCAGGAATGGGGCATGAGCCCGCAAACGGTAAATGCCTATTATAATCCGTTGAACAACGAAATTGTATTTCCGGCAGCTATTCTTCAACCACCTTTCTACAATTACAAAGCAGATGCCGCAGTAAACTTTGGAGGTATCGGTGCGGTAATTGGCCACGAGATCTCACATGGTTTCGATGATCAGGGAAGTCGTTTCGACGCCGAAGGAAATATGGTTAACTGGTGGAAACCTGAAGACAAGCAGCAGTTTGATGAAAGATCGGCACTACTTGTGAAGCAATTTGCATCCTATGAACCGCTGGAAGGCGTTTATGTAGATGGTCAATTAACGCTAGGTGAAAATATAGGTGATCTGGGCGGAGTGAATGCAGCACTGAGCGGTCTTCAAAAATACTATGGAAAATATGGAAGACCTGAGGACATAGACGGCCTGACTCCTGAGCAACGGTTTTTCATAAGCTGGGCTACAATATGGCGCATCAAATATCGCGACGAAGCGCTACGTACTCAAATTAAAACCGATCCGCATTCACCAGGCATGTATCGCGCTAATGGACCATTACGCAATATTCCTGAGTTTTATGCGGCTTTTAATGTCACAGAAAATAATGAAATGTATCAACCGGACTCACTAAGAGTGGTTATCTGGTAACAGGTACTTCAGCATGAATTTATCTTGAAAGGCCATCCATTAGGGTGGCCTTTTTTCTATTGCATATACAAGCTTGAAATCAATAATATTAAGAGCGCCATTATAAGTAGCCACCTGGAAAAATAATTTTGAGAAAGCAGACCACTCAGTAATATTAAAGTTCCATCTTTTTTAAGCCTTTCCAAAAACTCAACTTCCCCGTATCTCCATTTTCTTCTGAAGCTCAAAACCTTGATTCCTGATTTCCAAACGGAGTTTTTCAAACCCAAAACATCATCAGATTGCCAGTGGTAAGTATCACTACCGGCAACTTTAATTAAGGCGTTGGTTTTGAAATCACTGAATTTTATCGAGGCCACGATATTTTCCGGGTTTTCATCAATAAAGACAACATAGCTAACTCTAAAAAAGCCTTTTCTTAAAAAGTAGTATCTTTTTTGTCCCCACTCTCCTACTGCATTTCCAGTCCAGTTGTTTTTGGTCAGGTAACCGGTTTGGTTTGTGTTCGCCCACAATCTAAAAGTATTATCACCAACTTTCCTTTTCCAAAATATCATTTCATCTGCCAAATATGAGTAATAGTATTCCTGCCAAAATACCCAATAGGAATATACCCTTTCTCGATAAATTCTGCTCTTTAAAAATAAATGCCCCTAAAACAAAGGCTACCAATACACTTGCGCGTCGCAAAGCTGCTATGACCGATATAAGGGCTTCCGGTTCATGTACAGCATAAAAATAAAGGAAATCTGCGATAATAAGGAAAAGACCAATGAAAGGTATGGCCCACCGGAATTGAAACAGGGTGAATTTCTTTCGCCGGGGATACCAATAAAACGCTAATATGGGTGCAAGCAGTACTACCTGATAAAACGAAAAGTAAGACTGCACCGCCATTCGATCTACTACCTGTAAAAGGTATTTGTCGTATAGTCCGCTGGTGGCATTTAATACCGTGGAAGCCACGGCATACCATATGTATTTGTTCGAACCAAAATGGATCCCCTCCCTTTTTCCTGCGGTTGAAAACATATAGAAAAAAGCCAGTGTGGTTATCATACCACTCCATTGCAGCGCGTTCAGGCGCTCTCCATATATAATCAAAGCACCTATTAAGGTCCAGAGCGGACTGGTAGACCTGATAGGCGACACAATGGTAATGGGCAAGTGTTTGATTGCAAAAAATGAAAGCGTCCATGCAGATACGACGATAGCCGACTTCAATAATATCATCAGGTGGGCATCAAGACCAATTGGAGGAACATAAAAAAGTGAACCTGATGAAATGATGTTTGCGGAAGATAAAATAGTGGGCCAGGCCATTATAAAGGCTCCGGTAACTGAGGACAGAAACAACACAGGAAGCACAGCATTTCCATTCAATGCTGACTTTTTAAAAATATCGTAAACACCCAGAAATACGGCAGAAGCTACCGCCAGAAATACCCACATTTGATTTATTTTGTCACAATATTAGGGTATTCATAATCTAATTGAAATGAAAATGAGTTTAATTAGAAACTCTCTTCCATCGTATCATTTTCGTAAAAAAAGACCACCTGCTGAAGGTAATTTTTTACCTGGGGAGAAAGATTTCGCCAGTTTTTATTTTGAATAGCCCCTTCCAGCGCAAGAAGCAAATTAAAACAAGCATCCGGACATAACGATCTGATCTGCTTATAAGCTTTTTCACTTCCCTGAAATCGTAGTTTTTCCGGAGTATCGATTCCAACCTGTAACAATAATTGCTCTATTTTCCGGCTAATATTGGGCAAATCTGACAATTTATGCATGGTCTCAAAGCTTTAAGTAATCATTCAAGTATTATGAATAACACATGGATCACCGGAATAATTCCTGAGGCATAGATTAAACCAACAATATTAATTCATTGAAATGCCCATGGGTTCACATGCTCTTTGCAAAATCTCCCTGATCTTTTTTGAATCGGATTTCTTATGCGTATTTATGGGATATACCTTTTCACGTCCTTTAGTATCCGTAAAACTCAATTCATAATTGCCGATCTTTACAGATTTTATCTGGTCAAGATCAATTTTTTCCGTATTGCCAAATAAGTAATTCCTCAGCGTTACAACATTATGATCAAGCACGAAACGAGGTATAAAACCTGAATGTGATGATAGTAACCATAGCCCTACAATAATGCCATACATACCCAACACAATCACCACAATTGCGAGATAAAAGAAAATGTTCTTGTTGCCATAGTGGTTGATCATTTGTGCAATACCGCTCGTAATGAGTACGGTAGCCATAGCCACATAAATTACTCTGTTGAATAACCGGTTGCCCATTTCAAATTGACTAAGAATTACCTTTTGAATCTCCTTGTTCTCTTCCATATCATTGCTTTTGTTCCTAATTAGTTAAACGGCCTAAGTTACTTTTCTTTGGCAAATGTTGAAGCAATTTTATTAATGAAAAGAAATTAGAATGGAATAACAAAACGTATTAAGATACACCATGAATTACTCCCTTTTTACTTAAGAAATTGAAATTTATAATTGAAAAATTTTCTATATTGGCAAATAACTGGAAGAGAGTAAAAATTTAACGCTATGTTTTTCGCTATTGTAAAACATCTATTAAAATTGTTGGCACTTTTTTTATTGGCCTTCATCCTTTTTGTTGGTTGATTAATTTCGACATATCGGTTTCAAAGGATATATGACTGCTAATAATCCCCTATATTAGCACAATGAAGTTATTGTGGTTAATGGGAGGAGGAGCCTTGGGCACCTTACTACGTTATCTGGTCTCAGGCTGGGCAATGCAATGGGGGCCTGGAGTATTTCCCTATGGAACTATGGCGGTCAATGTTCTTGGGTCCTTCTTTATCGGTGTCTTTTGGGCTGTTTTCGAGTCGGGCAACTTACAGGTCAATCATCGATTGTTCTTATTCACCGGTTTATTTGGAGGCTTTACCACTTTTTCTTCATACAGTCTCGAAACGCTCAACCTGGTTCGTGATCAGGAAATCAAACTTGCGGTTCTCAACTTTTTGGGGAACAACCTTTTGGGATTTATTGGTGTAGTGGCTGGCTTTTTGCTGGTTAAGCTATTGATTGTCAGATAATAAGTTTAGATGATAAAAAGTTAACCGGAAGAAAATGAAACTGCCTAAAACTGGAAAACTCGTAAGAATATTTATAGGAGAGGGTGATCATCTTTCTGGCAAACCTCTATATGAAAAGATTGTAGAAGAGGCAAGAAAACGAGGCCTGGCCGGGGCCACTGTGCTACGTGGCGCCATGGGTTTTGGCGCCAATAGTCGTATTCATACAACGAAAGTCCTCAGGCTATCGGAAGACCTTCCAATCATAATCGAAATTGTGGATGAGGAAAATAAAGTAGAAAAGTTTTTGCCCTGGCTGGATGAAGTGGTGAATGATGGTTTGGTAACAATAGAGAAGGTAGAAGTATTCAAATATCAGTCAAAATAAAAATCCCGGTGCGAAACCGGGATTTTTAAATCGTATCACTAAAGCTTAAAAAATCGATCGAATAGTTTAAAAAATTAAGTGTCAATAAGTTAAAAAAGTATATATCTTCAACACCTGTTATCTTTGCTAGCGCCGGGCCTTTTCTCCATCGAACAATATAAAGGTAAGCGCTTCTCCTCAATAAACCATGCTTTTGCACCCTGCTTTCGATCAATTGAATGGCTTGAAAGATCAAATCATTTATTCTTTCGATAAAAACAATGCAGATAATTGCCTGAAAAATACAATTTTAAATGATTCTCCTGTCTAAGGCCATTTTATTTCAGGCTTGGAAAAACTATTACAACTAAATCCTGTAGCTCTTATCAAATTTAAAAATCGCTTTTATCCAAACATCTTATCTACTAACTTTGCCCCAATTTATCTGAATGTATATTAAAGCAGCAAATTTAAATCTCACATGCCAAAAGATCCCAGTATCAAATCCGTCTTAATTATTGGAAGCGGTCCTATTATTATAGGTCAGGCCTGCGAATTCGATTATTCCGGTTCACAGGCTTCCCGTTCATTGCGCGAAGAAGGTATTGAAGTGACATTGATCAATTCAAACCCTGCTACGATCATGACTGACCCGGTGACTGCTGACAATATTTATTTGAAGCCGCTCACAAAAAAATCAATAATCGAAATTCTCAAAAAGCACGACATCGATGCCGTATTACCTACTATGGGAGGACAGACTGCCCTCAACCTGGCAATAGACTGCCAGAATGCCGGGATATGGGAAAAATTCGGTGTTAAACTCATCGGTGTAGATATAGACGCGATTGAGACCACTGAAAACCGGGAAAAGTTCAGGCTTCGAATGAAGGAAATCGGTGTGAACGTTTGCGAAGGAAAAACGGCCACCTCCTTTCTTCAGGGCCGTGAGATTGCACAAGAAATCGGCTTCCCACTTGTAATACGACCTTCATATACCCTTGGCGGAACAGGTGGTGGTTTTGTAAATACCGAAGCAGAATTTGATGAAGCCCTGACCACCGGGTTAAATGCATCGCCGATTCACGAAGTTCTGGTAGAACAAAGCATACTGGGTTGGAAAGAATATGAGCTCGAATTGCTTCGGGATAGAAAAGGCAATGTGATCATTATTTGTTCGATAGAAAACTTCGATCCAATGGGCGTTCATACCGGGGATTCGATCACCGTTGCCCCAGCTATGACCCTTCCCGATACCGTATACCAGGAAATGCGTGACCTGGCCATAATGATGATGAATGGCATAGGTGAATTTGCCGGAGGCTGTAACGTTCAGTTTGCCGTCAATCCCGATGATGACAAAATAATTGGTATTGAGATCAACCCCAGGGTTTCGCGCTCATCAGCCCTTGCTTCGAAAGCTACCGGATATCCAATCGCCAAGGTAGCTGCTAAACTGGCGCTCGGTTACACTCTTGATGAGATACAGAATCAAATCACCAAAACCACCCCGGCATATTTTGAACCATCACTCGATTATGTGATCGTTAAAATACCGCGTTGGAACTTCGATAAATTCAAAGGATCTGATCGTAAACTCGGACTGCAGATGAAAGCCGTGGGTGAGGTAATGGGTATTGGACGCAATTTCCAGGAAGCATTACAAAAAGCATGTCAGTCTCTTGAAATTAAGCGAAACGGTCTCGGCGCCGATGCCAAAGAGCTAACCGACAGGGAACGTATTCTTTACAGCCTAGAGCATCCGAGTTGGAACCGGCTTTTCCATATATATGACGCTTTCAAATTAGGAATCCCTTTCAAGACAATTTACAACCTCACCAAAATCGACCCCTGGTTCCTTCATCAGATTGAAGACCTGATCCACCTGGAAAAGGAAATATTGAAATACGACCTGGAGAGTATCCCGCGCGATCTTATGCAGGAGGCCAAGGAAAAAGGGTATGCAGACCGTCAGATAGCCCACCTATTGCGCTGCCTCGAAAGTGATGTTTTCAAAAAACGGCACGACATGGGCATTAAGCGGGTTTATCGACTGGTTGATACCTGTGCTGCGGAATTCGTGGCAGAAACACCCTATTACTACAGCACCTTTGCCGACATGAACGAATCGGTGGCCTCTGATCGGGAAAAGGTAGTGATCCTCGGCTCCGGGCCAAACCGTATCGGACAAGGCATCGAGTTTGATTATTGCTGCGTGCATGGTGTGCTGGCCGCCAAAGAGTGTGGCTATGAAACCATTATGATCAACTGCAATCCGGAGACGGTTTCCACCGACCCTGATGTTTCCGATAAGTTGTACTTTGAGCCGGTATTCTGGGAACACATTTACGAGATCATTCTGCATGAAAACCCAATAGGTGTAATTGTACAACTAGGTGGTCAAACAGCCCTCAAGCTGGCTGAAAAGCTGGAGAGATATGGAATTAAAATACTTGGCACAGATTATCGTTCGCTTGACCTCGCCGAAGACCGGGGGCACTTCAGTACACTGCTGAAGGAAAATGACATTCCGTATCCTGAATTTGGCACGGTACAAAATGCTGATGAAGCTATTGAACTATCCCAAACCATAGGCTTCCCACTTCTGGTACGTCCATCGTATGTATTGGGTGGGCAAAGCATGAAAATTGTAATCAATGAGCGCGAACTTGAAGCGCATATTGTAGACATCATGCGCGATATCCCCGGTAATAAGGTACTGCTCGATCACTTTCTTGACGGGGCCATAGAAGCGGAAGCTGATGCCATTTGCGACGGCGAAGAAGTATATATATTAGGAATAATGCAGCATATTGAACCCGCAGGCATTCATTCAGGAGATTCAAATGCGGTACTTCCACCATATAACCTTGGCGATTTTGTGATTCAGCAGATGGAGGTTTATACCAAAAGAATTGCCCTGGCACTCAATACAGTAGGTCTTATTAATATTCAATTTGCGATAAAAGACGACAAAGTATACGTAATTGAAGCCAACCCTAGAGCATCACGAACCGTTCCATTTATATGTAAAGCGTACGGGGAGCCCTACGTTAATTATGCGACCAAAGTAATGCTGGGGAAAAAGAAGTTGAAAGACATTAAATTCAACCCTCAAAAACATGGATATGCGATCAAAGAACCCGTGTTTTCGTTTAACAAGTTTCCAAATGTCAATAAAGAGCTCGGTCCTGAAATGAAGTCGACCGGCGAATCAATTTACTTCATAGAAGATCTGTTAGACGATTATTTCCTACAGCTTTATTCTGAAAGAAATCTTTACTTAAGTAAATAAAATAGAATATGTTAAAACTGCTGCTTTTTATCCTTTTGATGTACCTGGTTTTCCGGTTTATAGGCAACTTATTTAAGCTCATGATGGGCCGGCAGGGTGAAAAGCGGCAGTTTCATGACCAAAAAAGAAGGAACAGGAAGAATGACGAGGTGAACATTGACTATGTGCCCAATCAGAATAAAAAACAACATAAACAGTCGTATAAAGGCGGTGAATACGTGGATTACGAAGAGGTGAAATGACCTCTTTTTCTTTTTTAAGGCGATTGCAGAAAAAATTCTATATTTGCCAATACGACAGCTAAAAAAAACAATATGGCTTGGTTTTTAAGAAAAGACAAGGGAATTCAAACCCCTACTGAGGATAAGAAAGACGTACCTGACGGTTTATGGTACAAAACCCCAAGTGGAAAGATCATACATATGCGCGAACTTAAAAACAACGCATATGTGTGCCCCGATGATGATTATCACGTAAGAATTGGTTCTAAAGAATATTTCGAAATCCTATTCGACAACAACAAGTTTACTGAGCTCGATCCGAAAATGAGTTCGGCAGACCCTTTAAAGTTTGTAGACAGTAAGCCCTATCCTTCCCGAATAAAAGCTTCACAACAAAAAACAGGTCTTAAAGACGCTGTCCGATGCGCGCATGGAAAGATGAACGGGCTGGACCTGGTGGTTGCCTGTATGGATTTCAGCTTTATCGGCGGTTCCATGGGTTCTGTTGTAGGTGAAAAAATTGCCCGCGCCATAGATCACGCTATCGAACATAAAAAACCATTGCTCATCATATCCAAATCTGGTGGCGCCCGCATGATGGAGGCCGGATACTCCCTTATGCAG
>DNTA01000268.1 GCA_003500135.1 Cytophagales bacterium | reverse complement strand
GAGGAAGCCCTAATTATTTATTGCCTGGGTCGTAGCTTACGTACTTCGCGGCCAGCCTGCCACATTTCCGAATCGCGCAGTTCGGCAAGCTCTTCTTCAAGCTTTTCGCGATAATCCGATTTGCTATTCGATTCGATAGAAAGCCGGGCTTCATTGCCGGTGGCCACACTTTCATACAGATCGTCCATAACGGGCTTCACTGCGTCCCTGAATTTCTTCCACCAGTCCAGCGCACCGCGTTGTGCCGTGGTGGAGCAGTTGGCATACATCCAGTCCATTCCGTTTTCCGCTACGAGTGGCATCAGGCTTTCGGTCAGCTCTTCCACGGTTTCATTGAATGCCTCGGAGGGCGAATGACCTTTGCTGCGAAGCACTTCGTACTGAGCTGCAAAAAGCCCCTGAATGGCGCCCATCAATGAGCCTCTTTCACCGGTCAGGTCACTGTATACTTCTTTTTTAAAAGTGGTCTCAAACAAATAGCCCGAACCGACACCGATGCCGAGCGCAATGGTTTTTTCCCTGGCCTTTCCGGTCGCATCCTGGTGGATGGCAAAGCTGGAGTTCAGGCCTTTGCCTGCCAGGAACATACGCCTCAAGCTGGTTCCGGAACCTTTTGGCGCTACAAGCACCACGTCAATATCTTCGGGAGGAATAATGCCGGTTTGGTCGCTGTAGGTCACGGCAAATCCATGAGAGAAATACAATGTTTTTCCGGGAGTGAGGTGCTTTTTTAGCGTAGGCCATACGGCAATCTGGGCTGCATCGGAAAGCAGGTAGAACAGGATGGTGCCCTTTTCGGCTGCTTCTTCGATAGAGAAAAGCGTTTCGCCTTCCACAAAGCCATCGGCTATTGCCTTATCATAAGACTTTGAGGGTTTGCGCTGGCCCACGATCACGTTAAAGCCATTGTCGCGAAGGTTGAGCGCCTGACCGGGCCCCTGAACGCCATAACCGATGATGGCGATCGTTTCATTTTTTAATACTTCGCGTGCTTTATCCAACGGGAATTCCTCCCGCATTACTACGTCTTCTTCGACTCCTCCAAAATTGATTTTTGCCATTTTACTTGTTTTGTCCGTTTATACTTAATGAATGGGTATTTGAATTTTCCAGTTCTTCGAGGAACTGCTCTGTTTTTCTCTTTGATTTCGATACGGCCACCCGGCCTGAGCGTACAAACTCCATAATGCCATATGGCTCCAGAATGTCGTATAGTTTCTGCGTATCTTCTTTATGCCCGGTTTTTTCAATCAGGATATAGTCCTGCTCGATTACCAGTATGCGGGCATTGTTGGCCCTGATAATTTTTTCCACGTTCACGCCACCCATGAAAATCCGGGTGGGTACTTTGTAGAGTGCAATCTCCTGGTAGTGAATCTCGTCTTCTTCATAAACAAAGGCTCCCAGCACGTCGATGTGCTTGCGGATTTGCTTCACCACCTTTTCCACCTGCTCACGTGTAGTGGTCAAAACGATGGTATACCGGCTTACACCCGGCACTTCTGACGACGACACGTTGATCATATCGATGTTGAGCTTACGCCTGGTGAAAATAATGGTCACATTGTTGAGAAGACCCGGCAGGTCCTCGGTCAGTACCGATAGTGTAAATTGTTTTTCAACGGCATCGCCGGTTTTATCTTGATATATATCTGACATGTTTGCTCCTTTCTAGTCTAGTCTGATATTAGCTACTGAATCGCCCGAAGGCACCATTGGGAATACATTTTCCTCTTTTTCGACTGCGATTTCCAATAAATAAGCCCCCTCGCATTCGTACATTTCCTTCAGGGCGCCGGTCAGTTCGCTGCGTTCTGTTATGCGTTTGCCCGGCACACCATAACCTTCCGCTATTTTGATAAAGTCCGGATTCGTCATTTCCGTGAAGGAATAGCGTTTTTCAAAAAACAGTTGTTGCCACTGGCGCACCATGCCCAGAAAGTCATTGTTGAGCAGCACCATTTTGACCGGGATTTTATATTGCGAAATGGTGCCCAGCTCCTGTATGGTCATCTGGAAACCGCCGTCACCGGAAATGGAAACAACCGGAGTATCCGGTTTAGCTACCTGTGCGCCCATGGCCGCAGGAAGTGCAAAGCCCATGGTGCCAAGGCCGCCACTGGTGATATTGGAATTACTTTTTTTGAACTTCCAGTACCGGTTGGCCACCATTTGGTGTTGTCCTACATCGGTTACGAGCACGGCTTCACCGTGGGTCAACTCATTGAGCTCGCGTATTACTTCACCCATGCGGATCTGTTTCGATTTGGGGTAAATGTCGTGCTCAATCACTTTTTGGTATTCTATCTCATCACAGTCTCTGAATTCCTGTATCCACGACTCGTGTTTGTTGGGTTTCACGGCCTCCGTTAGTTTTTCCAGGGCTTGTTTCGCGTCGGCATTGATGGCCACTGAGGTTTTAATGATCTTATCGATCTCCGATGGGTCAATTTCAATATGGATCACTTTGGCCTGTGGGGCATATTTATTGGGATCGCCCGTCACCCGATCGTCAAAGCGCATGCCTACTGCAATCAGCACATCGCACTCATTGGTCTTAACATTTGGCCCGTAATTTCCATGCATGCCGAGATAACCCACGTATTGAGGGTGGTCTGTCGGAAATGCCGAAAGTCCCAGCAAGGTCGAGGCGACAGGAATGCCCGCTTTTTCCACAAATCCTTTTAACTGTTCCTCAGCGCCCGACAATAAAACGCCATGGCCTACCAAAAGATAGGGTTTTTTGGCCGTATTGATCAATTCGGCAGCGGCCGATATCTTGTCATCCTCTACGGGTGGATACGGATGGTAGCTGCGTATTTTTTCACATTTCTTATACTCGAAGTCCACTTCGCCAAACTGGGCGTCTTTGGTAATGTCAAGCAAAACCGGTCCCGGGCGTCCTGTTTTGGCAATATAAAATGCCCTGGCAATGGCCCATGGAATTTCCTCGGGTTTGGTCACCTGGAAGTTCCATTTGGTTACCGGCATGGAAATCCCCAACACATCGGACTCCTGGAACGAATCGGTACCCAGTAAGTGCGAGGGGACCTGACCCGTTATGCACACGATTGGTGTCGAGTCGATCTGGGCGTCGGCTATTCCTGTGACCAGGTTGGTAGCGCCCGGGCCACTGGTGGCGAAGCATACGCCCACCTCGTTGCGCACGCGGGCATATCCCTGCGCAGCGTGAGCAGCGCCCTGTTCATGGCGCACCAGCACATGTTTGATGCGGTCCTGAAAACCGTATAGGGCATCGTAAATGGGCATGATCGCCCCGCCGGGATAACCAAAAATGGTATCGACCCCTTCGGCGAGTAAAGAATAGATAACGGCTTCGGAGCCACTCATCTTTCGTTTTTGGGGTTGGGCGGATGTTTCGGGTTTAGGTTTTTGCCGTGTAGCTTCCATAATTTATGAGGTTTTACCGGTCTGTTACACATCCCTCAGAGGCAGTGGCCACTGAGTCAATAAATTTCTTCAAAATTCCAGTTGTGGCCTTGTATGGCGGTTTTTTCCATTCCGCCTTTCTTTTGGCCAATTCTTCATCTGACAGATCCACTTCCAGCTTGTTATTTACCGCGTCAATCGTGATCATGTCGCCATCTTTCACCAGGGCGATATTTCCGCCTTCCTGCGCTTCCGGAGTGATGTGTCCCACAACAAAACCATGGGAACCCCCGGAAAATCTTCCGTCAGTTATTAATGCCACATCTTTACCCAGTCCGGCACCCATAACGGCGCCTGTGGGTTTAAGCATTTCCGGCATACCGGGCCCTCCTTTCGGGCCTACATATCGAATTACGATCACTTCTCCTTTTTGCACGGTAGTTCCGATGCCTTCTATGGCTGATTTCTCATCGTCAAATACACGTGCCGGGCCAGTGAATTTCTCACCCTCCTTACCGGTGATCTTGGCCACCGAACCTTCTTCGGCCAGGTTGCCAAAAAGCACCTGGATATGGCCCACGGGCTTTATAGGATCTTCAAAAGGCCGGATGATTTTTTGTCCTTTCTCCAGGTCGGCCACCTGCTCAAGGTTTTCGCCCAGCGTTTTGCCGGTTACCGTCATACAGTTGCCGTCGAGGTAGCCGTGCTGCAATAAATATTTCATCACACCGGGCATACCGCCGATGTTGTGAAGGTCTTCAATCAGGTACTCCCCACTGGGTTTCAGGTCAGCCAGGTAGGGTGTAGTATCGCTAATGCGCTGAAAGTCTTCGATACCAAGGGGCACGTCCACAGCTTTTGCCATGGCAATAAGGTGCAGAACGGCATTGGTAGATCCACCAAGCGCCATAATGAGCCTGATGGCGTTTTCAAATGCGGATTTGGTCATGATATCGCGCGGTTTGATGTCCTGCATCAAAAGATTGCGCATAGCCTGGCCAATTTGCTGGCACTCAATGCCTTTTTCCGGGCTTACGGCCGGATTTGAAGAGGAGTAGGGCAGGCTCATGCCCATGCACTCAATAGCGGCCGACATGGTGTTGGCCGTGTACATTCCACCGCAGGCCCCGGCCCCGGGGATTGCATTTTTGATGATGCCTTTATAATCCTCATCTGTTATCAGGCCCCGTAGTTTCTGGCCATATGCTTCAAAGGCCGATACGATATTGAGGTCCTGACCTTTCCAATTTCCTTTTTTTACGGTACCGCCATATACTAAAATACCCGGGCGGTTGACCCGTGCCATGGCGATCATAGCGCCCGGCATGTTTTTGTCGCAACCGACTACTGAAATGACACCGTCATAAAATTGTGCTGAAACGACCGTTTCGATACTATCGGCAATCACTTCTCTCGATGGCAGGGAGAAGCGCATGCCATCCGTACCATTTGTAATGCCATCGCTTACGCCAATGGTATGAAAAGTAAGGCCTTTCATACCGGCCTCATCCACACTCTTTTTTATGTTGTCGGCCAATCCGTTGAGGTGCATATTGCATGGGTTGCCCTGATATCCGGTACTCACGACACCCACCTGTGCCTTTTTAAGATCCTCTTCGTCCATGCCGACGGCATAAAGCATGGCCTGTGCGGCAGGCAGGCTGTCGTCCTGCGTAATGGTTTTACTGTATTTGTTTAATTGCTCGTCCATAAGGCTAAAAAAAAACCTTTCTGCAATGAGAAAGGCTTCAAAATTTTTTAGTTATGATACAAAATCACCTTTCTTATCTCCCGAAGTCTCGTACGACTACGACCAAAATATTGATAAGAACAATGACTTTGTGTATTAACATTATGTCTTCTTTTTAATAAAAAGCAGAATTTAATTCTGCTTTCGTTTGTGTTGACAAAAGTGGAGGATAAATTTTTATTTTACAAACAAACTTTGAATATTTTTTTATAAAAATAGGGTGATCGCTACGAATAAGCCTAAAAATGTGGCAAATCCTGTTTAGATCACTAAAAAAATGACCATAATTATAAATCCGGCCTAATTTTCTATTTATCCGGAATAGGTCGATAGAAAATATACTTTCCTTTTTGTATATGATTTAGGTTCAGGTCAGAAATGCCAACTTTTTTCCCAAACTCACTGGTATTCTGATGGGCGATGCTGAATAATCCATCTCCGTGTACCTCATACACAATGGCGGTATGGTGCGACATCGTCTCGGTATAAATGGTATTTCCCTCTTCATATTCCAGGGTAATGTTTTCAAACTGAATGATATCGCCAGGGTATACCTGATCTTTTTTCGGGTTGATCTTCTCGCCGAAAATGTAAAGCTTACGCGCATTGGAGCGATCCAAATAGCCACCGGCATAGGCCAACGCTCCGGCTGCCAGGTCCCAGCATTCGCCACGGTCTACCTTTTTGCCTTTTACCTGATCGATATACTCCACAATTTTTTGGTTGATTTGCGGTGTGGAACCTTTAAAAGCTGTTGTAGTTATGATAAACAGTGCGGTCAAAAAGTAAGCAAATAGTCTCATAAGAAATCCTTTTTTTCATAGCAAACGTATGAACCCAATAAAAAGTTGAAGGGTAATTCACCATCTCGCCCGATTGTAATTTATGGCATTGTTGCTTTGGCATTGATCAGTATGATCTATCTGGTCACTGAACAGGTATTCAGTTCGTCTGCTATCCAAGGGGAAAAAATCAAAGGGGTATCATTGGTAGCCCCGCCGCAACCTTTTCAACAGGACCCCTTTGCGGCCATTCAAAAGATCAATGCCAATGCAGTGGCAATTATGCCGTATGCATTCTCTGTGCCCGGTAACGGAGAGGTGATATACAATCATCCCAGGCAGTGGTGGGGAGAAAGAAAGGAAGGAACGATTGAAACGATTGTTAAAGCAAAAGAGGCGGGTATGAAAATACTACTCAAACCGCACCTATGGGTTAAAGGTCAGGGATGGACGGGTGAGTTTGAACAGCCCAATGACAGCCTTTGGTCGAGTTGGTTCCAATCGTACACCCAATATGTTATGGAATACGCTTTACTGGCCGATTCGCTGGAGGTTGGGATGTTTTGTGTAGGGCTGGAGTTCAAAAAGGTGGTGGAACAGGACCCCGACTTCTTTAAAGAGCTGATTAGGAAAGTCAGGAAGGTTTATAAGGGCCGGGTTATTTACGCGGCCAACTGGGACAACTATCATAATGTCACCTTTTGGGAGGAGGTAGATATGATCGGTATCAATACATACTTCCCCCTTTCACAGAATAAAGATCCGGAGATCTCAGAACTAAAAGAAGCCTGGCTGCCCATAGCTGAAGACCTGGAAAGCCTATCGGAAAAATATCAAAAACCTATTTTGATCAGTGAATTCGGGTATAGAAGCATGGATGGCTCCGCAGGTAATCAATGGGAGCTGCCTGACAACTGGCGATATGAAGGCAATGCGAATCTGGATATTCAGGACAAAGCTTATCGGGCCTTTTTTGAAAGCATATGGCTTAAAGAATGGTGTGCCGGAGGTTTCGTATGGAAATGGTATGCGCATCATGAGGCAAGTGGCGGACCGAATAATAACGACTACACTCCTCAGAATAAGCCCGCCCAAAAAGTGATCGAGCTGTGGTATGGGCCGCAACCCTAGTTCTATTAAGATTTCTTCAGTGTTTTTCTCCCATACTTGCTGCAAATCGGACATTCGGCAGGGTCATGGCCACGTGCCTTGCAGTATTCGCGACCGAAGTAGATGATCTGCAGGTGTAGCTTGTTCCAGGTTTCTTCAGGAAAAAGGCGTTTCAGATCCTTTTCCGTTTTTTCCACATTTTTGCCTGTTGAAAGCCCCCAGCGATAGGCCAGCCGATGGATATGTGTATCGATGGGGAATGCCGGTATGCCGAACGCCTGCGACATAACTACCGAAGCTGTTTTGTGGCCCACGCCCGGCAGCGCTTCCAGTTGTTCAAAAGATGCGGGCACAGAACCTTTATGTTCGTTGATGATAATATGCGACAGGTCAAAAATGGCTTTGGATTTTCGGGGAGACAAACCGCAGGGGCGGATGATGTCGGCAATTTCAGGCACAGTGAGTTTGACCATGTCAAATGGGTTGTCGGCCAGTTTGAAAAGGTGTGGCGTCACTTTGTTTACCCGCTCGTCGGTACATTGTGCCGATAGCAATACGGCCACCAATAAGGTGTAGGCATCCTGATGCGAGAGCGGGATGGGCGTCTGAGGATATAAATTGTCAAGAATTTTTGCTATTTCGGCCGCCTTTTCTTTTTTCGTCACTGTTTGAAATTTATGAATGGAACATATTTACCCTGATAAGTCGTTGTTTTTCAACGACTTCATCAGCTCATGATGCTTACGATCAGAGCCTGGCCCAAAGTGTCAGGCCCTTTGGGTTAAAAGACCCAAAACAAGACTTTGGATTGATTTGTTCAGGTCAAAATAATTTCGTGGGCAAACATAATCATTTTATGCTTTTTTGCGTATTTCGCATTGAAAATGGAAAGGAAACATTATGAAGATACGCCGGGTAATAAACAGGATTGAACATAAAAGCAGGGCAGCCAAGCTTTGGCTGTTGATTAAATTCTTATTGCTCATTTTTATTATTTATGTGAAAGCTACCGGTAAACCCTGGCTGAACGAGTTGGGCATATCCGACAGTCAAATCCAGGCGGTACTATTTTACCTTACTTCCAACCTGATGGTAGTCATCAGCCGGCTATTGGTCATTATATTTTATCTGAGGCAAAGGCAGGAGCATCCCTACGACTCCGACAATTTTATTCTAGGGGTCCGCTGGATCGGCACTTCCCTGAACTTTGTTTTCCTGGTGGTGACCATTTTTCTGTTTTTCGATATCGACTATCGCGCTTTATTTACCTCACTATCTATTATTGCGGCGGCCATAGCCATTCTATCCAAAGACTACATCTCCAACATGATCAACGGTATGATCATATTGTTTACCGACCATGTATCGCTGGGCGATTATGTGAAAGTGAAGGAACACCGGGGCAAAATTGTAGATGTGAACCTGACCAACGTGCACCTGCTCAATGAAGACGATGACCTGGTATTGATCCCCAACCAGATCATGCTCAATGTAGAGGTGATCAATTACACCAAGCGGATCATAAACCGGGTGAATATCGAGTTTGAGGTGGCCTACACGTATCTTGAAAATGTCGGGGAACTGGAGGAATACCTGATTGGCGTATTAAAACCGTACGATGAGCATATCGAAAAAGACAGTTGTTTTTTACGGACCGCCGAACTCAAAAAAGATACGGCACTTTTTCACTTTCAATACATCATTAAATTCCCCGATAAGAATGTAGGGCGGCGCATCAGAAGGGCCATACTGCGCAATGTGGTGAAGTACATATCGCAGAAGAAGGAAGTGGCTAAGTGACATCAAGTTTTCCCTAAATAATTGCATTATTTATCAATAACCCTATATTTGAACCTTATTAACTCAAAAACCAACAGTAAAACTATGGAAAATCAAAATGCGCCTGTAATGTCTGTAAAGGACTGGGCAATCACTATTTTTATTACCAGTATCCCATTCGTTGGAATTATTATGTTGTTTGTTTGGGCTTTTAGCAGCGGAAATAATCCCAACAAATAAAATTTTGCAAAAGGGGCACTAATCATCGCTGCCATCTTTATCGCGCTTTATATTTTATTTATGCTAGTATTTGGCGCTGCATTATTCAGTGGACTTGGCGGAATGGATGGAATGAATTCCTATTAACGTCAGATCGAAAAAATAAATTGAAAGCTATTCCACAACGGAATAGCTTTTTTTATGCATGAGATTCGTAGTATTCGTAATCTTTTACTAACAGATCGAGGTACTCAACATTATGGCCGGGCCCCTGAGTGTTGAATTGCCCCCTTATTTTCACCGCCAGTGAATCAGCTGGGGTTTGATTGCCCTGTTTTTCATATAAAGTCAGCGCCCTTTTGATAACATTGATTTGCTGGTCGGATAATACTTTGATTTCTTCGGAAAAGGTAGGCTCATACTCCTGATTTATTTTGCTCAGGGTATGTTCCTGCAAATAGGGCTTGTTCATTTTAAGGCTGATCACAGTAGTGCCGGCAGCCATGTCGCCAAGGCGCTGGCCTTTTTTACCGAGTGCGATACACAAAATGGCAATAGCGCCATAAAATGAAAAATCGATGGGTCGAAGGATCCATCTAAGCAGGTAGTTACCCAGTGAGGGTTGGCTGCCATCAAGGTTGACCACCTTTACGCTCATTGCCTTTTTTCCTATAGATTGACCGTTCATAAAAACTTCAAAAAGCAGATGATAGAATAAAAAGGGGATACCAACGATCACGATTGCGACTACTAATAAGTCGCTGTTCAAATTTTGAAATCCACCTAAAAGGCCCATTGAAAGCAATACGATAACGATATAGGCGATTAATATCAGTGAATCGATGAGATAAGCCAACAGGCGATCTCCTATACTAGCCAGTGCATAGCTGATCTGCACATTGTGCGAAGTCGTAATGTTTACCTTTTCCAAATTGCAGGTTTTTTATATATTCCGGTATTTTCTGGGCAAATTATGAAAGAAGCGGCATTTGTAAAAAACAATAAACAAAAATGGTTGCGTTATGAGGAAAAATTGAAGCATCAACGCGACCTGACTCCCGATGAGCTGGCACAACTGTACATTGACCTCACCGATGATCTTTCCTTTGCCCGGACACACTACCCGGACAGCGAACTGGTGAACTATTTAAATCAAATGGCTTCCGGTGTGCACCAGGGGATTTATAAAAATAAAAAGGAGGAAAAAGGCCGCTTTAAACGTTTTTGGCTTAAAGAGCTGCCCGAAACCATGGCGACCGTGCAGAAAGCACTGCTGATCAGCTTCATCATATTCATGGTCAGCATGACTATTGGCTGGGTATCTGCCGCTAATGACACCACATTTGTTCGGCTGATTTTAAGTGATGCCTATGTGAACATGACGGAGAAGAACATAGAAAAGGGAGACCCGTTGGCGGTATATAAATCGATGAAGGAAAGCATAATGTTTGTCGGTATTACCATCAACAACGTCATGGTTTCTTTCCGCACGTTTGCCGCCGGAGTTTTTACCGCAGTAGGAACAGGATTTATGATATTTCGAAATGGCGTTATGGTCGGCGCTTTTGTAGAATTCTTTTTTGAGCAAAACCTTGGCTTTACGGCCATTATGATCATTATGATCCATGGCACGCTGGAATTGTCGGCGATTGTGATTGCCGGTGCGGCGGGGATCACCATGGGCAACAGCATATTATTTCCGGGCACCTATACACGGCTCGAATCGTTTAAGCGGGGAGCGAAAAAGGGTTTGAAAATTGTTATCGGGTTGGCGCCTGTATTCTTCATTGCCGGGTGGATTGAAGGTTATATAACCCGGCTTACGGAAATGCCATTGTTTTTGCGATATGTCATCATTGGCGGATCCGCAGTTTTTATCATATACTATTTTATAATTTTACCCAACAAAATAAGGATTGATGCAAGACAAAAAGAAGATAGAACTTTATCAGGTTCGTAATTTTAGCGAGGTGATGGGCGCTACCATCGACTTCATACGTCAACAGTTTAAACCGCTGATGAGCGCCATATTGCTGGTATTTACGCCGATAGCGCTGATAAACGGCATATTGATGACGCGATATTTTGTCAATATTTTCAACTTTGCCAGCAACCCGCAGGATCTCGATAATTTTAATCCTTTTCTCCTCGTTTTTGGTGGAGGCAATATGGTAATGTTTTTCATAAGCATTCTGGCCTTGCTCGTACTCACAGCCATGGTTTTTCAATATTTTGTTCTCTATCAAAAAAATGAAGGTGAAGTGACCTTCAATGAACTTTGGAACAGCTTGTGGCAACATGTACTTCCCCTTTTTGGCTATCACATTGTTTTTGGTATTATGTTGGTCATCGCCTTTTTACTGCTTGTGATCCCCGGCTTCTATTTAATGCCTATTGTATCACTTGGGCTGGCGGCATTGGTTTTTGAGAAAAAGGGGATCTTTGAATCCTTTTCACGTGCCTATGAACTGATCAAAAATCATTGGTGGCAAACCTTTGGTATTTTGATCGTTGCCTATATTTTCCAAAATATCGTTTCCAATGTTTTCGCCATTCCTTTCTTTGGTATTTATTTCAAAGAGATCTTTACGATGGCCATTAATGAAGAAATACCCAACTTTAGCAATACGGGCGCTCAACTCTATTTGGGTTTCTCCTTCTTTGTCATGATGCTGGGTTCTTACATCACCTATCTCATCCCTTTTATAGCCATTGCTTTTCAGTACTTCAGCTTGTCGGAAGAGAAAGAAGCCAGCGGTCTGATGAAAGAAGTGGACGATTTTGATGTATCTAAAAATCAAGGAGGAGGCATTGAGGTATAGAATAATCCAAATTGGTTTATTATTATTTTTTCTACTAAGCGGACTGCCGGAGGCTTTTACAAAAGATGTGAAGGGGCCTGCACAGAACCGTCAGGTACAATGGCAATACTTTGACAAAATCACGTTGCAATCACTAAAGGAAGACCCGGACCTGATCTACACGCAACAGGATCGCAACTTTTATGAAATGGTCCGCGATTTCTTTCGAAGGCTGTGGCAATGGCTTGCTGAAAAGATCAACCAGTTGTTCAATGTCAACATCCAGGGCACTGATGTCACTATTTTCGCCTATGTAATCGCCTCGCTGGTGCTTATTGTGGGCATTTACTTCCTGCTCAAAATGAGTGGTTTTTCCCTCTTTTTTACCAATAAGAAAGCAGGAAGTACTTACATAGTGGGCCAGGAGAATATTCATGAAATAAATTTTGAGAAAGAAATCGCCGCCTTTCTCCGAAAGCAGAACTTTCGAATGGCCATACGTCATATGTACCTGTGGGCCCTGAAAAAAATGGACGACCAGGGAAGCATCAAGTGGGAGCCTTTTAAAACAGAGCAACACTACCGGCAGGAAATTGCAGATGAGCAGTTGAAGCAGACTTATGGTCAAATGGCCTATATTTTTGATTTTGTATGGTATGGCAATTTTGAGGCCGATGCTGCAATGGCCGATCGTATGCAGCGCCTGTTGAGCCAAATAGAACGAAAGGAGGTGGCTGTTGAAAATTAACAAAAAATATCTTTTCTACCTGGGCATAATATTTGTGCTATTCTACCTTTCTTCACTGAACAACACCACCATTATCAACTGGGATTTTTCGATGCACTATCGCGACAAGATCCCTTTCGGGGGTTATGCGTTGAACGAATTGCTGCAAACGAGCTGGTTTGACGACTATAGACACTCTTACCAGTCGATGTATGAGTGGACACCACAATGGGATGAGGACCTGCTGGTCATTTCCAGTTATTTTACCATAGACAAAGATGAAATAGAAAAGCTGGAGGAAATTCTTGCTGAAGGACACAATGTATTGCTGGCAGCCCACTTTTTTGACCCAACGCTACGTGAAAAACTGAACTTTACCTCTACCGGTGAGAATGCTTTGAATATTGATAGCCTGGGAGTGCTGCCTGTAGAGGCGGACCTGAAAAACCCAAAGGCCAATGAGCGTTTTATTTCCGATAACCGGGTGATTGGTGAGTACTTCACTTCATACGATACGGCACACACAGAAGTATTGTTGAGTCATAAAAACGGGCCATTGGCTATTAAAATGACAGCCGATAGTATTGAAGGCAGTCTGGTGCTTTGCTCTGCTCCGCTGCTATTTAGTAACTATTCGCTCGTGATGGAGGATAATAATAAACTGGCCTCGGGCCTGTTGTCGCACCTGACGGGAACAAAGCTGCACTGGACTGAATTTTACCAGGTAGGCCGTATGGAATCGCAGAGCTCGCTGCGTTATATTATGAAAGAGCCGGCGCTTCGAAACGCTTTTTTTGCCACGCTTTTTGCCCTGCTACTACTTATGATCTTCGATGCAAAGCGAAAGCAAAGACCTATACCGGTCATTGAACCACTTAAAAATACAACGCTTGAGTTTGTCCGTGTAATCGGCAGCCTGTACTACCAGAAGGGCGACCATCGTGACCTTGCGCTGAAGAAGTTCCTGTACCTGCAGGACTACCTGAAGCGCTATTACTACATCAACTTTGAGCAGGAAGAAAAGTTGATGGAAAAGATTGCGGCTAAAACCGGCGTGAAGCAAAATCGTGTGGAAGCAATTTTTGATCAATACCGCTATTTTTTAAAAGTACGGCAAATCGACATTGAAGAACTGAGAATATTTACTGAACGAATAGAGGAATTTTATAAACATAAAGATGATGGACCAGGACAACACATTCCAAAATAGAATTGACCTTTCCGAACTAAAAACCAAAGTAGATCAAATCCGAACTGAGATCAGAAAGATCCTGGTGGGCCAGGACGATCTGGTGGATCTGATGCTGACGGCCCTGCTGGCCGATGGCCACGTGTTGATCGAGGGGGTGCCAGGGATTGCCAAGACCCTTACTGCCCGGGTGATGGCCAGGCTGATCACTGCGGAATTCAAGCGCATTCAGTTTACGCCCGATCTGATGCCTTCGGATATCCTGGGCACCAACATTTTCAATGTAAAGCATTCGGAGTTTGAGTTTCGCAAGGGGCCCCTGTTCAGCAATATCGTATTGATTGACGAGATCAACCGCTCCCCTGCCAAAACGCAATCGGCGCTGTTTGAGGTGATGGAAGAGCGTCAGGTGACCATGGACGGACAGACCTACCCCTTTGAGCCGGTCTATATGATCCTGGCTACTCAAAATCCCATTGAGCAGGAGGGTACCTATCGCCTGCCCGAAGCGCAACTTGACCGGTTTCTGTTCAAGCTGGTGATTGACTATCCGGGTATTGACGAGGAGGTGCAGATCCTGAATCGTCACCATGAGAAAAAGAATTTTGACAAGCTGGATGAAGTGCAGCCGGTAATTGGTAAGTCTACAATAGAATACCTGCGCGAGAAGGTAGCTCAGGTGTATGTCAATGAAAACCTGCTGCGATATATTGCCCAGTTGGTCACCAATACCCGCAACAGTCCGGCGATTTATCTGGGCGCTTCGCCGCGGGCTTCCATCGCCATACTGAACGCTTCCAAAGCCTATGCCGCCCTGCAGGGCCGCGATTTCGTGATCCCCGAAGATGTGCAAAAAGTGTATGCGCCGGTGATCAATCACCGCATCATTCTGACGCCGGAAGCGGAGATGGAAGGTCTGAATGTTTTCAAAGTGTGTAAGCGACTGATCGACAAAGTGGAAGTACCCCGATAACGGAACATAACCGGCATGAAGCAACTTTTTATCAATACCCGATTTTACATGGCTGCTGCCGCCTGCATTGTGTTGATGGTGTTAGGTTATATCTGGCCTTTTATTTTGCCGGTGGGCCAGTTCCTGTTTCTGGGCCTGGCCGCACTGACGGTATTTGATGCCTATATGCTGCTAAAATTTAAGGGGGGTATCGGGGCCGTTCGCGAATGTGCTGAACGATTTTCCAATGGGGATGTCAATGATGTGATAGTAAAAATCACTAACCATTATCCCTCGGCTGTTCGTGCCGAAATTTTGGACGAGGCCCCGCCGGAGTTTCAGGAGCGCAACCTGCGTTTTATGGTAGAGCTGAAAAGTGGTGGGCAGAAGGCGCTTCGTTATCAACTAAAGCCCGTACGTCGTGGAAAGTATCATTTTGGCGACATCAATGTGCTGATCTCGACCGGGTTGGGACTGGTATCACGAAAGTACAGCGTTGAAGCCGGCAGTGAGGTGAAGGTATATCCGAGTTATTTGCAACTGAGAAAATATGAGCTGCTGGCCATTTCAAACCAACTGACGGAGTTGGGGATTAAGAAAATACGGAAGCTCGGACACAACATGGAGTTTGAACACATTAAAGAGTATGTTGAGGGCGATGACTATCGCACTATTAACTGGAAGGCCACGGCTCGACATAACCACCCCATGGTAAACGTGTACCAGGATGAAAAGTCGCAAAATGTATATGCGATTATTGACAAGGGACGTGTGATGAAGATGCCCTTTGAGCAAATGAGCCTGCTCGACTACGCGATCAATTCGGCTTTAGTGATCTCTAACGTGGCGGTGAAAAAAGATGACAAGGCAGGGCTGATGACCTTTGAGAAGCGACCGGAAACTTTTTTGGCGGCCAGCAAACGCCACGACCAGATGAAGCGAATCAGCGAGATGCTGTACAAGGAAACCACCACCTTTGGTGAGTCCGATTTCTCGCGCTTGTTCGTGCGCATAGAGCGCGAGATCCACCAACGCAGCTTGCTGTTGTTGTATACTAACTTTGAATCGCTGCAAAGTATGGAGCGGCAGTTGAGCTATTTCAAAAGTATTGCCGCACGGCACGTGATGGTGGTAATCTTTTTCCACAATACCGAACTCGATGACCTTACGCGGTCCATACCGCAATCGGGGCAGGAAGTGTATAATAAAGTAATCGCCGAAAAGTTCGCCTTTGAGAAGCGCCAGATCGTGCGCAAGTTGCAGCAGTACGGTATCTACAGCATCCTTACCACCCCCCAAAACCTAACGATCGACGTGATCAATAAGTATTTGGAGTTGAAGGCAAGGCATGTTATTTAGAGAGGATAGTTAGTTTACTGTAGTTATTTATTATTGATATTGAAATCATGAGTAAAGGTTTGGCAAGATGAAAAGATCAAACTAATTAAGAAAAGATATCGTAGATTGAAGTATGGAAAATTTGTTGAATAGAATCACCCTAAATCCGGATATTTGCCATGGAAAGCCAACAATCCGAAATAAAAGATATACCGTTGATCTCATACTTGATCTGCTTTCCGCCGGAATGTCTGAGGCCGAAATATTGAAAGACTATCCTGCTTTGGAGCGTGAAGATATCCATGCTTGCCTGGCCTACGCCACTAAAATCACCAGGACAAAAAGTTATATTAAAACGACATGAAGTTTATAGTTGATGCTCAGCTTCCACCTTTATTGTGTAAGGTTTTAGAAAAGGCGGGTTTATCAGCAATTCATGTGGATTCTTTACCAAAAGGAGATAAATCCAGTGATACGGAAATCATTGATTATGCTGACGAAAATCAATTAATAATTGTCACTAAGGATTCTGATTTTTATTATTCACATATGATTAAGAAGCAACCTAGAAAACTACTTTTAGTCACCACAGGTAATCTTAAAAATAGTGATCTATTCTCATTAATCAGAATCAATATTTTAAATATCAAGGAATTGTTCAAAAGTTGCGATTATGTCGAGCTCAATAATGACGGATTGGTAGGGCATGAAAAGTAAAATACTTTGACAAGTCTTTTAATTATCAAGGATGAAACTTTAGCTTTCATGAAAGGCAATCGAATTTTATTGACTTTTTTATTTATATCAGATCTCATTTTATTCAGCATAGTGTCCAGAAAAAATGGATATGATCCTAGCGGTCAAATAGTAATTTTGTATTACAATTCATTAATTCTTCTTCTTAATCTCATTTTTCTCATTTTCATAAAGATTTCAATACTTAAAATGATACTATTCCTAATTATTGCCCTCATAATATCATTTCTATTACCTGGGATTTTTATGAGTAATAATATTCAATTAGTAATAATATTATTAACTTAGGCACTTTGT
>DNTA01000251.1 GCA_003500135.1 Cytophagales bacterium | reverse complement strand
CACTAAATTACCAGTAGAACCACTTTTAATTTAAAGGTGCCTGCTTTTTTTCTGTAGCTCACTCCATCGAAATCCGGAATACGCCGAAAAGACTGCGCTGATTGCCATGAATGAATTTCCGGATCGTTTCTCACAATTCGAATTTCCCGCGGATACCAAAGGTGTGATTTATGATAGTGCCAGTAGTCGCCCCAAAAATGGATATATTTGAATAAAAAGCCTTCAACCTCCTTATTGTTCAGATATTTTTCACAGGCCGATTTTATTAATGGAACCGAATTTTCATGAATCAACTCATCTGTTTGCAGATAAAAAAGCCAGTCGCCAACACATGCTTCTTTTGCTATATCAGTTTGATGAGCGTGCTCCATACCACGCGGGTATTTTTCCAAATCCCAAACCGTATCAATTATCTTAATCTTGTCAGAGCCAATACTTTCGATTTCTTCACGGGTCTTATCATCGGGATCATTATCACCCATTGCCACTACAAATTCATCTACTAAATCAAGGATTGACATAATGGACTCCTTCACAGGATAGTACAACTTCACACCATTACGCACAAAAGTAAACCCACTTATTTTCATTGTTGATAAATATTATTTCAAACCGCTAGATATCAATCAGTTATTATAAATTTCCAATATAGAATTGCACCAAAACCTCTAAACTTTGTGATAAAGGTAATATTTACATATCTATATTTAAAATTTCGTGTATCTGCTTGGTATTGTCGAAAAAAATTATTTTTATAGCAGCATAACACTGTACCATAAAAAAATTGACGTAAAAAAAGCATAAAATTTTTTTGGTTGTTTGGTTGATGTTGAAAATGGGGGCAAAAGTGTCCCTCTTTTTCTTTTACGAGCAATTCACAGATTACTTTTCGCTTCTTTTCAATTATCTGTTTTATAATTCTCTTTTAACAACTATATTCCTATCAGAACAAAACTATGGAATTCATATGTCCAAACTACCTCAACTCGTTAAAGATGATCCCTGGTTAGAACCTTATCAGGATGAAATAAGCGGCCGTATAAAAAGATACAAAAGCGCACTAAAGTTCATAGAGTCAGAATATAAGGATTTAAAATCTTTTGCCAATCAATACAAGTATTTAGGTTTTAATTATGATGAAAATGCCAAAGGTTGGTGGTACAGGGAATGGGCGCCTGGCGCAAAGGCCCTAAATCTCATTGGTGGATTCAATGATTGGAACCGGCATTCTCATCCGTTGCACCTGACAGATAACGGTGTATGGGAAATATTTCTCAACGGCAATGAATTAGAAGACGGAACACTGGTAAAAGTATACGTACAGGGAGAGCATGCCAGTCGGGACAGAATCCCAGCATATATCCATAGAGTGGTTCAAGATCCGGAGACCCATGATTTCTCTGGGATGGTATGGCGGCTGGATAAGCCTTTTAAATGGACCGATAAGAAATTTAAACTCGATAAAATAGCAACAAACCTTCTGATCTATGAGGCGCATATTGGCATCGCTCAGGAAAAAGAGGATGTAGGAAGCTATGCAGAATTCACCGAGAATGTACTACCTCGCATAAAAGACCTGGGGTATAATGCCATTCAATTAATGGCCATCCAGGAACACCCTTATTACGGTTCCTTTGGATATCATGTTTCCAACTTTTTTGCTGCCTCAAGCCGGTTTGGCACTCCTGACGACCTGAGAAAGCTGATCAATACTGCTCATGGAATGGGCATTGCTGTCATAATGGACATTGTGCATTCGCATGCGGTAAAAAACCTCTCGGAGGGCCTGAATGAGTTTGATGGTACAGATCACCAATACTTTCATGCAGGGGGCCGGGGCGAACACAGCGCCTGGGATTCAAAACTATTTGACTATGGCAAAACAGAGGTCAAGCAATTCCTTTTATCCAATGTACGATACTGGTTAGAAGAATTTCATTTCGATGGTTTTCGTTTTGACGGCATTACTTCCATGCTATATCATCATCACGGCGATTTTACCCAATTCGATCATTACGATAAGTATTTTGTGGAAGGCGTGGATTGGGAGTCACTTATTTATTTGCAACTGGCCAATAAACTTATGCACGATATAAAACCAAACGCCATTTCTATTGCAGAAGATATGAGCGGAATGCCCGGGCTTTGTAGAAAACAGGAAGATGGAGGGATCGGGTTCGATTTCAGACTGGGCATGGGTATTCCGGATTTTTGGATCAAATACCTAAAAGAAAAAAGGGATGAAGACTGGAACATTCACGAGTTATGGAGTGTAATGTCTAACAGGCGATTTAAGGAAAAGACAGTGGCCTACGCCGAATCACACGACCAGGCAATTGTGGGTGATAAAACTACGGCATTCTGGCTGATGGATAAGGAAATGTATTACCATATGCAGGTCAATGACGATAATATGGTAATAGACAGAGGCATTGCCCTGCATAAAATGATCAGGTTGCTTACCGCCACGCTAGGCGGAGAAGCATATTTAAATTTCATTGGTAATGAGTTCGGGCATCCTGAATGGATAGACTTTCCGAGAGAAGGCAATGGGTGGAGCTACAAATATGCCCGCCGGCAATGGTCATTGGTAGAAGATGAAAACTTAAAATACAGGTTTCTCAACAATTTTGACCGCGCTATGATCCATATGGTCAGAAAGGAAAATATTCTTCCTTCCTTGCCCGGAAAACAACTTAATATGGATGACGAAAATAAAGTGATGATCTATGAGCGAAACAACTTAATATTCCTATTTAATTTCAGCCCTACTAATTCAGTACCTGATTATCGTTTCCCCTCAATTGGAAAAGGCAACTATAAAATTATACTTAACAGTGATAGCCCTGGTTTTGGTGGTTTTAATCGTGTGGATGATCAAATGAACTACCCTACACAAGAAGACGAAAAACTAAGCGTGTATTTACCAAACCGGGTGGCCCTGGTAATGAAAAAAGAATAGTCCTTTAAATAAAAAAGCTGCCAATTGGCAGCTTTTTTATTAGTAACTAGTAGTTGTATACTTTTTCGTAGTACTGATAAGCCATTCTATCAGCGTCGAAGTACGGAGAAACATCCTGCATACTGCTTTTTACTATTTTCCACCATTCTTTTGGATTATCGTAGTAAGTAGGCAAAATATCGTTCTCTAGTATGTCAAAAAGATTTTCCATATCTGAAACGTCTTGCTGATGCGTTGGGGTTTTCAGATCAGCTTCAGGAACAATAAAGCTGTTCACTTTATGTTTGGCAAATTCAGGTATCCAGCCATCATATGTAGAAAAGTTAACAGAACCATTCATACTTGCTGTCATACCAGAAGTACCGGAAGCCTCTCTAGGAATTCTTGGGTTATTCAACCATACATCCGATCCTGCTTTAAGCAATTTTGAAAGGTGCAACTCATAACCCACCAGCACCGCTACATTTTTTTTATATTTGCTCATATGGACCAAATTGTCAAACATGCTTCGTGCATTGTAGTCCATAGGATAAGGCTTTCCAGCCCAAATGATTTGAACCGGGCGCTTGGAGTTATTGATAAGTTTCCCAAACCTTTCCTGATCCTGTGTGATCAAATCAGGTCGTTTATAGGCCGCAAATCTACGTGCCCATACAATGGTAAGGACGTCATCATCAAATATTTTACCCGTCTGATCAGCCACGCGGTAAAACAGGTTGCTTTTCATTTGCCTCTTCCTGGCTATGAGCGCCTCATCGTCTTTTGATTCCATGGCACGATAAAGATCTTTGTCTGCCCAATACTTTTTATTTTGTGCATTGGTAATTGAAATAATCGGACAAATATCGCTGTACTTACCCCACATTTTATTCGCGACCTGGCCGTGAATACGTGATACACCATTGGCAATTTTTGACAAGCGCAAAGCAACAAGAGTGTGGTTGAACTCTTCGCCTTCTATTTTTGCCATTTTGCGAACCTCATCCATCGGTACCCCACAGAAAAAGCCAAGTTTCTCCAAAAACCTGATATCGTGCTTTTCATTTCCTGCTTCTTCAGGCGTATGAGTGGTAAAAACCAGTTTTTCCTTTAAATCGTCAAGATCTTTGTTCTTGTTATACAAATAAAAAGCTGCAGAAAGAGCGTGCGCCTCATTGAGGTGGTATTTTTCTACTTCATGGCCCAATTCGTCCAGAAGTTTTGCACCACCCACACCCAAAAGGATGGATTGAGCAACTTTTCCGCCCGGATCCGAATCATACAATTTATGAGAGGTTGATTGCGCCAGGTGATCATTTTCAGGCAAATCTGTGCTCAGAAAAAACATAGGTACCGTACCGAAAGTCTTGGGCGGAAGAAACAATGCTTTTACCCAAACCGGGTGTTTGTTGATCTCAATTTGAAATTTGATTTTGGTGTCAACCAAAAAGCTGTAAAGCTTCTCCTGAAATAAGGCGTCCATTGTTTGATCGCCTCTTCTTACCTGATCATAATACCCATATTTCCATAGTACTCCTATTCCTACTACATTCTGGTTCAGATCGTAAGCGCTTCTCATGTGAGAACCGGCCAAAAATCCCAGACCTCCTGAATATGTTTTAAGAGCCTGGTCAATCGCAAATTCCATACTAAAATAAGCGACCGCCTTCTCGTATTTTGGGTCGAATTCATAAGGATGTTGAAATTCCTTTGCTAATGCCATATTGACAAAATTTAGTGGATAATCATTAAAGTGTTTTCAATTAATATCGAAAGTTAATTCAATTTTCGCATTTTATTAAATGAAAAAACCGCTTTCTCGACTATTTTAAGCGTCTTATCGACGAACCCTGAAATGCAAACGTTTCCATTATAAAAAAAACTTCGACATCGCCGAAGTTCTTTTGTTTGGTTGATTTGCAAAGGGGGAATAAACCTATTAACGTTGTAACTGCCTTATCCTTAAATTTTTCTCTATCGTGTTATTCAAAATCTCAGAGTCAAGGTTGCCTTTTAACAGATAGTCCTGAGCATCATTTTGTATTGCTGAAGAAAAATTTGTACTCTTCAAAAGTACAATTGGTATATTCTTAAGTTTTCCGTTTTTCTTCAAATTGTTAAAAAACTCCTTCAACTGAGACACAACCACATTGTCATCGATCAGTACACAATCCGGCTTGGCCTTCAACATTTTTTTTACACTGTCTTGTACACTGAAGCATACATCTGCAATGTAATTTTTTGATCTATATGACCTCAATTTATCGTAAACATTGGTCATTTCAATTGGATTATTACCTATCAATAATACCTTTATTTGCTCTTTCCGCGTCTTTAAAGAGTTTAAAATGTCGCGATTATAAATGGCTGATGTGGAGGTTAACATAACTCTAAACATTTGATAAATACAACATTAAATTGTATTTCTTATACAAATATAAATACATATTGATACGGCTTAAACACCAAATTATTTTTTTTACAATACTAAATCATTAAACGAAAGTTATTCTAATTTGTTATAGGTTTAATCCCACTAAAGATTGGTGCGATGGTTGAAATATAACACATGTAATATTTTACCTAAAGGTTAAACAGTTATGAACATATTGATAACAGGTGCGACAGGATATATTGGCAGGCGTTTGCTTAATGTATTATTACAACGAGATATTCAACTTTATGGTTTGATACGTGATAAAAAAAGATTGGGTGAAGAATGGCTAAATCAAACTACCATAAAATGGATAGAAGGAGACCTCTTAAAACCTGATCAATTACCGGAATTGCCATCAAAGATTGATGTGGCTTTTTACCTGGTACATTCCATGGGGGCTTCATTTAAAGAATTTGAAACACTCGAAGAAAAAGCTGCAAAAAATTTTTGCCTGTGGGTCGACAAGACAAAAGTCAACCAGATAATTTACTTATCTGGCATTGTAAATGACGATAGTTTAAGCCGCCACTTACAGTCTAGAAAGAACGTAGAGGAAATATTAAGGTCAAGTGGTATTAATACGACTATTCTGCGTGCTGCGATAATTATCGGTTCAGGTGGCGCCTCTTTTGAGATCACCCGTGACCTCGTGGAAAAGCTACCTGTCATGATCGCACCTAGATGGATAGATACGCTTTGCCAGCCAATCGCCATACGAAACGTAATTGATTATCTTACCGGTGTAATGCTACAGGAAGATTCCTACAATAGAATATTCGATATTGGAGGACCGGATGTGCTGACCTACAAAGATATGATGTTGCAATTTGCCGAAGTGAGGGGGTTGCGCCGATGGATTATCAAAGTGCCTGTGCTTACACCAAATTTATCTTCGCTCTGGCTCTTTTTTGTTACTTCAACCTCATTCAACCTTGCCCGTAGTCTCGTCGAAAGCATGAACATTGAGGTTACGGTAAAAAACAAAGGAATTGAAGAGATTGTACCTGTAGACCTCATCCCTTACAAAGATTCAATAAGGCTTGCATTCGATAAGATTAAGCAAAATGAAGTTATATCCAGCTGGAAAGATGCGATTTCCGGCGGCGATATTAGCCCGAAAATGAGTAAATATGTAGAATTGCCGAAGTTTGGTTGTCTCCACGATAGCAGAAAAGTAAGTATTCATGGTAAAGTAGAAGAAGCCATTGATCGGATTTGGTCAATTGGCGGAGAATCAGGCTGGTATTATGGGAACTGGCTTTGGCAGATCAGGGGATTTATGGATCAAATGGTTGGCGGTATAGGCTTAAGACGCGGCAGAAGAAGCCCTTCTGATTTGAAGCCAGGTGACGCGCTTGACTTCTGGCGTGTCCTTTTTGCTGATAAAAATGAAGGTAGATTACTTCTATATGCCGAAATGAAACTACCCGGAGAAGCCTGGCTAGAATTTAAAATTGATCATAGCCAACAACAAGCTGTCTTAATTCAAACCGCGACATTTCGTCCCAACGGTTTGTTGGGACGATTATACTGGTACCTCATATTGCCTTTTCATGAATTGATCTTCAGAAAGTTGGCTCAGGTGCTGGCAAATGGCCCAAAGGGTTAATCTTTTAGCGCTTCAATCATAGGGCCCATAAAATTCTTTAATGCATCTCCCCACGTTTCGTCGGCATCCCAACGTTCTCCAAGATAAATGTCACCCGAGTAGATATGCTTAATGTAATATTTGTAAACCGGAGCTTTTTTGGGTATTCTTCGCATAATTATGCCTGAAGAGGCCTTCTTTACGGTGACAAACTCCTCACTCATATCATCGGGCTCGTATCCCAAAAATTTTCGGATCATTTCCCCGGAGGTATTCAGTTTCAGCAAAATATAATGATAGCCTTGTCTTCTTAAAGCTTCGCTATCGTTGGTGTGCTCCACAAAACCTTTTTCAAAGGGATATGCTTCAAACATTCTTTTCAGGTCGGTATTAAGCCGATCGTTCACCCGGTTAGCTTGTTCTGCATCTTTTCTTATACGGTTATTCAGCGCACCACCCGGTATGTCGCCCGGGATTTCTACATCATCAAAAACGGGAATCGCCAGTTTATCAATTCTCAAATCCCTGGGAAATGATTTAAACCTCTTTTTGGTAATAATATCGAACCCCTCGAAAAATTCCGGACGATCCAATACCAAAAGATTTTCCTTATTCAGGCCACTTCTACTTACTGCTTTTGTGAATTTTTTTAACACTTTATCCAGATTTTTATTCTGGTCTTTCCAGGCAGGCTGTCCATTATCAATTAAGCTTGCCTTACCATTGTAGGGTGTCACTACTATGACAAACCTTTCAGTATCTTTACCGGCGATTTTGAGCGCTACCCTGCTTAAAACGATCAGGTTATCGATGCCACGTTGGGCCATTTCTTCGGCAACCGCCTCCGTTACTTCGGGGCCTGCCATTATATCATCGGGATAATAGTACTTTACGGCATCCACACCAAGATCTGCAAATGTGCTATGCGCCGATTTACTTAACCCTTTCCAGTCACCTCTGATCGATGTGCCCGGTTTTGGAGGAACGCTTACAAGTACAGCGGTTTTTCCTGACAATAATTTGTCGGGCATATAACCAGATTGATAGTCAAGAAATCGATAACCTACTACATTTATTTCTTCTTCGTCCTGGGCTGATAAAGGTTGAAATACCGAGGTAGTTAAGGCGAATATTATTGCAATACATGTAATTTTCATGATCGAAGTTTTTTAATCGCTTACTTCTAATACTTCTAATTCAAAATAAAGAACGGCATTTGGGGGTATCACTCCGCCCGCTCCCCTTTTTCCATATCCCAATTCCGGTGGTATCCTGACAAGGGCCTTGCTACCCACAGGCAATTTAGTAATGGCCATATTCCATCCCTTAATAATCCTGCCAGTGCCTACCTGAAAAGTAAATGGCGCCTTCCGCTCATATGAGCTATCGAAGATAGTTCCGTCACTTAAAGAACCCGTGTAATGAACCGTTACATTCTGCCCGGAATCCGGCAACACACCTGATCCTTTTTCCAATATTTTTAAACCCAAACTGTCTTCATCATATACAATTCCAATATCCCTTTTGGCAAAATCCCATTCGGGCAGCGCCCTTTGAATGAACAAAACCTCGTCAATATCGAGTTTTAGTTTTCTTTGACCAGCCAAAAACTGATAGTACTGCACATTATCCGCACTATCGGGAAGTGGTATTTCCTTATCTTTTTTACCAACATTTAAGGTAAAAAATGATTGATCAACCTCGAATGAAGCACAGAAATCTTCAAAGAGCGAATCGGTGTAGCAGAAATCACCGGGTTTATCGCAAGTTTCACATGGGGACTGGGCATTTAACTGCGTTGCAAAGCCCATGATGAATAGAAAAACAGGAATAGTGAAAGTTTTTTTGTACATGAATGATTATGTTAATTTTTCTTTAAGGTAATTTGCAGTATGATTATTTTCAAGTGATATCATCTCTTCTGGAAGCCCCTGGAATGTAATATTTCCACCTTTTTCCCCACCTTCAGGCCCAAGATCGATGATCCAGTCGGCAGTTTTAATTATTTCCATGTTATGTTCGATGATCACCACAGTATGCCCCTGGTCAATCAAAGCATTTAGTGACGTTAATAACTTATTAATGTCATGAAAGTGCAAGCCAGTGGTAGGTTCATCGAAGATAAACAGGATATTTTGGTTTTTATCAGGTTTGCCTTTCCCCAAAAATGAAGCTAGTTTTACCCTCTGAGCCTCCCCTCCGCTCAATGTGTTAGAAGACTGGCCTAATCTAATGTACCCCAGACCGACATCCTGCAAAGGTTGTAGTCTTGTAATAATCGCTTTTTTGCCGGCAAAGAAATCGATAGCGTCATCTACCGTCATATCCAGTACCTCCGCAATATTTCGATCCTTATATTTTACTTCCAATATCTCTTCTTTAAAACGGTTGCCCTTGCAGTTTTCGCATGTGAGATAGATATCTGCCATGAATTGCATTTCAATTTTAACCGTTCCTTCCCCCTGGCAAACTTCGCATCTGCCCCCTTCCACATTAAACGAGAAAAATGCTGGTTTATAGCCACGCGATTTTGCCAGGCGCTGATCGGCATAAAGTTGCCTTATTGCGTCATAGGCCTTCACATAGGTTACCGGATTAGACCTTGACGATTTTCCGACCGGATTTTGATCAACAAATTCTACCCCGGTAACTTTTTCAAGGTCTCCATCCAAACGATCAAATTTGCCCGGTGATTCTCCAACCGTACCAAAGTTCCTGCCAATAGCCGGATATAAAATATTCTTGACCAGTGTAGATTTACCGGATCCGCTTACACCAGTAATTACAGTCATGACTCCCAAAGGCAACTTTACATCTATACTTTTCAGATTGTTTTCACGAGCGCCTAATATTTCTATCGCATATTTCCAGCTTCTTCGGGATTTGGGAACTGAAATTTTATCAATCCCTTTCAGATAACGATTTGTATAGCTTTCAGGCACAGTATCCAATTCGCCATGACTCCCCTGGAATACGAGCTTTCCCCCATGAGACCCGGCGTCAGGACCAATGTCAATCAATTGATCCGCCGATCTCATAACCTCCTCTTCGTGTTCAACAACAATTACTGAATTACCCAAATCGCGAAGATGCTTTAAGACATTGACAAGACGCGATGTATCCCTGGGGTGCAGGCCTATACTTGGCTCATCCAATATGTACATAGAGCCCACCAATGCGCTACCCAGTGAAGTCGCCAGCTTTATGCGCTGATACTCCCCTCCGGAAAGTGATGAAGTGAGCCTGTTGAGGTTTAAGTAGCCCAATCCTACTTCATTTAAATAAAACAGCCTGCTTTTTATCTCTTTCAAAAGCCGGTCTGCCACTTTTTGCTGATGCTTTGATAAATTGACATGTTCAATAAACTCCAATAGCTGATCAACCGGCATCAGTACCAACTCTATGATGGACTTATTATCAATTTTCACATAAGAAGTATCCTTGCGTAAACGTGAGCCTTTACAATCGGGACATGTAGTTCGTCCCCGATAACGGGAAAGCATTACCCGGTATTGTATTTTATGTGTTTTGGACTCCAGGTGCCTGAAAAATTCATCTAAACCTTTAAAATATCGATTTCCCGTCCAAAGTAGCTGGTACTGCTCATCAGATAAGTCTGATACCGGGCGGTGAATCGGGAAGTCAAATTTATCAGCATTTTTGATCAGAGGCCTTTGCCATTCTTTCATTACTTCGCTCCTCCAGGGCACGATCGCCCCATCATATACCGAAAGGCTTTTATCCGGTATCACTAATTCAGGGTCAATGCCGAGAATTCGGCCGAAACCTTCACACCTTCTGCAAGCGCCATACGGATTGTTGAAACTAAAGAAATTGACAGAAGGCTCTTCGAAAATTATGCCATCCCTTTCAAATCGATCTGAGTAACTTTGCTTCTCATTTTCATCGGGAAAAACGACATCGCACTGACCATGGCCTTCAAAAAATGCAGTTTGAACCGAATCCGAAATCCGGAACTGAAAATCTTCATCGTCGTGCTGAACGCTTGCACGATCAATTATTATGCTTAAATGCTTTTTATGCAAGGCTTCCAGGTCATCATTGAGCAGGTCTTCCAAAAAAGCGGGCTTACCATCTAGAGAAACCCTGGAATAACCTTTACTCAATAAAATATTCAATTCATCTTCTACACTTCTGTTCTCATGGAACATCAGTGGACACTGGATCATAAATCGAAGCCCTTCTTTACGGGACAATATCGAATCAACCACATCGCTTACTGAATCTTTTGTGACTATTTCACCTGTTTCAGGAGAGTAGGTGATGCCAATTCGGGCGTATAATAGCTTAAGATAATCATAGATTTCAGTGGTCGTTCCCACAGTAGACCGTGGATTACGGGTATTTACCTTTTGTTCGATGGCAATAGCAGGTGATACCCCTTTGATATAGTCCACTTCAGGCTTTTCCATACGCCCCAGAAACTGTCTGGCATATGAACTAAGGCTTTCCACATACATCCTCTGACCTTCGGCAAATAAGGTATCAAATGCCAAAGATGATTTCCCGGACCCTGATAAACCTGTTACGACCACCAGTTTATTTCTTGGAATGGCCACTGATAAGTTTTTAAGGTTATTTACCCGAGCGCCTTTAATGATTATATACTGGCGTGCATCAAGTTCATCAAAGGCCTCTACCGGAATTCTGCTATCTGCTATTTCCATAAGTTTTCAAAGATATAACGACGAGATGAATTATTGCCCCAAACAACATAATATGTTGACTAAACTTATAAAAAACGATTAAGTTAATGATCAAACTTTTTGCCATTTTACCGATTAGACCCATCCTGTTTTTCGCGTAATTTTATTGTGTATTTTAAGTATTTACAAGGTTCTTATTTCGTGCTTTCACAATAAATCAAAACATAAGACAAGTGAACCCCCCTAAATATCCCCCCGCTTGTTTTTGGGTAGACGATTTAAGGCAGTTACATTTGATTAGGAAAACATGCGAAAGGGTATCCTGAAGCCTGACCTGGAAAAGATAACCTAACCAAATATTAAAATGATGACCGACAATGTACTCAACGACAGCATACTAGCGCTTCTTTACAAAAACGGTGACGATGAAGCATTTCGACAGTTAGTGAAAAGACATCGTGATAGAATATACAGCGCCATATTATTGATCGTTAAAGACAGCAACCTGGCTGAGGATTTGCTTCAGGAAGTTTTGGTAAAAGCAGTGAAAACAATCAGGTCTGGAGAATACAATGAAGAAGGAAAGTTTTTGCCCTGGATCATGCAAATAGCCAATAACCTGGCCATAGATTCGTTTCGTAAATCAAAAAGATACCTGTATGTCATGATAGATGAATATAACACCACCTTTGAATCACTTAGTTATTCGGAAGCGCCATATGAGAGTGAACAAATACAAAAAGAAATGCATTTGAAATTGAAACAGTTGATCCAGGAACTTCCAAAATCACAGCGTGAGGTACTCATAATGCGCAATTACATGGATATGAGCTTTAAAGAAATTGCAGGCTCCACCGTAGTAAGTATCAATACAGCCTTGGGGCGCATGAGGTATGCACTGATCAACCTTCGCAAAAAATTTGATGACATCAACCTGACATATGATTACGACAACGTAGCATAACCATTCGCCAATACAATTGATTTTCCTAATTTGCCGCCCATAAAGATCCAATATGTGCGGCATTTTATTTTTACACGAGAAAAGACCCACCACTAATTCCAATCAATTCGCCGACTGGCTTGAGCTGATGGACCCAAGAGGGCCGGACCAAAAAGGACAGTGTTCTTTTACAACGGACGATGGTCAGTTTTTTGTGGGCGCTACAAGACTACGCATCTCAGATCCTTATACACGGTCTGACCAGCCATTTACCATTGATCATCATTTTTTTTTAATATTCAATGGCGAGATCTACAATCACAAATCATTAAGAAAGGAACTAATTCATTCAGGCGTAACATTTAAAACAGAAAGCGATACTGAAACCCTTATCTGGTGGCTCAAAATCCATGGAGCATCCCGTCTTTCTGAGTTAAATGGCATGTTTGCCTTTGTTTATATGGATAATAAGAAAAAAGAAACAATCATTGCCCGTGACCAACATGGTATCAAGCCCCTTTATTTTCACAACTCCCATGGTACGTTTATTACGGCTTCCGACCTGCGACCCATAGTTGCACACCCCAAAGTCAGCAATGAAATCAACAAAAATCAGATCTCGCATTACTTAAAGTATCAATTTATAAAAAGGCCTGAAACCATTTATGAAAGTATTAAAGAACTGGAACCAGGCCACTTTTTGAAATGGACAAATGGTGTTTATGTAGAACCTCAACCTTATACCCATTTCAATAGCAACAAATCATTTTCTGCTGACCTTTTTGAACCTTTTCAAAATCATTTCAATAAAAGTTTAATGCTTCATTCCTCTGATATACATGTGCCCGGTATTATGCTTAGCGGTGGAATTGACAGCACTTTACTCCTTGCATCAGCAAAGAGAATGGGAATTGATATATCGGCTTATAGCATTACCATAGAAGAAAAAGCATGGAAAACTGCAACAGAAGACACCTCATTTGCCCGACAAGCTGCAAAACAATATCAGGTGCCACTTCATGAATACAGAATCGATGAACATGTAGTTGATCAACTTCCTGCATTTTTCAAAAGTTTTGACCAACCTATCGGTGACAGCAGTGCATTCCTAACCTGGCTGATCAGCAAGTATGCCAAACAAAATGGCTCAAAAATATTATGGTCGGGCGCCGGCGCCGATGAGTACTGGGCGGGATATCGACGGCATGCTTTATTCAAAAAGTACCTTCAACTAAAAAAGTACTTACCAGTTGGGCCAGAAAAAATCACGGGGATTTTGTCACAGTTAACTTTTCCAAATATAAATCCCGAAGACTCCCGGCGTTTTTGGAGCAGTATTTCTCCCAGTGCGAAGTCAACCTATCTGCAATTTGCTTCCAGCGATCCTTATTTACCTTATCAAGAAAATTCCGCCGGGGCGGATTTTGACTTAAATGATGCTTTGAACTGGGACCGCAATCAATATCTTATTTCTGATGTATTGGCGCTCACTGACAAGGCCTCTATGGCACATGGAGTTGAAGTAAGGGTTCCCTACCTTGACAACCATTTAACTTCGCTGGCACAATCAACCGAAGCAAGTGTGCTTTTGAAACACGGTGCAAAATGGCCTCTTAAACATTTATTGGAAAAAATGGATGGAGAGGTCTATTGTTCCAGAAAAAAACAGGGCTTTGGTTTACCTTTCGAATTGATCTTAAATGCTAGAAATACTTTTTTGTGGGATTTCTTCAACCAGCCGGATCATCCCATTTTCGAATTTGTCGAAAACAAACAAATGGAACGACTAAAATATTTACATTTGGGGAAGCATATCGGCTCGGGCCGCAGCCTATGGGCATTGTTGAGTCTGGTGAAATGGCTTGAGCATCGAAAAAATTTATGAAAAGAATTATATACATACACCAGTATTTTAGAACACCTCACGAAGGGGGCGCCATAAGGTCCTATTACATAGCCAGGGCTATGGTGGAGGCCGGCTGGTGTGTGGATATGATCACCAGCCATAATGAAAAAGAATATCGGTTTAGTATGGTGGAAGGCATAAAGGTGCATTATTTGCCTGTTTCCTACGACAATAAAATGTCCTATCTGAACCGGATTCGCGCATTTTTATCATTTATCGTTTCCAGTCTCAGGCAAGCCCGAAAAATCCGTGACGCCGAAATATGTTATGCCACATCTACACCACTTACCGTTGGTATTATTGCATTGTTGTTGAAAAAGTGGCAGAAAATTCCATACATATTCGAGGTGCGTGATTTATGGCCTGAAGCACCCATCCAGCTTGGTTATTTACCATCACCCATTCTGAAAACTGTTTTTCGGAGGCTGGAGGAACTGATCTATGCAAAAGCAAATACAATTATTGCGCTTTCACCGGGTATTGCTGATGGTATTCTCCATAGCGCTCCAAAGGCTAAAGTGATCACCATCCCCAATATGTCAGATAATCAGTTTTTTGATGTAGGCTTTAAAAAACCCGATAGCAATAATATCAATATAGTTTACACCGGTGCTTTGGGGATTGTCAATGATGTAGAGGCCATCATCGAAATGGCAAATCATTGCCGAATAAATCATCCGAAAGTAAAATTTCACGTTGCCGGCACCGGCAAAAAAGAAGCCTATTTTAAAGAAGAAATCAATAGACGCAAATTGCGAAATGTAATTTTGCTTGGCCAAATTGACAAGTATGCCATAAAGGAACTTTTATCAAAAGCTGATATTGCACTTGTGAGTTTTATGCAAGTACCTATTCTTCGCACCAACAGTCCAAACAAAGCCTTTGATGCCCTGGCAGCGGGGCTTCCCATTATTTTTACCAACAAAAGCTGGTTGGCGGATCAGGCAGGGAAAAATCATTTTGGTGTATATCTCGATCTGAAAAATCCTAACATGGCTTTTCAAAAACTGGATAATTGGTTGAACGATGAGGATACTTTTCATAAAAGCAGGTGGCATGCAAAAAAAGCAGCCGAAGAGCTCTATGATAAAGACGCGCTATGCCGAAAAGTTTTGAGCACAGTTGATCCAAATTACTTGGGAAGCAAAATCAGTGAATTAAAAGCTTCCGGTGTTTAATTCATGGGTTTATAGCCCGACTGATTAAAAATCCTCCTGGCATCTTTCATCTCCAATAATGAAGGCAATGGGGTTTCCGGGTGGTCCTGCCTGTATTTTTTAACAATTTGCCAACCTACCCAACGGCCTATTCTTCCCGGGCATTCCTGGCTTATTTCATAGGTCTTTGGGCGCTCACCCAGTATTTTTTGTTTATCTACATGGCTTGTTTCGTACAAATATTCATTTTCAATAATACTGGCCCAAATCACATTTTCGTATTGATTTACCTCCTTTGTTTCCGTCGAAGTATAACCTGTGAAAAGCGAATCGGGCGTGCAGGGCAGAGTATTTTTGGCAAACTCATAAGCCTTTCCATAAAATATCATCTCAGCCAATGCCGTCTGGTCATCGTATTCGGTGTCAATAAAACGCGAGGCATACAACATCATAATTTGAGGAACCATGTACGGCTTTTGGTATCGCTTAAGAATATAATCAGGTTGGTTCATTGGCTTATATTTCGCACCGGGACCCAAAAAGTAATCGAGTCCTATTACGATAAGGGAATCTGAAATGTATAGGTCATGGGCCAGACCGGTAATTACCGTTAGTATTTTTGGCGCCTTGACCTCCGGATAATAATACTTGACATGCTTGAAAGCCGTTTCAAATTGGCCTTCAATTTCGGTAAGGTCACCAAACTCATTTTCAACATCCATTTTCAACGAATCGATATACGGATTGGACATTAAGTTGTAGTATCGCCGGTTCAACAAAGAATCGTTTGGATATTGATCGGCATGCAAAACCAAATTTTTTACTGAAGGGTATTTATTTAACAATTGCGATAACTCCTCATAAGACCCCGCTCTATTGACTTTCTGATCAAAACGATCTATCGCTATATCCACTTGTATATTTGACACATCAGGAGCATCAATACAGTTCGATTCTTTACAGGCATTAAGCGCTACTATTGCTGATAAAACAATAAAAAAATGTAACTTTTGACCCTTATTTGCCATAAGGTTTTGTAGTGGTCTTATAAACAATTTAGTCATGCGTAAACTTTTTATTACCGCAATATTAATCCTACTTTGTCAAGT
>DNTA01000113.1 GCA_003500135.1 Cytophagales bacterium | reverse complement strand
CACCAATATTATCCGGTAAGATCACATTGTTGGCGCCAGCCAGTTTCAGTTTATTGTACGAAGTCTCATGAGAGGCTCGACTTATTATGGTCATCTCTTTATTTATTTGCCTGGCCGACAATACCACAAACAAATTATCCGCATCATTTGGTAAGGCACAGATCAATGTTCGTGCTTTTTTAATTCCTGCTTGTATCAGAATTTCATCCTCATTCGCATTTCCATATACAAAAGGAATACCATCATCTTTAAACCGATCAATTACTTCCTTGTTTCTCTCAATAACAACAAAGGTCTTCTTGTAGGCCAATAACTTATTTGCAGCCTGTTTTCCATTTCTACCAAAACCACAAATAATGATGTGGTTGGTCATTGCTTCGATCTTCTTCTGCATATTGCGTTGTTTGATATCCTCATAATTATTCTTACTCAAAATATATTCTGTGATAATAGAAATGGCATAACCCACTATGACAATACTGGCCAAAATCAAAAATATGGTAAATATTTTGGATTCGGTATCCAAAGGATTTACCTCTGCAAATCCTACTGTGGTTACAGTGATTACAGTCATGTAGATGGCATTTACCCAGCTGTAGTCAGAAATATATCGGTAACCCAAAACCCCAATACATAGCAAAACACAAAGCATAGCAATTGCTGTGTAGAACTTTGATCTGAATAATTGTAAAAGAGGGTTTTGCATGGTTACAAATCAAATACTGAGGTGCGCTTTGTGTAAACAATATCCTTTATCCTTATCCAGAACGCCAGGAAAAGGTACAATGCAAAACCAAAACCAACCGTTACAAATGTCAGATACATAAATGTAATTCTCACAATTTTAGCTCTGATACCCAGACGATCAGCAATACGCTGGCATACGTAATAGCCCCTCTTCTGAAAGTATAAAAGTAACATGTAGAACCACTTCATTTATTTCTGCTGTAGTTTAGGTATGGCAATAATAGTTCAATTTAACCTCATTTCAAAGGAGTAACTGTGCTGCAACGGAACAGGAGAGACAGCGGTTTTTATTGCAATAGTTTGTTTTCAATTCAAGTAAGGCTTGGGAAATCATAGCATTTCCCGGAATAGTTTTAAGCTCCATGAATCTGTTTACAGTACGATTTTTTTCCATAGGTACCTGTTCAGCAAAGCTCAGTAAGCTAATAGCGTCTAGATTGCCCTTAAATCTTTGATAGGCATACCTGAGCGGAATCACTGTGTTGATAATGAGTAACTGAATGAATGATGGAGTCAGGTTTTTAATTTTCTTAACGGATTTCTGTCCAAAATTATAATGGGTATCCCAATAAGAAGAGGCAGCCACATTAAAAATAGTATATAGCTCATTTACAGTGTTGGATGTTTTGATCTTTGAAAATATTCCATCGGACTTGTGGTATAAGGCTGCCAGCTGAGAGAGCCTTATAGTTGGAAAATTAGCTGGCCTCATCCGGAAAAACTTGAGCGGTACAATGCCTCTTACAGAGAGCTTGTACTTATGTTTTAAGTAACCGTATCGCTTCAGAAGCTCCATTTCATAAACGTCTGATGCAGACTCCTCTAGTAAGCCCATTTGTCCAAAAAAAAGCGCTTCAAGATCATTTTGATCCTGACTGATTTTACAAAGCGTCTTATAATCAATGGAAAGGGCACAACTCTCAAAAGCATCGGCATTCACTTTTGATCCAAAATTTCTCATCAATAAAATAAAAAGCACCTGTTCCCAATCGTTGTGAAACTGCTCCAAAAGTCTGAAAATGCGATTTGACTTGTGTTCGAGGCGTTCAATGTATAACCTCTCCAACCAGTTTCTGAGGCTAAAGTCATCAATCTCCGGAAAGTCCTTTTCGCAATTGATCCAAGACTTTGAATTGATCAAACCATGGTAATTCTGTACTAAACTTCTATCAACATACTCGAAAAGATTCAAAGTATCGACCTTACTTCCATCCATTCGGTATATCTCGGCATTGTGGTTCCAGACGACGTGAAGAATAACATTGTCGTATGCTTGATCGTTCTGGTGACTGTGAGCGAACCAGTCACTGGAATTAATGTGAAGTTCTACGTTGCCTGCCCAGAGTTTATCGCCTATCTGAATTCTTGCATTAAAAAAATCCGGGCCTGCATCTGAATTTTCAAGACCAGGATGAAGAATCCTAACCGAAACTCCATCAGTAGTGCAAAAGCTGTACTTTTTGAATCGTTGGTACTTCCAGATGTAATGAAGAAAAGCCTCCCGCATCCTATAAAGTTATTAAATCATATCCTGATTTAATAATGCCTGTTGTTTTTCAAGCGTCTGTATAAACTACTAAAATGTATCTTGCCCTAGTGGAAGAGCGCTTAACTTGGTCAAAGCTATTCAATGAAGCCCTGAGCACGCATCCAGTCATCATTGAACATTTTGCCCACATATCTGCTGCCATGATCGTGAAAGAGAACCACCACCACATCATCTGGCCTGAAGTGCTCCTTTAACTGAAGAACACCTTTGATTGCAGCACCAGCCGAATTGCCCAGGAACATGCCCTCCTCTTTTGCTAGTTTCTGAGTGTATATAGCGGCATCTTTGTCAGTTACTTTAGTAAACCCATCAATGATATTAAAATTTACATTGGAGGGTAAAATATCCTCCCCAATGCCCTCGGTAATATATGGGTAGATTTCCTTTTCATCAAAAACCCCGGTTTCATGGTACTTTTTGAAAACGGAACCATAGGTATCCACTCCCCAAACCTTAACATTTGGATTTTTCATTTTTAAGTAGCTCCCCACACCAGAGATGGTTCCACCTGTACCAACACCTACTACAAAATGGGTAACCTTACCCCCAGTTTGTTCCCAAATCTCGGGACCGGTAGTTCGAAAATGCGCCTTACAATTGCTGGGGTTATCATATTGATTTACATACCATGAATTGGGTGTCTCTTCCCCTAGCCTTTTCGATACAGAATAATAACTTCTGGGGTCATCTGGCTGAACGTCTGTTGGGCAAACCACCACCTCGGCTCCCACTGCCTTGAGGATATCCATCTTTTCTTTGGATTGCTTGTCTGACATCACAAAAATACACTTATACCCTTTTACTATCGCAGCGAGTGCCAGACCCATTCCAGTGTTACCAGAGGTTCCTTCAATAATGGTTCCACCCGGTTTAAGTCGACCGTCTGCTTCTGCATCTTCAATCATTTGAAGAGCCATTCGGTCTTTCACAGAATTACCCGGGTTGAATGTTTCGTACTTGGCTAAAACCAGACATGGCAATGATTCCGTGAGTTTATTTAATTTGACTAATGGAGTATTTCCAATGGTCTCCAGTATGTTTTCTGCGTATTCCAATTGGTTTAAATTTATATTCAAAAAACGCTGCAAATTTAAACTAAATAAAGCAGGCTTATCGCTTTTAAACCCATAAATCTGATCAACATCTCAATCAAATCGTATGGCCTTCACAGGAGAGATCTTGCTCACAATCACTGAAGGCACAAGCAACATGATGAGACAAAGACAAAACGTACCAATATTTAAATACACAATGTAATCCAAACTGATGTAAACCGGGGCTTCATTGACATAATAGTTTTCGGGATTGAGGTGAATTGGCTTGAAGTACTTCTGAACAAACAAAAGGGTCAGACCAAGGAGATTACCCCAAAACAATCCGAGCCCAATGAGGTAAGCGGCGTTATATAGAAATATTTTTCTAATGCCCCAGTTAGAATGACCAATAGCCTTGAGTATTCCGATCATTTGAGTACGCTCTAAAATAAGCACCAACAGTGCAGTAATCATATTAATTCCGGCTACAAGAATCATGATTGCAATGATGGCATAAATATTATTATCAAAGATTTTGATCCATTCAAAAATCGTAAAATACTTCTCTGCTATGGTTGTTGCATTGAGAGTCGACGGAATATTGCTATAGACCTCCTGCCCTTTCAAAAGAAGCTCGTTTTCATCGTCGATAAACACTTCAAAGCTACCCACTTCTTGAGCTGACCACTTGTTCAGACGTTGAATGTGTCTTAGATCGGCTAGACAAAATTTCTCATCCAATTCCTGAAATCCAGAATTGTAAACACCCACAATATTGAAGCTAATGATTCTCGGTGGCTTCTTTAAGTCATCACCAAAAAGCATTTGAAACCTGTCTCCGAGCTCAAATCCCATGCGGTTTGCTAGATAACTGGAAATAAGTACCTCTTCATTTCGTTTCCCATTAAAATCCGGCAAGCGACCAGCTATTAGAAACTCTTTAAAATATTTCCAATCGTAGTCTGAACCAACACCTTTTACAACAACCCCCTCAAAGTCGGTTGTTGTTCTCACCACTCCAAATTTGGTTGCTACTCCCTGAATGTGTTTAATGCCCTCGACTTGGTGAAATTCAGGATAAAACTCTTGATTTAAACTTATTGGCACCTGAGCATCATCAGAAGCGTTGGAGTCAAAATTGTTGATGATGATATGACCATTGAAAGCCACCACCTTCTCTCTTATCTTTTTTTGTAAGCCCAAACCTGTGGCCACCGCAATCAACATGACAATCATCCCTATGGCTATTGCCACAATGCCGATTTTAATTATTGGGCCTGAAACACTATTTTTATACGTTTTGCTGCCAATAATACGTTGTGCTATAAACCGTTCAAAATTCAAACCGTATCCATGCCTTTAAGATTGATCAAAAATACTGTTTTATTATTTGTTTTGAGCTATTACAGCTGTGCAAACAGCGGGAGTCAATCTCTGCCAATTAATAGCGTCGACGGGACTGCACAACAAGCCAATTTGATCACAGGTGCCAACCAAACTTCCGCATATCTTCCTTTACTAAAAGGAAAAAAGATAGCAATAGTAGCAAATCAAACAAGTGTTATCTTCAAAGACAACGAAAATGAATATACCCACTTAGTCGATTCTTTAATTAAACACAACGTTGAGATCACCAGAGTCTTTGCTCCAGAACACGGGTTTAGGGGAATTGCCGATGCAGGGGAGGTTGTAGAGGACGGTACAGATACCAAAACAGGGGTTTCAATTGTTTCACTCTATGGGAAAAATAAGAAGCCTCAACCAAATCAATTGAAGGGTATAGACCTAATGGTTTTTGATATTCAGGATGTAGGAGTGCGATTTTACACATACATTTCAACACTGCACTATGTTATGGAAGCCTGTGCTGAAAATCAAATACCATTATTAATATTGGACCGTCCTAATCCAAATGGACATTATATTGATGGCCCGATTTTAAATGCAAAAAACAAAAGTTTTGTTGGCATGCACCCTATTCCTGTAGTACACGGCATGACTATTGGCGAATATGCCCTGATGATTAATGGTGAGGATTGGTTAAATACTGAAATATCTTGTGATCTGAAAGTGATAAAAGTGTTGAATTACACACATGAAATCAACTATGATCTGCCCATTAAGCCCTCACCAAACTTACCCAACTCAAAGGCGGTTAATTTGTATCCCAGCTTGTGCTTCTTTGAAGGAACCAATGTCAGTGTTGGCAGGGGAACAAACATGCAGTTCCAGGTTATCGGCTCCCCGTATCTCAAGGCACACTACGACTTTGTATTTACCCCTAGAGCAAATGATGGTGCAAAATACCCAAAGCATGAAAATCTGGAGTGCTACGGTCTTGATCTGAGAGATGAACCATCACAGCAGGGTATCAATTTATCATGGCTAATTGAGTTTTACAAAGCACATATGGATTCCAAACCGGACTCTGTTTTTTTCAATGATTTTTTTAGAAATCTGGCAGGAACGGATGAGTTACAGCAGCAAATCGAGAGAGGGTGGACAAGTGAGGCCATTAAAAAAAGCTGGCAATCTGATTTGATCAAATTTCATGAAATCCGAAAGAAATATCTTATCTACCCCTAATCCGCTAATAACTGTAGAAGGAGGTTGGGATAATCCGTAATGATACCGTCTACATTCCAGGACAAAACCTTTTTAAGATCACTCGAATTATTCACAGTCCAGGGAATAATCCGATATCCATCTTTTTGATAGTCCAGAACTATTTCTTTGTTTAACAAGGCATAATCAGGGCTTATAATATCGGGAACGAAGGAAAGGGCCTTAAGTTTATGATCTATATTCTCATTGGCATCCACCAGAAGGGCCGTAGATACCTGAGGGTACTGCCTTTTTACCTCCTCCAGAATATTAAGGTCAAAAGATTGAAGGGAGGATCTGCTTAGCATTCCATAATGATCGATCAATTCCAATACAATCTTGACATATTCAGGGGGATAGGGAGTATAAATACCGTATAATTCAGGGTACGATTTTATCTCAATGTTAAAAGACACTTCAGACTTTTTAGTCGCAACCAGTTCAAAAACCTCTGAAAGCAAAGGCTTGTAGCTGGCGATCTTTATCTGTTCTGTGTACCCCGGATGGTCCTTTAATCCACAATCGTATCGTCTTATCGAGTCGTATTCCAGTTCAAATAAATTGATCTGTTCTCCAGTGGATTCTATCTCATTGCCGGATGGATGGAGACAAATGAGGCTACTCATAAATGGTTCATGGGAGACCACTACTTTTTTATCTTTTGACAACACCACATCCAGCTCCAGGGTATTAACCCCTAGGTCTATTGCTTTTTCAAATGCAGCAAGAGAATTCTCAGGAAATAAACCCCTGCATCCTCTGTGCCCCTGAACATCAATTGTTTTTTTTGGACGACAAGACATAAAGGCTAGCAAGATGAGCTTAATGCTCAGTATCAGCAGTAAGCGTTGGCCGGTCATACTTTTGAAAGGGTTGCTTTAAAAGGTCAACAATATTACTATTCTTCTGTTCATCGGGGAAAACATCTACCCCGTAAATAATCTTGTCCCTGTCCAGATACATGTAAGTCCCCAATAAACGGTCCCATATACTGAATATATTACCATAATTAGCGTCGGTATATGGAAGTCTGTAATGATGATGAATTTTATGCATATCCGGGGATACAAAAACATAACTGATGAGTTTATCAACAGGTCTGGGGATTCGAATATTGGCGTGAGTTAATTGGGTAAAGACTACTGATAGTGATTGATACAGGAAAACCAAAGCAATTGGAGTCCCAACAATGAATACACCAAATAGAGTAAAGGTAAATCTGATCACACTTTCAAGAGGATGGTGCCGGTTTCCTGTGGTGGTATCCACTTTATGGTCTGTATGGTGTACGAGATGAATCATCCAAAGTGGCTTTACACGATGCTCTACGTAGTGGGCCAGATAAGCACCAAAAAAATCCAATAATAACACACCCAGTAAGGCGTACAACCACAGTGGCATTTCCGGAAGCCAGTTGATAATTCCAAAGCTATTGGATTCTACCCAATCGGCAGTTTTCAATAAAATAAAAGCCAATCCAAAATTTATAAGTATTGTTGTAAGGGTAAAAAAGAAGTTGGGAGTAGCATGTTTCCATTTTTTATATTTAAATCGAAAGAGTGGAATAGCTCCTTCCAACAACCAGAAAAATGTAATTCCCCCAACAAGTAAAAGGCTTCGATGCGTAGATGGGATCGTTCTAAAGTATTCGACAATGCTCTCCATTTATTCCTTAATATTTTGGTAAATATAATTAGCTTCTTTCATATCCACCAAACTTACTTCGGAACGCCATTCCACGGTGTTCTCAGTATCATCTTCAAGTCTGAATGCAGTAAAATAAAGAAAAGCCATCAAACTTCTGTTAACAGGTGTGAGCAACTCACGATCGATCCTGTTCAATTGTCTAATCACCTTTCTGGGTTTGTTTAAAACGAGGTCCTGCTTAATTTTTATCAAATCCCAGCGCGTCTCCAGATTGAAATTGTCCTCATTCTCCATTGTTTCCAAATAGGACTTTGCCTCATCTAAATAAATGTTCGATAACTCTATAATTTCTGCGCGGATATCTGCTCTGCTATACACAGCGAAATCAATGTATTTTGCACCTAAATAAAAAGCAGTGTAAAAGTCTTTTTTTCGTCTGTAGTTGCGTAATTCCTGTTCCAGCATTTTAGTGTTTAAAGCATATTTTTCGACAAACTTTCGGAATTCAAAATAATTGTAGTTCACATAAGCAGTGTTGAGTATATTGCCGTTGACGTCCATAATTTTTATGGTATCATCTCTGAACAGTTCAAGATATCCGAATGACCGTTTATCTTTTATTTCATTGTAGAGATCATCATATTCAGTTTCATTCAGTAGCACAGGCACAAATAGGTCCCAGATAATTGCATTTAATTCCTCACTAAGCAGCAGGTCTTCAACGTATATGGATTCTCCAGCATTATTAGGGACAATAACCGGAAGTTCGTATTGTATGGATTCCTCCCACATTACAAACAACATTTTGTTTTGGGTCAACGCAAGCTTTTTCGCTACTTCCAATGATTTCATCCAATCTTGCGATGAAACCAGTTTTATGCTGCTTAGAAAAACGAATAGTATGAGTAGAACTTTTTTTATGCTAATTCTCATATGTGTATACGACGTTTCATCTCTTCTACGATATTAAAGGCTGCAGGACAGATGGCTACGTTCTTAAGTGTTAAATTCGATATCTGATGAAACTTCTTTCGGTCTGTATGAGGAAACTCTTTACAGGCCTTTGGTCGAACATCATAGATACTGCAACAATTATCGTGCCCTAAAAATGGGCAAGGTAGCGTTTTTAAAACATAATCGTTTTCCTCATCGAGATGTAAATAGGCATCCATAAACTGTATCTCCTTCATCTTAAGGTGTTTCGAAATCCTTGTGATATCTTTTTTTGTAAATAACGGACCCGTTGTTTTGCAACAATTTGCGCAATCCAAACAGTCCGTTCGGCTAAATTCTGCATCGTGCAGTTCCTGCATGAGATAGTCCAATTGCTTAGGGGGTTTTTTCCTGAGTTTAGAAAAAAAAACTTTGTTTTCCTTTCGTTTATCCTTGGCTTTAATGGGTAGACTAATTAATTGCTCCTGCATAGCATAAAATTACGAAGTATATCTAAATTGATTGTCCCTAAATTATTCATATTTTTAATGCATGTATAAAGTCGTGTTCGGTGCCGCTCTTCTGGACTATTGTAAGGGTGAATTTGCCGAGCACCTCAGGACGTCAACTTCTATTTCTGACGAAGAGGTTTTACCTGTTTCCTATCTCTTCAGATCCTATGAAGAAATGCCATTCCTAGAACAACGAGCTTTGAATATGGCTCACGGGAAAATACTAGATGTGGGATGTGGCGCCGGTTCGCATTCCTTGTGGCTTCAAAATAAAGGCTACCAGCTGAAGGCTATCGATATTTCCAAAGGAGCCGTTGAAGTCTGCAAAAAACGCGGAATACAACATGTTGAACAAATAGCCTTAATGCATGAGACCGGAACTTTTGATACGATACTTCTGCTTATGAATGGAACTGGTATTTTTGAAACCCTTGAAAAAGCGCCTTTATGCCTTGATTATCTCAAATCACTAATTTCAGATGGTGGACAAATTCTTATTGATTCCTCAGACATCAAATATATGTACGAAGACGAAGACGGTGGGCTCTGGATTGATGTAAATGCCGGCTACTATGGCGAGTTGGACTATTTCCTGTCGTATAAGGGCAACTCTGAATTACCCATGAAATGGTTGTACCTTGACTTTGCAATGCTTAGGGAACTCTGCATCAAAGTAGGACTTCATTGTGAAAAGGTGGCAGATGGTCCGCACTATGATTATCTGGCGCGCCTGACCCTTGCTAAAAATCAAACTGATAACTTGCTCCGGCAAGGAATTGAATTCCCTGAACCGGGAAATTAATCCAACGCTGATACTCCTGGTTTAGTAAGTTATTGACCTTAACAAACATAGAGAACTGATCATTGATTCGGTAGCCACCGTACACATTGACATCAAAAAAAGAATTCAGTTCTTTAGTAACCTGAAGTTCGTCACTTAAAGATCCTTCTATTAATAGCTGGTCTTTGCGCTCACCTGTAAAAAATGAACTGAGACCGGTATACCAGTGTTCGGTAATCTGGTAATCTGCAAAAAGGGAGGCGGTAACGCCTGGGAGGTTCCAGGCTTCTTCCTGTTGGGAAGTATTGTAACTAAAAAAAGCCCCTTTTAATCCCATAGTGAAGTTTCTTGAAAAGTCCACATTTAATGCCCCTTCAATCATCAAGGTGTTCACCTCATCATAGACCAGGCCAAATGAGTTTCCAAACTGATAATTCTGCTGGTCCGAAATAAGGGCAGGGTTTAGACGATATAGTGCTTTATTATCTTCACTTGAATAAGCACCTTTGATGTTGTACCCCACCTCATTTGAGAGTTTACCCCTCATTCCTATAAAGAAGTTATACTGCTGATCTGTAGGTGCAATGAGTAAAGTTGGAGAAATGAATGGATTATCATTGGCAAAATCGCCATAGGTATTTTGTAGTAGATCGCCTGTTATTCCTCCATAACCAATGACCACATCACTCACCAACCTGTAGGAAGCTTCTATGTTTGGGTAAATATAAAACTTGTTTTCACTGTTTTCTGTGTTGTTTAAATAAACCAACCTCAACCCTATATTCACTGTAAGATCATTCTCTGTTACAACATAACTAGACTCCAGACCTGTAGTTAAAAATCCATATTCTAAAGGGTTATTGCTTGCATAATCCCTATCAAACGAACCATTTAAATAATCAAAACGAAGACTATTCTCAAGACTGTGATTGCCAATAGGAACCTCAAAGTCAAAATCTGAGAAAAAGTAGTTCTCTCCTGAGCCATAAGAGTCTGTAAATCTTCTGAAGTTGATGCTGGCTTCTTCAAAAATGCCATCAAAAAACTCTAATTGTCCTCCAACCATCAAGCCATTAAAGGTATGCCCAGGGTCTATGGTCTCTATCTCTTGCATGGAATACAATTCTGGTGTTAGCCCATACCAGTTATAAGAAGACAAATCGTACCCTGCGTATACTTTCCATAACAGATCCCTGGCATTCTGGGTAAAATCCACATGAAGGTCTGTGTTGGAAAAGTCATTGTCCAGTAACACCCCGTCTATTTCTCCAAGAGAAGTATGATGGCCTAGATATGCTCCAATACTCTGATCGTTATCCAGCTCGTGACTCAAATAAACCTCTCCTAAAAAAGTACTGTACGTTCCTAGCCCCAAAGAGGCGTAATTATTGTATTGTTTGGGTCGTTTTTGTTTTTCAACCCCGGCAGCCTTCCCTTTGGCAGGGGTAAATGTTGATGCCACAGGGATTGAAAAAATTGTATACTTCACCTGCCTTTTAGGGGCGGTACTTGAATCATTTAATTTCGGTATCTCCTTTACTTTAAATGCATCGGCAACAGTTGGAGAATATGGCTTAATCACGTTGACCACCTGATCCTGAATGGTATCATTTGTTTTGGTCTGCGCAAAGGACATTGAAGCACTGAATAAGAAACTCAGGATAAAAACCTTTAATTTCATTAGATGTGATTTTACGAAGAGATATTAATTCTCTCCTGTTTCAATTGATGAATTTGTTTTTGATTGTTCGGTTTTGATGGTTTTCAAGACCCTTTTGGCCTCATCCACAACAGTTGGGTATTCCTGAAAATTCTCTATAACACTTTCCAATATATAGGTTGCCTGAAAGGCGTCTTCAAGGGCGCTGTAGTTTTTGGCCATGACCACCAAACCCTGGGAGCTAAACTCCTGATAGCTACCATAGTTTTTAATTAACTTCTGTAAAGTTTCATTGGAGGATAGATAGGACGCATTCTTGTTCTCGAAATAGGCCTTTTTATACAATGCTTCAGCGGCGATGCTCCCTGAAGCGGTTTGTGATAATTCAATATAAGCAGCATTGGCTGTATCTTCATCTCCCAGTTCAAAGGCAGATCGAGCCAGAATAATTTTAGCGTCTTGTTGAATTTCAGGACTTTCAGACGATGAAATGAGTTCGGACGCGTAGTTCTTTGCCTGAGAATAATTTTGCTGCTGGTAGTAGATTTTCAGCAAATTGGACTTTGCAAACTGTCTGTTTTGAGGATAATCTGCTGTCTGCTCCAGATCTATTAAGACAGGTAATGCCGCATTCCATTCTTTCTTATTCAAGTAGATCTCTGCCAGTCGAACTGAAGCGGTCTCTGTAAACTCATTTGTTGTTTGATCCGCCACATACTTGTAATGATCTTTAGCATTATCAGGCAAATTTTTCTGGTAATAGAGTTGCGCCAGGTAAAAATGTGCTTTTAAGGAATGAAGCCCGTCAGCAAAACGATTGAGGTAATTATTGAATTGCGTTATGGCTGCATCGGTATTTCCGTCCAGATATTGCTTTTCTGCAGCAAGATAGGACGCATTATCCAGCTCAGCATCAGTGACTTCAACAAAATCCAAACCTCTTACCCATTCAGCATATTCGTCTACTGCTCCTAAATCAATATAAACCAATCTTGCCGTTGCTACGGCCTGTACAGCTTCCTCTGTTCTTGGAAAGTTACTCACAAGAGCCTTAAACTGTTTCAGAGCCTTTTGGTTTTGATTACTATTATAATAAACCAGACCTTGCCTTAGTTGCGCCTTGGGAATAAAAACACTTTTGGGGTATTGGTTCTGTAGTTCCTCATATTTTAACAATGCCTTGGACCGATCGCCGGCTTTTACATAGGTATTACCCAATTCATAAATCGCATCATCACGTAAAGCAGAACTAGTGTAGCGGGTTACAAAATCTTCCAACCCATCTGTTTTTTTATTCACCTGCCCCAGAAAACCATAACTCATTGCGCTTTGAAATGCAGCATAACCCGATTCGGTTTCCTTTGCTGATATGGCCATTTCATATGCTTTTATAGCATTTTCATACTTGCTAGATACAAAATAACCATCGCCCAACCTCAGCAGTGCATCATGTGTTCTCTGCAGATCGCCGTCTTTTTGGTCAACATATGACCTAAAATATTTTGTTGCATTGTCATAATCCTTTAACTTAAAATAGGTGTAGGCTAAATGGTAATTTAAAGCCTGATATTCCACAGTTCTGGAAGCTGCTAAAGCGCCTCTAAACTGCTTAAACCCGATCAACGCTTCATTGTAATCCAGTAAGTTGTAATTGGTTTCTGCCAGCCAAAAAAGAGATCGCGCATGAACAAAAGGGTCTCTTGGTTCAGTTAGTGCCTTTTCAAACATTTCTTTGGCTTCATTCAATTCAGATTCGCTATACAGTTCGAGACCTCTGTAAAAAGCCACCTTTTGAAATGCCTTCTTATTCTCGAATCCGGATTTTCCTTTCAGCAGGTCCAGTGCTTCCTCATAGTTCTTAGATGAAATGTACGAGTCAATCAGCAGGTCTTCGATCTCAGCTCTGAAACCACTATCTGGATAAGTTTTCAAAAAGTTGGTAAGCACCGCAGGAACTGACTCATACGGATTCCCTATATCATAGCTCAGTTTTGCATAATTCAACCAGGCATCTTCCTGAATTTTGGAATCAAAATCCATTTGAGACGCATTTCTAAAAGCATTCAGAGCTTCAGTCTTTTGATCTAAATTGATATAACTCTCTGCCAGATGATAATAGGCATTCTGAGCCACCTCATTTCTTCCATCGATGATTTTGTTAAACTCTTTAACAGCCTGTTCATAGTCAGACTGCTGATAATAAGCATACCCCAACTGGTAATAATCGGTATTGCTCCATTGCCCGTTCTTTCCCTCATAGGCATTTAGATATGGGATGGCCTCACTGTAGCGTTTCAAATTAAAGTAGCTCTCTCCAATAATCTTGTTCAATTCAGACCGCTGTCGTTTATCTCTGGTGGTTAACTGCGGCTCTGCAAGAGAAATGGCTTCCTCAAATTTCCCTAATTTAAAATTCAGATCAGCCTGATAGTAGGCCAGTTTTTCCTTGTAGCGATCATCGTCATTTACCTGTTCAAAATAGCTGGAAGCAGCATCGTAGTCATCACCTTCATAGGCTAGAAATCCCAGATAATATTTGGCTTGGGATCCGTACTCTTTTGAATCTGCTACTCTTCTTAAATACTTTGACGCCTGCCTTTCGTCCTTAGAGTGATACAAGCAGTAGCCGTATCTGAAATAGTATTTGTTCTTTTCAGTCAGGTCCAAACTCCATTCATCAACTCTGGAGTACCACTTTTGTGCATAGGCGTATTGGGAATTTAAAAAATAGTAATCCGCCACATCCATATAGGCCAGATTGCGCTTGGTACTCGTTGGATAATCTGTTACAAAATCTTCAATAAGCTCATCTGCGTTGCGCTGATTCAGTCTCACGGCGCAATTGGCAATGTAGTAGTCGCATTCGGATTTTACTAATTGATCATTTGTTTGATCACCAATCTGTTCAAAAAGTGATTGAGCGGCCTTGTACTGCTTACTATTGTACAAACCTATCGCCTTCTGATAGTCTTTTAAATGACTTGTATAAACAGCCGATTCCTGGGCATTGATCCAAAAAAAAGCAGAAGTGATAAAGATGAATAAGAGCCTGTGAAGTCTCATTTTTAGTAGTTTCGGATTTTGATGATGATTATGGCCTCAAATATAAAGAGATGCCTAACCTATAACGATGGATTTCGATTATAATTATAAACCGATTTATCAATAGACCCATTCTGTTTTATCAACACGAAAAAACCCTTAACCATTTTTAAAGTGAGTGACCATTAGAGATCAGATGTATTTGATATTGCCATATTATATAATACATTTACCGAGTACAGAGATACAATTCAATGAAAAGCATTTTAAAACTAAATAAAGCTACCATTTATCAAGGTGAAAGCATGGTACTTTCAAATGTAAATTTTGAAATGAATGAAGGCGAATTTGTTTACCTTATAGGGAAGACAGGAAGCGGAAAAAGCAGCTTACTTAAAACGCTATATGGAGATTTGGATCTCACGCAAGGAGAAGGCGAGATTGTTGGGTTTCCACTTCATACCTTAAAAGAAAAGCAAATCCCTTTTTTAAGACGTGAATTAGGTATCGTTTTTCAGGACTTTAAACTATTACCAGACCGAAATGTCAACAGTAACCTGGAATTCGTCCTTAAAGCTACCGGATGGAAAGATGCAAAAAAGATCAAAGACCGCATTGAGTCTGTCTTAGACAATGTTGGAATGAAAACCAAGGGTTTTAAGTTTCCACATGAACTCTCCGGCGGAGAACAACAGCGAATTGCCATTGCCAGGGCACTTTTAAATGAACCCAAACTAATTTTGGCCGATGAACCAACGGGTAATTTAGATCCTCAAACCAGTATTGAAGTGATGGAGGTATTGCAGGAACTCAATAAAAATGGGCACACCATACTTATGGCCACTCATGACTATGCCTTGCTTCTTAAGTACCCAAGTAAAACCTATAAATGTCACGAAAATAAGTTGTTTGAGGTGGTACAAAGAAAAAACGCTTGAGCACCTGATTAAGCCAATTTCGATTTTTACTATTTTTAAGGAAACTCCAAAACCGCTTTTACAAGGTCTAATATCTTATTCTTTATGACAGTACTGTGTATTTCAGCATTTGATAAGTTCTGTCGTTTTTACCTTGCTTTAGAGAAAGAGATTAAAAAATCACAGCCTGTACGTTTGAAGATATTCAGCACTAATTTAAGTGGATTTCTTTATACTTTCCTTCGTTTGAGGTATAGCTCCTGGATATCGGCCAAATCCTGGATGCTTGCAAAAAGGCGAAAAAAATACTACCTAAAGATTGTAAATAATCAGAATACTTACAAAGGTGTCTCTATTGAACATTGTATCAGATACCATTGTCAGCTGTCGGATACGACCAGTGTTCTTGATCTTAAGCTTCAAGCTCTGGCCTATATCGATTTATTTGAAGCCATCTTTTACAAGAATAAACCTGCATTTGTAATCTGCCTGGGAGACACCAGAATGTGCACATATGTAGCATCAACATTGGCCAGAAGAATGAATATTGAAGTTCGGTTTATTGAGCAGGGACCCTTTAACAGGACATTCTTTGATCATCTCGGGGTAAATGCCAATCTTAGTGTCAGACAAACATTTGATCCTAAGAGTACTCAGGTACCTACCTTAAAAGTAAATATTTCTAAAACCGAACCAAACTACTTGCGATCACCATTTTATCGGGTTTGCGATATACTCTTATTCAAACTATTCCAAAAACGACGTTTTTATCCTCCTGATCTTAAATACACGGATGTAAATTCTTTACTCTTCAGGTCGCGGCAGAATAGACAACTTTCTTACGAAAACGAAAATTTTCGGTTTCTTTTAATCTGCCAATTACCTAGAGATGTCAATTCTGTAGTGCACAGTCCTCATTTTAGTTCCACATTAGAACTTCTTAAATCCGCATACAAAGCACTGCCTCCCAAAGCCGTTTTGGTCGTAAGAGAACACCCCTTATATATCGGAAAATATGGTACCGAATTTTACGATTTTATGAAAGAAAAGGGTATCAAAACCGAAAATAACATACCCTTGAAAACTGCTTTAAACACCTCAAAAGTAGTCATTGTCAATAATTCTACCGTAGGTTTTGAAGCCATTTGTCATTATAAGCCCACTGTTGTCTTAGGCGATGCCTTTTATGATCACCCCTCACTATGTCTTAAGCTGAAAGACAAGACCGATTTAAACAGCCTCTTGACCGAGGCATTAACCTATCATCCAGATAAGGTGGCAATTGACAGATTTAATGCATATTTGTTTAAAAGTTCATTAATTGAGGGAGGTATTAAAGAAAGATCTTTGCGAGCCTCTCAGACCATTGCTGAACGTTTGCTTAATTCGTGTTAATGCCATTTTTTTCTGTCGTCATACCCCTTTACAATAAGGAAGATCAAATCCGATCCACCATTAAAAATGTGATCGATCAAAGCTATGCAGATTTTGAACTGATCATCATTGACGATGGCAGCACGGATAAAAGCTATGAGATCGCAAGGTCCTTTTCTGATGAGCGCATCATCGTATTGACTCAGAAAAATATGGGAGCCGGAGCGGCCAGAAACAAAGGTGTTGCAATGGCTAAGGGAGAATTCATTGCATTCCTTGATGCAGATGATATTTGGCATAGCAACCATTTGCAGTGTTTACACCGGTCTATCTCAAAATTTCCGAACATGGACTGGTACAGTAATGCCTATGATGTTAAATTATCCCAGCACCATATTGAAAAGGGAAGCTTCTTGAATAACGTACATGAAAAAATAACTGTTATAGAGGATTTTTTTATCAATAGCTTGTCGTACCCTCTTGTTAACACGTCAAGTGTTGCTCTAAGGACGAAGAGCTTTTCAGACTTAGGAGGGTTTAACGAGTCCATCACATCTGGTCAGGACATCGATTTATGGATAAGGCTAGGGTTAAAATACTCTTTGGTATTCAACGACACCCATACTAGTATTTACGACAAAACGGTGACCAATAGTCTGTCAAAAGGGAATTATCAGGAATCCAAGTATCAATTGTACAACAAATACAACTCCCTAGCCAAGTTCAATGTATCTCTGCATAACTATCTGAACATCCTAAGATATTCCCTGGCCATCCAATGTAAACTAGCCAATAATCGGACAACCTTAAAAAAGTTAAAAGAACAAATTGATCCTTATTATTTAAACTGGAAACAACGCTTGTTACTTTATCTACCAAGGTTCTTGACTGTGCTCTTGAAAAAAGTTCATGGTTTTTTGATTGATAATAACCTATACGTCAGTTCTTACAATTGAAATAAAGTCTTGGTAGTTCCTTATGTACTCGTTCTCATCAAATTCTGTGGAAGCCAAAACTAAACAAACAGCACCAGATGAAAAATTGTCAATTTCTCTCCATACGAGGGTAGGTAGAAAAAGACCCTGGTTTGGCTTATTGAGCATGATGCGTTCTTTAGACCGACCATCATCCAACACCACTTCAAAACTGCCACTCAGTGCGATGATAATTGACTCCTGGTTATTATGCGCATGTCCGCCCCTGTAACTGTCGCTTGGAACGTCATACAAATAATAAACCCGTTTTATCTGAAAGGGAAGAGATCCTTTTTCAAGTACCGCAAGACTTCCTCTTTGGTCATGAACCTTGGGGATATTTATGATCTTATACGTTTTCATCTTTATTTTATTTCAGGATCATTTGCCATTTCTGGCTAATCTGTTCTAAACTATATGGCTTAATACTTCTTTGAGCGTTTCGCTTACAGTGCTTGTAAAGTGCTTCATCGCTTATCAATCGATCCATACCCAACGCCAAAGCCTGTATGTTGTTGTTCATCACAAGAAGTCCATTCTCTTCATGCACGATCAGTTCTTCCGGTCCCGATTTGCACTTCACTGATAGCACGGGTACCCCCAGGGAAAGTGATTCAAGGATCATCCTGGGAAACCCCTCCCACCTGCTGGTCAGGACGGTAAATAAAGCACGCTTAATAGTACTTGCAGGAAAAGGATTAAATTCTATAAATTTAATTAACGAACAGGTTTTTTTAGTGTTGGCATAAGCTTTCAAAAACTCCTCATCTGGGCCTGAGCCCATAATGACCAAAGACACACCCTTATCTGAAAGCTTAGATTCTGAATAGGCATCAATGAGCAGTGTCAAATGCTTTACTTTTTCATCCAAACGGCCGAAATAGAGAATGTAATCTTGGGAAAGAACTGCCTCAGATCCCCGTTCCAGATCCATGGGTTCAATAGGGTTGTTGATCTCCATTACATTAGAAAACCCATACTCATGTTCAATTTTCTCTTTGACCATTCGAGAAACAGCTACAATTTTATAAGCCCTTGCATAAGTGCGTTTTGCAAGAAATTGATTCTCGGAAATGTAATTTTTAATATTGAAGCTTCGCACACAGTAGATGGTTTTTTTACGAGGATAAACTAATGCTGCTAGCAATAATTCCTGAAATGGACGTACGCGCGTTCTGTTGTCAATAATATAATCAAATTGGTGCTTTCTAATGTATTTGAACAACTTCCAAAATCTATTCAATCGTCCTAAAACCCCTTGCTGACTCTCCTTGTCCACACCAAGGTTAAAGAGTGTTCCTTTAAATTTATAGTCAATTTCGTTGAGCACTGATACTACAAAGACCTCGTGCCCGAGGTCTGACAAGATGTACGTAAGAATAGAGGCAGAACGTTCGGCACCACCTTTACTTAAGGCCTTTACCACAACACACACCTTCTTTCCAGATATACCATCCATTAAACTTATATTTGAATCAAATTTAATTTATTACACTTACACTTTTACCTTATTATGAAGGTACTTTTAGTTGGAGAATATAACAGGGCTCATCACAATATTAAGCTTGGGTTAGAGAAACTGGGCCATGAGGCTAAAGTGGTGGGGTTAACAGATGGTTTCAAAAAAGTAGAAGTAGATCACCAACTGAAGAACCACTTTGAGAGTGGTATACTCAAAAAACTCAGAGTACTCGTTTTAAAACTATTTAAAACAGACCTACTTGGGTTACACCTCAAATACCAACTAAAAAAACACAAATCACTACTGGCTGGGTTTGACATTCTACAATTTATAAATGAGGCTCCTTTTGGATGTGATCGAAAGACCCAGAAAGATCTTTTTAAGTCCTTAATAAATTGGAATTCCTCCCCTTTTCTACTCTCCTGTGGAACCGATTACATTAGTGTATCATACGCCAAGTCTGAGCTTCTTAGATACTCCATTTTAAGTCCATATCATGACGGTAAGGGAACCAAACGCGACTATGCTTCGGCTTTGAGCTATCTACAACCGGATCATTTAACCCTTCATAAATTCTTATTTCAACGTATTAAGGGGGTCATAACCAATGATCTGGACTATGATATTCCAATGCAAAACCACCCCAAATACCTTGGAATGATCCCCCATGCCATAAATACGGGACTTCTCCATTTCAAAGAACCGGTTACAGATGGTAGAATTGTGATCTTTCATGGTATTAACAGTCATAATTATTTTAAAAAGGGTAACGACTTTTTCGATAAAGCCCTTGCAATTATCCAATCAAAGCACAACGATAAGGTAGAGATCATCACAACAACGAATCTGCCTTACAAAGAATACATTAAAGCCTTTGACCGCTGTCACATACTACTTGATCAGGTGTATGCCTACGATCAGGGATTCAATGCTCTGGAAGCCATGGCCAAAGGTAAAGTGGTCTTTACAGGGGCCGAACAGGAGTTCTTAGACCATTATAATTTGCAGGAGGATCAGGTGGCTATTAATGCCCTTCCAGATGTTGATTCTATTGTCTATAAACTAGACTGGCTTATTCTCAATCCTCAAAACATTGTAAGAATTGCAAAACAGGCCAGGGCCTTTGTAGAAGAACACCATGATCACGTGGTCTGTGCCCGAAAATACATTAAAAAATGGAAGTCACTGATCAAGGTGCACTAACTTCCGAATTCCGTCTAAAATAGAGATACAATCCGAATACAACGGATAATAGGTAGACGACATATCTCAAAAAATGGGCAATAACAACGCCCTCAGTTTCATAAAACTGAATGAGATACATGCTAAACACATAAAAGCAGACAAGAGATATGAGCTCCGTAATAATAAAGGTTTTCACCAGTTTCTTAGCTAAAAACTGATAGGCCAGTATCATAGAAATCAACCTGATGAAATCACCGATTAATTGCCACTTGAATAAAACTGCCATTCCGGTGAACTTCGGATAGATCAAATCGATAATCGTGTCTCTAAACATATAAATCCCCAGCATTCCCAAGGCAAATAAAGGAAGTATTGATTTAAACACATACAACACTTCTTTCTTGAAACCAGACCTCGTCGTGATGCTTGAAAACTTTGGCAGGACGTACAATGCAAGTATCCCAGATATAAATACCATGTAGTTCTTGGAGATAAAGGTCATAGCCGTCCAATAACCGGCTTCCTCTATATTTATACGATCCGAAATTTGAGTTCTTACGTCCAGTTCTACAGAGTTGAGAAGAAATGTGGACACAAAGGACATCATGGTGAAGCCAAGGAGTGGTTTGATGTAGGATGTTTCCCATTTGATTTCGTGAAACTTAATATAGAGTCTTAATGTTTTCCCAAAAACCATGAGCAGGACACTAAATTGTATGATTGGCGTAAGGGCGATCGCCACTAAAACCCCTGTAAGGCTTTTAAGATGCAGTCCAAGCAGTAAGGCCATTGCTGACAATATGTAAGCAAATAACTCCACCTTAGCATAGCTTTTGTAATCAGACAACCCACTAATCACAGAATTGAATATGCGATGCAAGGCAATGAATGGAACCGCAACCGCCAGTAACTGAACTATGATCTTGTAAGATAAATCAGAGAAGAGATAAAGGGAAATCTCATCTGCGAATACTAACAGTACGATCGATGAGACTATTGTCCCAATAGAACCAAGTATAAAGGTTGCAGAAAATAATTTGTTCAAAACGTGTTTATCCGATTTGAGCTCAGACAAGTATTTGATCACCCCATTAGAAACCCCGAGTGTTGTGAAGCTCATCAGCATCGCTGTCACATTGCGCAATTGGCCTATCTTTGCAATACCTGCCTCTCCAACCATGACCGCGAGAATACGTTGAATAAAAAGAGCGATGATCAATCGAATAATGATCACAGTAGAATTCACCGAAGTGATCTTCAGGATGAGATTAGATTTTAAAAATCGTGGCAGTTTCAAAGTGGCTACTCTTGTTGCTCAGAGATAACTCCGAATAAAGAACTTGCAAAAAGTAGTAAAATAATCGCGAAATAAAGGCCATAACTTAAACAATGTGCCATAACGGCGCCTTGCACACCGAAGGCATCAATAAAGTACATACTGCTGATGTACAGGATCAAAAACAAAAATACCTGTAAAATTATGAAGTGAATAAACATGCGTTTCGCCAAAAATTGCAATGCAACGACCATGGCCATTACCTTTAAAAAATCACCAAAAAGCTGCCAGGCAAATAATGCTTTGGCCGGCTTAAATTCATCCGTTAACAATATTTGAATGAGTGGTACCCTTACGATATAGATCAAAAGAAGAACAGCTGCAAAATAAGGCATTACAGATTTGTAAAAACGATAAATTTCGGCCCTAAAGGCTTTTGTACTCGAAGTTGAATTTAATCTCGGAAATACGTAAAGAACGAGCAATGAATTCATAAACATCAGATAGTAGTCTGAAATGCGATTGACTGCCTGCCAATAACCAGCCTCTTTAATCCCGACCTCAGTCATTAGATAGTTTCGAATGAGAATAAGTACCAATGGGATTGATACCGACGTAAGCATAGCTACCACTGTATGTGGAGCTATTAGTTGAAGCGCTTCAACTGTTATATTCCTGAATTGGATGAGACCTATCAAGCTTCGTCTCCACAATATACCAACCAAGGTTATCAGGAAGACAAGAGCCGGAGTAATGACAATGGAAGTCAATGCCCCGTCAATATTATCCTGCCAAATTAAAACCAGTGTAACCAGCAGCCCAAGAACCTGTCCAATGATATTAATAACCAGCAGAATCCTGAACTTAGAAAAGCCATTCATAATTGAAAAGCTAAACATGTTCAAGGAATAGAATGGCAACAACAGACCCATTAGTCGAATGATATAGCTGTACTGATAGCGACCGGAAAACAAAAATTCACTTATACTTTCCGCATTGTAATAACAGAACAGAGAGGCAAGAAATGTGAGTAAAAAGCCCACGTAATAAGCTGTGGAAAGCGTTTCACTGAGTCGTACGGTGTCTTCCCTGAATTTACTAATAAATTTGACCATTCCCTGATACATTCCTCCGATGGACACCGACTGAAAGGCCGAAAAAAAGTTCCTTAAGTTGCCCATAAGAGCCATTCCCTCCGCCCCAATAAGCACCGCAACAAACTTGGTAATCACGGTACCGGCTAAAATCTTTACAGAAATATGTGCCAGATTCAGATTAGCTGCCTTATGAAGCACGTGATCATTGATGTACTTTAAAAATACTCTCAATTAGTAGGCATTTAAAATTTCTATGATATGCTGTACTTCTTCATCTGTGAGAATAGGATTGAGGGGGATACTAACCACAGTCTGATGTATCCGATCAGAAACGGGACATGGATCAAAATTAAATCGTAATAATGCCTGTTGCAGGTGGGGTGCAAGCGGGTAATGTATATGGGATTCTATCTGATTTGAATTGAGATAATTTATAAATTCATCCCTGTGGTCTACACGCACCACATAGACATAAAACACGTGGTCCTCTAAACCTTTAAACTCAGGCAATCTGATCTTTGGATTGTTGATGCTTGAAGCATAGCGATATGCAATGTCTCGTCTTCTTTGATTATCCGAATCTAAATATTTTAATTTTATTCTAAGCCAGGAAGCCTGGACCTCATCAAGTCGGCTATTGGCTCCAATGGCCTCATAATGGTACTTTTTCCTGCTTCCATAATTACCCAGAAGCCTTACCTGCTCCGCCAGTTGGGCATCATTTGTGGTAACGGCACCCGAATCCCCCAATGCACCTAAATTTTTTGAAGGATAAAAGCTAAAGGCTGCAGCGTCTCCAAGACTGCCCGCCTTGCTCCCGGAACTATTGCGAGCTCCGTGCGCCTGGGCGGCATCTTCAATGAGCAACATGTCTTTGGAACGACAAAAATCCAATATGGGGCAAGTATCGGACAATTGACCATACAGATGTACAACAATCACTGCTCTCACCTTCGCCGAATAAGAATTCTCTATGCCTTTTAGATCGATATTGAACGATCGTTCATCTGGTGACACCAATACAGGGATCAAGCCAGCCTTGATCACAGAAAAAATAGTAGCTATAAAGGTATTGGAAGGGACCAGCACCTGATCTCCTTTTTTTAATCTGCCTAAATGGATATACCCCTGTAAGATAAGGGTCAATGCATCCAGGCCGCTCGCTGTACCAACACAATAGTGAGTACCGCAATAAGCGGCGAACTCTTTTTCAAAGGCATCGACTGCACTGCTGTTGATATACTGCCCGTTTTCCAGGACTTCTCTCAAAGAGGACTGCAGTTCTTTGTCAAATCGTTGGTTAAGTTTTTTAAGATCTAAAAATGGGATCATTTCAAATCAAAAGTATAAAAATGTTGTTGAAACTCGATGCACCCCAACTCCTCCTTCTGTCTCTTTAACCCGGGATTAAATCCTTCCGGAAAGCGTTGATCTCCTACTGTCCCCATTGAAAAAAAGCGCTTCCCCTGCGTTTTATAATCCTTAATTAACTCAATAAATAAAAACTCCAAAGCTCTGTATGTCTCTCCAAGGTCGGTCGTTGCTCCATATTGGCTTTTGACTACCGATCCTTTGTCAAAAAGAGTAATCCCTGCCAGAATCTCACCATTTAACTGAATATTATATTGTTTGATCTCTTCGGGAAATCTCTTAGCCAGCAAAGTAATCTCCTCCAGGCTGTGAACCGGTTTCACCTTGTGTCTGGATGCCAATCTGGGCGACAGCACTTCCTTCCAGAAGCTGCTAAAGTCAGTGGTACAATTAATTTCAAAGCCCAAACGCTTTCCTCTTCTGTAGTGCTTTAATTTGGTCTTGTGAATTTGAAATGGTTTGCTATAATCCACAGCAAGGACCCGTTCAGTATGGGCTATATATGCCTGTCCGTATAATTTTCGATTCATTGTAAAAGCATCTGGTTGAAGGTAAATTGACGGAATCTCCTTGATGTAAAACTTCATAAATCCTTGTTCCCGTAAGTACCCTTTAAACAGTTGAAAAATAGAATCAAGCTCGGTATCATTAAGATTTGGATCCCATAAAACCCCGCCGTAAGTCAGGCCCCAGTGGCTTCTTAATTCTTTATTTTCCCTGTGCGCAGGACAAACAGCGACCAGGGCATCTCCTTTGAATACAAGTACCGAGTGGTCTTCAAAGCGCTCGGAATGGTAATCCATAAATCCCCTTTTAAAGAGCAGGGCAGGAATCTTTATACCATCCAGGAAATGATCCCAGCGCTTTTGATCCTGAGACTCATATTTTCTGATTTCTATCGCCTCTATGATCTTATTTTTTTGGTTTTTACTGATTCAATGTTGGAGGACTCTACCATGTACATCGGACGCTGTTTCACATTGGCATTGATTCGGGCTATGTATTCTCCAATAATTCCAATAGAGAATAGCTGAATTCCACCTAAAAAAGTAGCGCTCACAATGATGGAGGTCCATCCTGTAATAGTCTGTTCCATTATAAAATGTGCGAAAATGGCATAGATGATGAATAAAAATGAAAGCAGCGCGATAATAAACCCCATTCGACTTACCAACCAAAGTGGACGATCGGAAAATCCAGTAATCCCGTCAACCGCCAATTTAAACATTTTACCATAGGTATATCCACTTTCTCCGCGCTTACGGGAATCGCGTTCGTAAATTATACTCGAGGTTTTGTAGCCCATCCAGGCGATTTGGCCCCTTAAATATCTGTTCTGTTCCGGCATGGTGTTTAAAGCATCCACCACCTTTTTGCTGATAAGGCGAAAGTCTCCGGTGTCCAAGGGAATTTCAAAAGGTACAATTCTCTTTAACAAGCGATAATATAATTTTGCCGTCCCTCGCTTGATTACCGATTCACCTCTGCGATTTGCGCGTTTCGCATTAACGACGTCAAAACCCTTTAAATGTTCTGTATACAAATC
>DNTA01000080.1 GCA_003500135.1 Cytophagales bacterium | reverse complement strand
GTATCCCACATGGCCTTGATCACCCCATCAAGAGAAACCTTTGCAAATGAAGGATCGCTGGCCAATGCTATTTGACTGGCCGTGATGGCTTTCATGGCTCCCATCGCATTTCTTTCAATGCAAGGCACCTGTACCAATCCACCTATTGGGTCACAGGTGAGGCCTAAATGGTGCTCCATGGCAATTTCGGCCGCCATTAATACTCTTTTCGGGCTTCCACCCAGTCTTTCGGTCAATGCTGCGGCTGCCATTGCCGATGAAACGCCTATTTCCGCCTGGCAACCCCCCATGGCAGCAGATATTGTTGAACCTTTTTTGAAGATGCTTCCGATTTCACCGGCAGTTAACAAAAACCTGATCACGTCGTCTTCGGTAGGGTTGTCGCAAAAACACACATAATACAACAATACCGCCGGGATGACACCCGCAGCGCCGTTGGTAGGGGCTGTTACCACTCTTCCGAATGAAGCATTTTCTTCATTTACCCCAAGTGCAAAGCAACTCACCCAATTCAGCGTTTCTTTAAATGAATGATCAGATTTCTGAATGCACGTCAGCCATTCCTCAACACCATCATAACGGTTGGTTTCAATTAATTTCTGATTCTGAAAAGAAGCTCTTCTCTTGACTTTGAGCCCGCCTGGTAAGGTGCCGTCTGTATGGCATCCCCGATATGTACAGCATTTCATTTCATTCCAGATTTCAAGCACACCTTTATCAATCTCTTCATCAGTGCGCCAACATAACTCATTTTTTTTGACCACATCGCTAACCGGAAGCCCGGTCTCTTCACACCATTTTAACAAATCATCAGCAGAATCTATGGGATAAGTTAGTTTCCTGTTATGCTGTTCTGCATCTTCACCTTCTTTTATGATAAACCCCCCTCCTACAGAATAATATGTGGCTTCCACCTCCTCATTGTTGTCAAAATATGCGACAAGGGTAAGTGCATTGGCATGAAAATCAAGCTGTTTGTTAAAGTGGAATATTATATCTTCATCAGGATCAAAAGACATTTTATGCTTGCCGGCAACCAAAAGGGAATTGGTATCTGAAATACTATGCAAATACTCATTTATACGTCCGGTATCAACTGTTTTAGGATCATGACCGAGCAGGCCCATTTGTACGGCAAGATCGGTGCCGTGTCCCCGGCCGGTTTTGGCCAAACTGCCAAATAGATGCACTTTGATTGATTTAAGATCAGTCAGCCGGCACTCTTTTCCGATGAAAGTTATAAATTGAGCCGCTGCTTTCCAGGGGCCCATAGTATGGCTGCTTGAGGGGCCCACGCCTATTTTGAATATGTCAAAGACACTTATGCTTTCCACTTTTTCCATATTTGGGTAGGTACAAAATTATGGATTAATATCTAGCTGAAAAAAGCGGTATTGAGATTTTTTATTTAATCCAACACATCTTCAATCTCGCTGTATCAGAATTGTTTTCCAGGGAGGCCTCTTTTTCAAGGTCCGCTTTGATCAGGCGAAAAAGTTCTATTTCAAACGGTTTATTGTAGCGCTTCCAAAACCTTTTGTTGTAGCCATCAACCTTTTTGTAAATGTCACCCATATCGTTGATTTTTTCATCGGGCTGACGTCGATAGTTCCTTCGCACCTTATGCACCAGCAGTTCATCGTGAATTTGCATGTAACATGTATACCGCTTATCTACTGGTAAATTGTAATCATAAAATACCGAGTGCGCTTCCCTGCTTTGGTAACTTAAGTAAAATCTGCTTCTAAAGGGCCGGTATTGTGTCTTTATCACTACCTTATTGCGCCTGAACTCTATTGAATCGGATTTTATTCCCGGAAAATGCTTGCTGTCCCATCAAAAATCATAGTCCAGTTGAATAAAGGCATAATCCTTAATTCGCACATAAAATAGGGCTTTATATTGCTCATGGTTATTATCTAAAGGTAAACTTGCGCTCACCCGAAAGACTTCGTCACCATTATAATGGCTCACACCTTCCACTTCGTAATTCCACCGGTTGAAAAGGCGCCTAATATGTCCATCTTTGTTGCGCACAAAGTCTCCATACAGAAAACTTGCCAGATATTTGGCGCCTTCGTTCCAGTGATAGGTTCGGTAGCCATTACTTTTTCGCATTTGGATATGCTCTACCGAAAAGGTGTTTTCAGTAAGAAAACCCTCATCGTATATCTTTAAGGCCTATTCGAGAAGCCTTACATATTTGCCGTTTTCGTTGAATGGGGTACGACAAAACCCTTGTAGCATATAAGGCTTAATTGAATAATTTTTGTTGATATTTCTAATGGCCATGCTTATGATCTCCTTTGCAGGTATTGAGGTAATGAAAACATCAACCAAATGATAAACAGTATCATTGAGAAAAACGGTTTTCCCGTTTTTTCTTAAATATTCATCTACTGAAAATGTACCCTCACGATAACCAATAGCCGATAGGACGAGGGTGTCCTGGGCATAGTGGCCTTCAATGGTCAATGACCACTTGCCTTCAGTATTCGAAGTAGTTCCCAGTGGCTGTCCTTTTATGTAAATGTTGGCATATGAAATAGTTGATTTATCTTTCTCAGCCTTCAATGTCCCTTGCAAATAGAGAAAGTTTTGTTCATCTGTTTCCTGTGCCTGGCTGAAACAAGGAATAAGTAACAACAAAAAAAGGAATGAAGCCGTTGATTTCATGAGATTGTTAGCGCTAGCAGATTACTTGTAAATTTATAAATTATCCTGAAAAATGAAAATCTGAAAGCGCTGAATGAAACTCTTTTTTCTTTATCGCCAATACTTTCTGTAATATTCCAGGCGGTCAAATGCGTCAATTGCAATAACTTCAACCATTTCATAAAGCGCGCAGTCCCAGCTACCCTTTTCACAATCGGTAGTTGACTTTACCTGCTCAGTACCTACCTCATAACTCTGGTCTTTCACCAGCCTTTTAGCCAATACGCTGTAAATTTCAACCTTAGCTTTCAAACGGCGTTCCCCCCCTTCATTTTTGGCTTCTATTTTTGAAATATTTACAAGCCAGTCAACATCATGTTTTTGCGTCAGGGTTTTAAAACAATTCAGGTTATACGCACATTTGTCCATCACAGGAAAGATGAGGGGTGCATCGGTATAATCGTTTTCCTTGTAGGTGATTTGTCTGGCAATTAAAAGGGAAAGAGGCGCTGCAAAATCTCAATTGGCTATAAAACCAATCTCTTTCTCACGTACCCCCTTCCAGTTTTCTGGTAAGGACCCAGGAATAAATTGTTGCCTGAAGGTATCAGTGATCGCTACCTGTTGATGGTATGGCTCCCATTCGGCGGATACGGCATCATCTATTATCACCTCATTGGGATATGAAACCGCTACTCTGGGGTTAAAATCATGCTGGGCCATTGCAGGGGACATGGCAAAAAACAGCAGAACAAAAAACAAATGGATGTACATAATAAAAAATTTCACAAATATGGCTTATCTGGCACAATTGATGCCAGTTTGGTTAACTGTGTAAATTTAATTGTATAGAAGCAAAAAAGCGGCCTGTACAAGCCGCTTTTTGTTGATTCTGTTTTTTATTGTTAACCGTTAAGCCTGTCCAGTACACTCATAACTTCTTTTACATGTCCTTCGGAAGTTTTGAGAAGTGCTTTTTCATCATCATTTAGATCGAGCTCAATAATTTTTTCGATACCATTTTTACCCAAAATTACCGGAACACCGAGATAACAATTATCGACACCATATTCCCCCGTCAGTTGCACACATACCGGGAATACCCTTCGCTGATCTTTAACAATAGCTTCTGCCATCTGGGCCGCAGCTGAACCGGGTGCGTACCATGCCGATGTACCCATAAGTTTAACTAACTCACCTCCACCTTTTTTAGTGCGCTCTACAATGGCATCCAATTTACCTTCTGGGATCATTTCAGTTACCGGAATACCTCCTACAGTGGTATATCTCGGCAGGGGCACCATAGTATCGCCATGACCACCCATTAAAACTGCCTGAATATCTTTTGGGGAAACGTTTAATTCTTCTGCCAAAAATGCCCTGTACCTTGCGGTGTCCAAAATACCGGCCATACCCATTACTTTTGTTTTCGGCATATTCGATACCAGGTGCGCCTGATAGGTCATTACATCCAATGGATTGGATACAATAATAATAATTGCCTCAGGTGAATGCTTAATGACATTTTCAGTTACCGTTTTTACAATTCCCGCGTTGGTTTCGATCAGGTCATCACGGCTCATGCCAGGTTTTCTTGGTAAACCGGAGGTGATTATGACGACATCTGATCCTGCGGTTCTGGCATAATCGTTAGTTACACCAATAGTTTTGGAATCATATACATTGATCGGCGCTTTTTGCCAAATATCCAACGCTTTACCTTCAGCAAGCCCTTCTTTAATGTCGGCAATAATGATTTCGTTCGCAATTTCTCTGTAAGCCAACACATCAGCGCATGTTGCTCCTACGTTGCCAGCTCCAACTACTGTGATTTTCATGTTATTTGATTTATTTTCTGTGATACAAGAAACTTAATTTAGGGAGCGCTAATTTAGGTAGAACGCTTGATTAATGAAACTAGAAAAGCTGGATTGTGGCTAAAAAAATGATCAAGATCATGATTTAAATGCCTGATTGAGTTCAAAAAATCCGAAGGAGGTTTTGTAACTCTTAAAAAGCCGGCTATTGAAATCATTGTACATTTCGGAAAGTGATTCCATCATTTTAGCTTTTATTTTGGGGTGAGTGCTGAAGATATCTTCGATATTTACTTTTGGCAGCACATAAATGTCGGAGCTTTCAGACACTACCAAGGCACTGTAAAGCCTATGTGATTGTTTAAGCAGGCAGTTTTCTCCAAATTCATCTCCTGAACGAATGACCATGAGCGTTTCAAAGTTGTCTTTTATATCAATACTCAACGCCACTTTTCCACTTTTTACGAGGTATAAAGCATTGGAAGGATCGTTTCTGAAGAAAACAGCTTCATCAGCTTTATAGGTGCGCAAATAAAAATAAGGCCTGAAAAGCGCCATTTCGTCGTAATTGAGCTTTTCGAAAAGCTGCACCCGGGATAAGTACCTGAAAAAGTTGAGTTCCTTTAAAGAGTATTCCTTTTTAAAAAATCTTCTCATGGTTTGGCTGTGTATTCTATTACCAAAACCTGTTTGGTTTCGTTCGTTATTTTATATCGGTCATCGATGCGATAACCTACTACCCATACTATATCTGACCCGTTTTGTACCACTAATATACGTCCTTTTGCTACCAATGGAATTTTTTGATCAATAAAAAAGTCGCTCAGCTTTTTTTGCCCCTTCATACCAAGGGGCTGAAAGCGGTCACCTTCCTTCCAGTTCCTTACTGATAAAGGAAAGGATATTTTTTCATGATCGAGTAGCGCAATATTTTCATTTCCAGAGATTTTAACCTCATCAGCAGTTTTATTACTGAACTTCATAGTACCACCGGGAACATGGACCATGCCATTTTGATCGATGAATTTTTCAAAAGCAACCTGATCTTTGACAGGCCTTACCATTAATACTTCCCGATCGACAAACAAGGTATGTGTAGCGCTTTGCAGGAACTTTCCGGGTTGCTGCAATGTTTCATCATCCAGTTCCTGAATTTGCGAATAGTTAAATCCAACCGGCTTTAAAAGCATATGCAGCAGTGTATTCCTATACCTATTGTTCGCAAGTCCTTCTTTTTGTATTGTCCAATTCTCATTGTCCTTTTTAACATTATCATACTGCCATTGATCAAAATAGGCGTTCACAATTTCGAGGGCCTCATCTAACCGCTGATGGGTATTGAAAAAAGTTTTTTCGATATTGGGGTTAACCTCTTTAAGCCGGGGTACTACCTCATGCCTGATGAAGTTTCTGGAATACTTAATGGATTCATTGGAAGCATCATCGCGCCAGGCAACATGATTTTCTTTGGCATATTTTAATATTTCATCTTTTTCGGCAAAAAGCACAGGTCTTACGATTTTACTTTCCCGGGCCCTTATCCCTAAAACACCTCTTAACCCTCCGCCTTTTGTTAAGTAAAACAATGATGTTTCAAGGGCATCATTGGCGTGATGTGCCGTGGCTATCTTGGTACACTTTGTCTCTTCACTCAGCCCATCAAACCAATTGTAGCGCAGTTCCCTGGCCGCCATTTGGGTAGACAAATGATTGGATTTGGCATATGCCACCGTTTCGAAACTTTTCACATGGCATACAATTTGATGTTTTTTAGCAAATGAACGCACCAGCTCTTCGTCGGCATCCGAGTTTTTGCCACGTAGGTTGAAATTGCAATGCGCAATATCGATTTGATAGCTGGCACGTATTAATAAATGTGCTAAAACCATTGAGTCAACGCCACCACTAACGGCAACCAAAATTTTATCCTGTTCGTCTAACAGCTGGTGGTGTTCTATATATTTTCGAAGTCGTGACAACATAGAATTAGTATTTCGTACCTTTGCGGCGCTAAAAACAAATATGACGATTATAAAAAAAATATTTCTTTACCTGCTGGTTTTTTTGTTCCCACTTGGGCTTGTTAATGCACAGGATGGGGAAAAATTACAATATGAGGCCGATCAGCTTTCTGCCGGTAGCAAAAATGGCCAGTCTTATCAGTTGCTGAAGTACAATGTTAAGTTTACCAATAAGCAAACAATAATACATTGCGACTCCGCCTACTATTTCCGGAGAATAAATACACTGGAAGCCTTTGGCCGGGTGCGGATACTCGACCTTGAAGACTCTGTGACGATCACGGCGCGAAAACTGATTTATAACGGAAATAGCCGATTTGCCAACCTTCGGCAAAACGTGCATTATGTAGATGATACCATTAATTTATATACGGACTTTCTGGATTACGACATGTTTAACCGGTCGGCGAAATACTACAATGGAGGTAAAATAAATGACGGTGTCAATACCCTGACAAGCGAAAGGTGTGATTACGATACAGAAACCCGGGTCGTATACTTCGAAGAAAATGTGGTGCTTAACAATCCTAAATATGTGCTGGAAACTGAAAATCTTGAGTATAATTTAAATACTCGCATTGCCTTAATCACCAGTCCAAACACCATTACAACCAATGACGGAACAGTACTCCACGCCGATCTCGGATCTGAATTTAATACGGTGCGTAAGACCTACGAATTTCTCGTAAGCCAGGTGGAAACGCCTAACTATATTTTAAAAGGCGACAAACTACAATTCGATGACCTAAAGCAGATCTACAAAGCCACCGGTAATGTAGAAATGATTGCCAAAGAAGAAAACGTCAAGCTTCTTGGTGATTTTGCCACTTACTGGAAAAAACGTGGAGAAACCAAAATCTGGGGCAAAGCGCTTATGAAAAGAGCCGTAAAACTTGATACATTGTTTCTAAGCGCCGACACACTGGTATCGCTGGAGGATTCACTGCCCGAAAACAAAAGATTGCTGGCCTATTATGATGTGAAAATTTTCAAAAGCGACCTTCAAGGTAAATCCGACTCCCTTTCCTACGAACTGGCAGATTCCATCATTTATCTTTACCGGGACCCCATTCTTTGGAACAAAAACACACAGATCACAGCAGATTCCATGAACATTCGACTTGTAGATGGCGCCTTGGAAGAAATGCACAGCAATATCAACAGCTTCATAATAGCACAGGATAGCGCTGAAAATTTTAACCAGGTCAAAGGTCGTAAAATGATCGCTTCATTTGAAAACAACTATTTACATAACGTTGATGTAAATGGTAACGGCGAAAGTATTTACTATGTCATAAAAGAGGAAACCAATGAAATGGTGGGCATGAATAAAATTATTTGCAGCGACATGAAAATGATTTTCGAAAATAATCAGGTAGATGAGATATCTTTTTATGTCAAACCGGAGGCTCAGTTTATTCCACCGCATGAATTGAGGGAAGAACAGGAAAGGCTGAAGGATTTTCAATGGCGTGTTGATGAAAAGCCCACCCGTAGCGAGGTCACATACAGTGGCCACTGGAAAGAAGACAGCGCAGCAGCTTCTTTTTTGGAGAGCGCCTCGAATTTGTCCCCGGAATTACAGGAAAGCGTGGATAGTGCGCGTAGAGAAAAGGAAAAAATATCAAATACTGATCCTGAAAAAGAAATTCCGGTTGACAAGGCAAAGCTGGAAAAAGAAATTTTGGCTCCTGTTTCAAAAGAAAAACTTCCTTAATGCGTTTAATTAGTGATCACACACCAGTTTTTATGTAAACAGCTGGCAAACAGAATTGTAAAATAGTAGATAACACTCTATATTTGCAGCCTTATGCGAAAAAGTACCTTATTAATCAGCTTTGTGTTGGTGGCTTTCACCATGATCACCTCGTGCAGCAAGTTTCGAAAAATTCAAAAAAGCGACGACTGGCGGGTGAAGTACGAGGCTGCCATAGATTACTATGAAAACAAAGATTACTACAGAAGCATTATTCTTTTTGAAGATATAATGCCCTTTATACGAGGTACCGAAGAATCGGAGTTGGTACAGTTTTATTTTGCGTATGCCCACTACTACCAAAAGCAGTACATAATGAGCTCGCATTTATTCAAAACTTTTTACGATACGTACAGGAGAAGTTCCTACGCCGAAGAAGCTTATTACATGTATGCTTATTCCTTGTATAAGCAGTCACCGGACCACAATCTTGACCAAACCAGCACCATTGAAGCCATCATCGCCCTGCAAAACTTTTTGAATAAGTACCCGGGAAGCGACAAAAGAAGCGAAGCTACCGATCTTATGGACAAGCTGAGATTAAAGCTGGAAACCAAGGCGTATGAAAATGCGAAGTTGTATTACGATCTTGGTATTTATAAATCAGCGTTGATAGCTATGGACAATTTTGAAAAAGACTATCCGGATTCCAAGCTCAACGAAGATATACTTTATCTGAAAATCAAAACTGGTTATGACTTTGCTAAAGCCAGTATCCCATCGAAGCAAAAGGAAAGATACTACGATACTATTGAGCATTATGAAACCTTTATCGACAAGTATCCGTCTTCAAAATACGTCAAAGAACTGGAGCAGGTGTATGCCAATAGCCTGGACCAGATTGAAAAATTAAAGGAAAATAATTTATAACCAAAATATCATTCATTGTGAGTGCATCATTAATAACCAGAGATCTGGAAAAAATCGCAGAACCTACCGGAAACGTTTATGAATCCATTTCAATCATTTCAAAGCGTTCGCGTCAGATTTCTGTAAATGTAAAAGAAGAACTCAACAGCAAACTTGCTGAATTTGCTACTACTGTTGACAACCTCGAGGAGATTTTCGAAAACAGAGAGCAAATTGAAATTTCAAAATTCTACGAGCGAATGCCAAAACCTACTACTATTGCTACTGAGGAGTTTTTGGCAGATGAGCTTGTTTATCGCTTGCCTGAGTCTGAGGAAGAAGAATAAACCTCATGCTCAAGGGCAAAAAGATCTTAATTGGGGTATGTGGTAGCATAGCAGCCTACAAAACAGCTATGCTCACCCGCCTTTTGATCAAGCAAGGTGCTGAAGTTAAGATCATTATGACCAAAGCATCTAAAGAGTTTATCACACCGGTCACCTTATCAACTCTTTCTAAAAACCCCGTTCTTTCAGAGTTTTACAAGGACAATACAGGTCAGTGGAACAGCCATGTGGAGCTTGGCCTATGGGCCGACGCAATGATCATTGCACCCGCTTCGGCAAATACGATAGCTAAAATGGCCAATGGTCTTTGTGATAATTTATTAACCGCCGTTTATTTGTCGGCTCGATGCCCGGTATATCTGGCGCCGGCCATGGATCTGGACATGTATCAGCATCCCGCCACTACTTCCAATTTGAAAACATTGGAAAAATATGGTAACAAGATCATTGCTGCCACCTACGGCGAATTAGCCAGCGGACTGGTAGGTGAAGGGCGCATGGCAGAACCGGAAGAAATTGTTGCGTATCTGGAAAGCAAATTAGATTCTAAGCACTATCCACTTGCTGGAAAAAAAGTATTAATTACCGCTGGTCCTACCTATGAATCTATAGATCCCGTACGTTTTATTGGAAATCATTCATCCGGCAAGATGGGCTACTCAATTGCAGATGTCTTTGCCGAAAATGGTGCAGACGTTACGTTGGTGAGCGGGCCCAGCGAACAACACCTGGAAAATAAAAATATAAAACTGATTTCGGTGAAATCAGCCCATGAAATGTACGAGGCTTGTCTGGAGCATTTTGAAAGCACTGATATAACCGTTCTTGCTGCCGCAGTTGCCGACTACCGCCCTGTAGAAATAGCTGATCACAAGATCAAGAAAAAAGCCTCCAATATGGTATTGGACCTTGAGAAAACAGTCGATATTGCACAAAGCCTTGGTGAATTGAAGAAGAAAAACCAGTTCACAGTGGGGTTTGCCCTTGAAACGGAACAAGAGGACACGAATGCCGTAGAAAAACTAAATAGAAAACATTTTGATATCATTGTTCTAAACTCGCTAAATGACAAGGGAGCGGGTTTTGGATATGATACCAACCAAATAACGATTTTCGACACTTCAGGAGAAAAGATAGATTTTGAAATGAAATCAAAAAAAGAAGTGGCAATAGATATTGTGAATGAAGTGATCAAAAGGCTGCCATAATGCGGTATATTCTGATTTTTATCTTTTTTACATCCCTGACCTGGGATTCCCAGGCACAGGAATTGTTTTGCAAAATTGTAGTCAATGGCGATCAGGTTCAAACGCAGGACAAGGTTATTTTCCGGGATATGGAGCAAGCCTTTACGCGTTTTATGAATGAACAGAAATGGACAGATAACACCTATGAACCCTTCGAACGCATAAAATGCAATCTGCTGATCACTGTGCAATCCATGCCATCAATTGGAAATTTCAGGGCTACGGCCCAGATCGTTTCGTCACGACCTGTTTACAATAGCAGCTATGAAAGCGTAATGCTTAATTATGCCGACCGTGACTGGGTATTCAATTACACCGAAGGCAGACCAATCATTTTTAATGAAAGCGGCTCAAACGACAACCTCACAGCCCTTTTGGCATTTTATGCATACATAATTATAGGTCTCGACCGCGATAGTTTTGAACTCAATGCCGGGGCTCCATTCTATCAGACAGCACAGGAAATCGTGAATTTTTCGCAAGGTAGTGAACTGCCTGGCTGGCAACCTTATGATAGTAACAGAAATCGCTACTGGTTGCTTGAAAACCTTACTAACAATATTTTTCTTAACGTTCGTGAAGGAATCTACCGATATCACCGGCTTGGTCTTGATCGGATGATCAGCGAGCCTCAGGAAGCACGACAGGAGGTAATGATGATTCTTGAAGAGTTAAAAAAAGCAAATGACCTCAGGCCAAATGCTGAACTTACCATATCATTTTTTGATGCCAAGTCCGATGAGATCGTAGGCATTTTTCAGGAGGGTCAACCCGCATTAAAGCGTCAGGCTTACAATTTATTGGTGGAACTTAACCCTAAAAATACCGAAAAATACAAAACGATTTTGTAGATTTCCTCTGCTTTATTTGCTTTACACCTTAATCCAATTTTCGCGCTTTCATTAAAATATTATGATCAGGCATCTTGACATTAAGAACTATGCGCTTATTGAATCACTCGAGCTGACCCCCTCGCGCAAATTAAATACGATTACCGGTGAAACAGGTGCGGGTAAATCAATAATGTTGGGTGCGATCGGTTTGCTTTTGGGCAACAGGGCCGATGTTAAAACACTGCTTCATGAAGATCAAAAATGCGTGGTTGAAGGTACTTTTGATATTAAACCTTACCAACTCCAAGGTTTTTTCAATGAGTATGAACTGGATTATGATGATGATTGTATAATCAGACGAGAAATAAGCCCTTCCGGAAAATCACGTGCTTTTATAAACGATACCCCTGTTACTTTAGACATTCTCAAAACCCTGGGAAGCCGTCTGGTGGATATCCATTCACAAAATGAAACACTTCGCCTTGGAGCTACACTTTACCAGCTCGAACTTGTTGATACTTATGCCGGCACTTCTCCTACTTTGAAAGAATACCAGGCCACTTTTGCAACCTATAATGCCGCCAGAAAAGAGTATGAAGATTTAAAAGCTGCCGCAGAAAATATGCGACAGGAAAGAGATTACCAACAGTTCCTCTTTGATGAACTGGATAAAGCCAACCTTGTAGCAGGTGAACAAAGTGAATTGGAAGAAGAGCAAAAGCTTGCTGAAAATGCTGAAGATATCAAAGTAAAGCTTCTAGAGAATGTGCAATTATTACGTGAATCAGAAGCGGCAGTTGATGTACAGTTGCAGACTGCTCTACGAAACCTGGAATCCATTCAGGGGTTTTCAGGCCACCTGGCTGAGCTTAAAAAACGTCTGGAGCAGGCTTCCATAGAGATTAAAGATATTACTCAGGAAATGGAAAATGAAGAACAGCGCGTGGAATTCGATCAGGGCAAAGCGGAGTCTATTAATGAGAGATTGAGTTTAATATATCAATTACAGCAAAAGCATCAGGTACAAAGTGTAGAAGAATTGATTGATATTCAGAAGTCGCTTGAAGAAAAACTGCTTAAAGTGGAGTCGCTTGATGATGAGCTTGCTAAACGCGAAACCGGAATGGAAGAAGCCTATGCCGCCATGATGGATATCGCCACTGCACTATCTGAACGACGAAAGTCTTCTCTCCCACCTTTCCGGGATGAACTTCTCAAACTAATAGCTGATCTTGGGATGCCCAACGCTTCGGTGGAGTTCCAGCATAAAAATATTGAACCGGGCATGGAAGGCATCGATGAAATAACGATTCTCTTCAGTGCAAATAAAGGCATAAAACCCGATCAACTTAAAAATGTGGCTTCAGGTGGTGAATTTTCTCGACTTATGTTTGCCATAAAATTTTTAATGGCAAGAAAATCGGCCATGCCCACCGTGATCTTCGATGAAATTGATTCCGGGATTTCGGGGGAAATCTCCCTGAAGATGGTCAATATGATGCAGGAAATGGCCACGAACCACCAGGTGGTGGTGATTACCCATTTACCGCAAATTGCTGCCCGGGGGCATCAGCATTACTATGTTTACAAAGACGAAGGGGCTCCAAAAACAGTGAGTAAGATCAGGCTATTGCTTGAACATGAACGCATAGAAGAAGTAGCCAAGATGATCGGTGGCGATCAACCTACCCGGGCGGCCCTTGAAAATGCCCGAGAACTACTGCAGCAAGCTGAATAGATTGTTAAAATCTGTTTTTCTGATTTTTATCATTTTTACTGCCTGTTAAAGCTATTAACTTTTCGACCTAATTGAAAAAGCCAATTTTTCAAATTATTTAATATGGCGTGCTGCGGGCAGGAAATTTATTAAAAAAATTATATATTAAGGCTGCGGGAAAATTAGTAGTGAAATTTTTACAACCGAAGTAAAAACAACGTAAACGCAATAAATTTAGAGAACTATGGCAAAAATCGGGATTTTTTACGGCTCGACAGAGGGCAATACAGAAAATGTGGCAGAAATGATTGCAGGCGCCCTGGGCGATGCAGACCTACATGATGTGGATTCATCTTCAGCGGAAGATGTACAACAGTATGATCAACTTATATTTGGTTGCCCCACCTGGGAAATAGGAGAATTACAGGAAGACTGGGAAACATTTATCGATGTACTGGATGACGTTGATTTTAGTGGTAAAAAAGTGGCCTACTTCGGGCTGGGCGATGCACAAGGTTATCCCGATACCTTTGTTGATGCTTTGGGAATAATACACGAAAGATTAAAAGATAAAGGCGCCTCATTTGTTGGATTCTGGCCGACTGATGAATATGAATATGACGCTTCAAAAGGAGAAATTAACGGAAAGTTTTTAGGGCTTGTTATCGATGAAGATAATGAACCTGATTTAACAGAAGATCGCGTAAAGCGATGGACTGACCAACTCAAAAATGAGTTTTAGTACAGTCCTTACGATTCCAGTTTAACCAATCTTAAAAAGCCCCGGGCAATCGGGGCTTTTTATTTTTCCACCCAATAGATTTTTCTATGCCTGTATGATGAAGTGCACTCTAAAACCTGATCGAAATCAATTTTTTTCTTAGCTGCACTGCCTACATTAGCGATATACCTTTTGATGGATAAAATATGGCTGATAGCTTGATTAAGCATAGTGGAATTGTAAAAAACAAAGTCCGTGATCAACTGGAAATAGCGCTCATCAATGTAAGCGCCTGCAGTGCCTGTCATGCCAAATCATTGTGCAATGTTTCCGAAACCGACAATAAGGTGATTGAAATAATGGACCCTAAAAATTTATATCATGAAGGAGACCGGGTATCCTTACTTTTCAGTGAGACTCAGGGAATAAAGGCACTACTACTGGCATACGTTTATCCATTCCTTGTATTGATGGCCGTATTGATAAGCTTGTGGGTCATTACCGAAAATGAGGCATTATCGGCCGGAGTAGCGTTGGGATCATTGGTGCCCTATTATTTGATATTGGCACTTTTCAGAGAGAAGTGGAAAAAGGAATTTGAAATCAGGCTGGAGAAGCCGAAAAATTAGAACAGGATGAGTCCAATCATCATTTATACCGTTATTGCATTGACGTCACTGGGTATCGTTGCAGCAGCGATATTGTTTTTTGTGGCCAAAAAATTTTATGTAAAGGAAAACCCAAAAATCGACGAGGTTGAAGAAGCGCTGCCCGCAACCAATTGTGGAGGATGCGGTCAACCTGGTTGCCGCGCTTTTGCTGAGGCCTGTGTAAATGCTGAAGATCTTTCAGATTTATTTTGCCCGGTAGGAGGCAACGAAACCATGCAGAATGTCGCCAAAATTCTGGGTCTTGAAGTAGAAGAGCGCGAACCATACATCGCGGTAGTACGTTGTAACGGTTCTTTTGAACACCGCCCGCGAACCTCAAATTATGAAGGAGCGCCAAACTGCACCATAGCCGCAAATCTTTATGGAGGAGAAACCGGATGTACCTATGGCTGTCTGGGCTTGGGCGAATGTGTGGATGCCTGCGACTTCGACGCCATGTACATGGATGAAACTACCGGATTGCCGGTGGTAATTCCCGATAAGTGTACAGCTTGCAATGCCTGCGTAACAGCTTGTCCAAAAAACATTATTGAGCTCAGGCCGAAAGGCAAACGCGACCGACGTATTTTTGTTTCCTGTATTAATGAAGATCGTGGAGGTAAGCGAGACTGTGAAGTGGGATGTACAGGATGTACCGCATGTGAAAAAGAGTGTAAATTTGGTGCTATTAGTTTTATCAGACACCTCGCTTATATAGACCCTGAAAAGTGTCGTTTATGCCGTAAATGCGTTGACGTTTGTAAACCGGGTTCTATACACGAAATCAACTTCCCTCCTAAGAAGAAAAAACCTCCAAAGGAAAAAGTAGCTGCCAAAGAGAAACAAATAGAAAAACTTGAAGCAGAGGTCGAAAATCCCAATGTCGATAAGTTGGTAGTGGAAAAGAAAAATATTGATGTATTGAAAAAATCTTCAGGAATAAGTGACGATAAGGATGAGTAAATCAGATCAACATATAAAAACGTTTCCAAAAGGCGGTGTTCATCCGAATGACGAAAAGCGATCAGCTAACGTCCCAATTAGCGAATTGCCGCCACCAAAAATGGTGAGTATCCCATTGTCGCAGCATATAGGTGCACCTTCGGTACCGGTAGTCGACAAGCGTGACCCGGTTAAAGTAGGGCAGATTATTGCCAAAAGCAAGGGCCTGGTTTCTTCCAATATCCACTCTTCAGTATCTGGCACAGTAACAAAAATTGATTATGTGCTTGACTCCACCGGATACAAACGCCAGGCGGTTATCATTAGGGTGAAAGACGATGAATGGGAAGAAAGTATTGACCGGTCAGAAACTTTGGTAAAAGACATTGCGCTCGAAAAGGATGAGATACTAAAAAAAGTAGCCGAAGCAGGTATCGTGGGTTTGGGAGGAGCAACTTTTCCCGCACATATCAAACTGAATATCCCGCGGGGCAAAAAAGCAGACTACTTAATTTTGAATGGGGTAGAGTGTGAGCCATACCTGACAGCTGACCATCGTCTGATGCTTGAAAAAGGTGCCGAAATAATAATCGGCGCCAAAATTCTGATGAAGGCATTGGGAGTTGAAAAGTGTGTGATTGGAATCGAAATAAACAAACCCGATGCTATAGCAAACCTTAGTGAGCTTTGTAAAGAATATCCTGGTATTGCAGTACAACCGCTTAAGGTACAATACCCTCAGGGTGGAGAGAAGCAGTTGATCAAGGCGGTTCTCAACAGAGAAGTGCCTTCGGGCGGCCTTCCAATTGATGTGGGTGTTGTTGTACATAATGTGGGTACAAGCTTTGCAGTTTACGAAGCTATTCAAAAAAACAAACCTCTTATTGAGCGAATAGTGACCGTTACGGGAAAGGAAGTTGATAAGCCTGTCAACCTCAGGGTCCGTATCGGGACTCCTGTGCAAGACCTGATTCTGGCGGCAGGTGGCTTGCCGGATAACACAGGAAAAATTATCAGCGGAGGACCTATGATGGGTAAGGCGCTCAACAGCCTGGAAGTTCCGGTTGCCAAAGGAACTTCGGGAATATTGCTCATGCCGGAAGAAGAGGCCCACCGGAAAGCACAACAGGTATGTATACGTTGCGGACAGTGTGTTTCTGTTTGTCCAATGGGACTGGAGCCTTATTTACTTATGAATGAATGTGAAAAAGAGGTTTTTGAAAGAGCTGAAAAAGATCATATCCTGGACTGCATAGAATGTGGTTCGTGTGCATTTGTTTGTCCTTCGAACAGGGCATTACTCGATTATATCAGGCTAGGGAAAAGAGTGGTTACAACTATGAGAAGGGAGCGTGTATCATGAGTGTCCAGACAAGCAGTACCTTACTAACCGTATCGCCATCACCGCACATTCACAAGGAGCATTCCATCACTACTATGATGTATGCCGTGGTTTATTCACTCGTCCCGGCGCTTCTTATGTCAGTGTATGTATTTGGCTGGTCAGCTATTTATGTGACGTTTTTAGCCATAGCAAGTTGTATGTTTTTCGAATTTGCTATCAGTAAGTATTTTTTTAAACAAAAGGCATCGGTATGGGATGGCTCGGCCATTATTACCGGGGTTTTATTAGCCTTTAACTTACCTGCCAGCATTCCATGGTGGGCTATTGTTCTTGGTAGTCTCTTTGCGATGGGTGTTGGAAAAATGGCATTTGGTGGCCTTGGAAACAATCCTTTTAACCCGGCTCTCGTAGGTCGCGTATTTTTACTGATCTCATTTCCCGTACCAATGACACAATGGCCGGAGGCTATGAATGCTAACAGATGGACGATGGCAGATGCAACCACAGGCGCTACGCCATTGGCAGTCATAAAAGAAGGACTGGATGCCGGGGTACCAATAAGTGAGCTAACCGCTCAAATCCCTGGGTTTTTCCAACTTTTTACAGGGATGCAGGGAGGTTGCATTGGAGAGGTTTCCGGATTAGCGCTGGTATTAGGCTTCTTATACCTGCTATACAGAAAAATCACGACGTGGCATATTCCTGTTGCAGTGCTGGGAACTATTGCGCTCATCACAGGTGTACTTTGGTTGATTGACCCCACTCAATACATGAGCCCTGTTTTCCACCTGATTACAGGTGGTGTTTTACTAGGTGCTTTGTATATGGCTACTGATTATGTTACCTCACCCATGACGCCTAAAGGAATGATCATCTTTGGAGTCGGCATAGGTGTGATCACGGTATTGATCCGGTTGTGGGGCAGCTATCCCGAGGGAGTTTCGTTCGCAATACTGATCATGAATGCCGCAGTACCGCTGATTGACCGATATTTTAAACCTAAACGCTTTGGAGCTGTAAGAAATGGCAAATAATAAACAGGAAATTAGTTTTTGGAAAATGGTTATCAGCCTGGCGCTGGTTACATTGATTTCCTCAGCCACACTTGGGGTGGTATATGAAGTGACCAAAGAACCCATCGCCGCCGCAAAACTGGCTAAACAGATCAGGGCCATATCTCAAGTGGTGCCGTCATACGATAATCAGCCCGTTGATGACATGTTTAAAATTGCGGTGGATGATCAAAAGGAGGACAGCCTTGAAGTTTTTCCGGCAAAAAAAGATGGAGAAACTGTGGGATGGGCCATAAAAAGTTATTCTCCAAAAGGCTATTCAGGAATGATATGGGTTATGGTAGGGTTGAATACGGATTTTGAAATTTTTAATACCTATGTTTTAGAACATAAAGAAACTCCGGGATTGGGCAGTAAAATGACTGAGCCGGAATTTAATAATCAGTTCCAGGAGGTTGACCCGTCAGTATTCAATTTAAAAGTTGAAAAAGATGGGGGTGATATTGATGCCTTAACCGGGGCTACAATTACCTCCCGGGCGTTTGGCGACGCCTTACAAAGAGCTTTTAACAGTGCAGAAATGAACATTAAAACACATGAACCAGCTCAGTAATTTTAAGAAAGGATTTTTTAAGGAAAACGCAGTTTTTGTTCAGTTGCTGGGTATGTGCCCTACCCTGGGGGTAACTTCCACAGCCATTAACGGTTTGGGTATGGGGTTGGCTACTACCTTCGTTTTACTGATGTCAAGCCTGGTAGTATCGGTAGTCAAAGAATATATTCCGGCGAAGGTCAGAATTCCTTCTTATATCGTAATCATCGCCTCATTTGTAACGGTGGTAGACCTGGTAATGGCCGGATATTTACCTGCACTACACGAGCAACTCGGATTATTTATCCCATTGATTGTAGTAAACTGCCTTGTTTTAGGAAGAGCTGAATCATATGCCTCTCGTCAATCTATTGTCTCATCCGTTGTGGATGGATTAGGAATGGGCCTGGGCTTTACTATGGCATTGGTAATGCTGGGAATGCTGCGCGAGCTGCTAGGTAGCTTTTCATTATTTGGCTTCAAATTGGTTGAGGGAGATGGCATATTAATGTTCGTATTGGCGCCGGGTGCATTCATTGCCCTGGGCTTATTGACAGCACTGATCAATCACTTGAGAAAAAGATTTAATCCGGCATCGAAATAACGAACGAAATGGAATATTTTATCATTGTATTTTCAGCCATTTTTGTCAACAATATAGTGTTGGCCCAATTTTTAGGCATTTGTCCATTTTTAGGGGTTTCCAAAAAGATCACCACTTCACTGGGTATGGCCGGTGCAGTTGTATTCGTAATGACCATCGCCACGTTGGTTACCTACCTGATATTCAGGTTTATTCTAATGCCGCTGGACATTATATACCTCCAGACCATTTCTTACATATTGGTAATTGCCGCGCTGGTGCAAATGGTGGAAATTGTTATGAAAAAAGTAAGCCCTGCATTGTATCAGGCACTTGGAGTGTATTTACCACTGATCACTACGAACTGTGCAATTCTTGGCGTTGCATTGCTTGTGATTCAAAATGATTACAATTTAATGGAGAGCGTAGTGTTTGCCATTGCCAATGCTATTGGTTTTGGGTTAGCTATCGCACTCTTTTCAGGTATTCGAGAACATCTGGCATTACTGAACCTTCCAAAAGGCATGGAGGGCGTTCCTGCGGCATTGATCATTGCAGGGTTGCTTTCCATGGCATTTATGGGATTTGCCGGTGTCGTTTAATTACTGCTAAACCAAAATAGTTATGGTAAATCTGGCCACTGACCTTATGGGTCTCAACTTAAAAAACCCAATAATCGTATCGAGTTGCAGTCTGACCCACAGCCCTGAAGGGGTAAAACGATGCGCCGATGCAGGCGCCGGTGCGGTTGTGCTTAAATCGCTATTTGAAGAACAAATCGAAGCTGATACAGGAGATCTGCTAGATGATGCTGTCCCGGTTTATCATACAGAAGAATTGGACTATCTGGCCAATACGGCAAAAGGTAAAGCAGCAGAGGACTACCTTGAGTTGATCGAAAAAAGTAAAGAACTGGTAGATATACCGGTAATTGCCAGTATCAACTGTGTGACGAACCGTAAATGGACTGAATTTGCTAAATATGTTGAGGCCATGGGTGCAGATGCGCTTGAGCTAAACATTTCACTGATGCCCAAGGATTTTGATGAAGATCCCATGGCCATTGAACAACACATTTATGATATTGTTAGCAGCGTAAAACACCAGGTTAATTTGCCCGTTTTGGTAAAAATAGGACCCTATTTTACCTCCATGCCGCGAGTGGCCAAAAACATCAGAAAAGCAGGAGCTTCAGCGCTCGTACTTTTTAATCGCTTCTACCAAACGGATATTGATGTCGATACGCTGGATTTCAGATCGAAAAATAAATACAGCGCCCCTGGTGAAATGTCGAATACACTACGGTGGGTCTCTATTCTTTATCAACGAGTAGGTTGTAGCCTGATAGGAAATACCGGTATTCACGATGGTGAAGGTGTGGTAAAACAGTTATTGGTGGGCGCCAAAGCCGTTGAGCTATGTTCTACCCTTTATATTCACGGTATGGGTCAGATCAATTTGATTTTGGAGGACTTGCGCAAATGGATGATGGACAATGACTTCGAAACACTGGATGAATTCAGGGGCTCGTTAAGTCAGAAAAACACTTCAGTGCCGGAGTATTTTGAAAGGCAACAATACATTCGTGCGCTCGTTGGAGTGGATTAAATAAATAACATGGCGGTTTTAGGATATTTGGCCTAAATGTGCTGACCCCAAAAACCGCTACCCTTTTCTACTTCCATATCTTCCCACACCTTGACCTGACAGGCCAGTCTCAGGCCCGATCTTTCATGGTGTGGCGGAAAATTCAGGCGCCATTTTTCCTGCCATGCTTTTGGATTTACAACTCCCTTTATTTTAACGGCGCAGGTCCCACATGTTCCCATTCCTTTGCAATTAAGCCATTTGGCTTTGCCATTGTGCGGGCTTAATTTATTGTTCAACAAAGTCTTTCGCAGATTGGCTCCTGCTTCACATTCAATCTTTTGCCCTTTGAATGTAACGGTCGGCATAGATTTATCTTTTACTGATTTTATTGTTGGAAATCGTCCTCTGACGACTACTGCGATGTCTGCCTTTAGCATAGTTTCTAAGTGCCGCATGTTTTGTTTTTCTTCCCTGAACCCGTCTGCGCCACCTTTTGAAGCTACTCTGCCTGAGCTCTTTTCTCATCAGCTTGATCACCTCATTTTCCGGCAGCCCAAACTGTGATTCTATGGCGTCAAATGGTGTTCTGTCTTCCCAGGCCATTTCTACGATCCGGTCAATTTCTCTGTCATTCATAGTTAAAAAACAGATTGAAAAGTGTAGTGTTTAAATTTGATCTAAAAAGTAGCCTGTAACCCAAAAGTGTAGGTCCTGGCAGGAAAATATTCGTTTCTGCGATCAATTCCAGGAGCCATTAATTCAGCTGATCTATTTCTTATGCTGGAACCATTATCAGTAGGACCGAAATCAATTAAATTTGGTTCTGGGTCTAAACCAGTATAATTTGTTAGTGTAAAAGCGTTTTGAACCGTAAAATTTAAAATGATAGACTTTAATGCGCTACTTTGATTAAAACTTAATTCATAGCCCAATGATATGTTTTCCAGAGAAAAGAAATCTGCTTTTTCTACATACAAGGAGCTAAATTGAGAAAATGTCAATCCTTCTACCGCCTTTTCTGTAATCACCCGATTATATGAATTAATGGCTCCGGGATCTATTGGTTCATAAAAGTATCGTTGAGTATTTATCAAGCTGTGTCCAAAAATACCTCTAAAAAGAAAATTGAGATGCCAGTTTTTGAAAGAGAAATAATTGGAAAACCCTAATTCATAATCTGGAAAGCCATTACCTAATACTACATAATCCCCATCAGGCAATAGAGCCGCCGATGGAAATGTCAATAATTGTCCATCACCATTAATATCGACTAATTCCTGCGCTCCGGATAAATTAATATCACCTGAGAAAAGTGGTCCCCAGAACTGACCAAGTTCTTGATCTACTTCAAATTTTAAAAATCGTAATGACCCCTGTCCTGGCGCACCCGCCCAACCTACCATACCCGAATCCACCGGGTATTTTTCTAATGTTGTTTTATAGGAATTCAAGACCAAATCACTTGTCCAGGTAATATCCCCTATTTTCAATTGATTGTACCGCAAATGAAATTCGAATCCATTAGTCTTCAATGCACCAGAATTTTGATAAACATTTAACCTCCTTCCTTCTTCTTCCAGTCGGGATTGAACAATTAGGTTATCAATTTTTCTTCGGTACAGATCAAAAGATCCACTTAATTTGTCTGCTAAACGGAAATCGAGGCCAAAGTTCCACTCCCTCTTTTCTTCCCAACCTAAATCCGGGTTTGCGGCATTTGTCTGAACAATTATTCCGCCATTATCTGTATAATATTGGTAAATGGACTGTGAAAGTCCCGATTGATCTGGTAACGCTCCGGTAACACCGAACCCTGTCCTGAATTTTAGTTCATTGAGAAAATTAAAATTCAAAAAGTTATTTAAATTGATTCCGGCACCAATGGCAGGAAATGAGCCCCACTGATTATCTGTGCCTAACTTTGACGATCCCTCTCTTCTTAATGAACCATTGACAAATATATTTTCACCTATGTTCAGATTAAATCTACCAAAAAACGCAACGACCTTATCCCTTGGGGAGGTATAGCTTTGGATATCAGCTTCTTCGTCAGTTACCGAAAGTAAATCCGCCGCATTTTGCAGTGCATTATACCCTAGTTGGTCGTTTGGGAAATTCCCCAACTCCATGTAAATGTCTTCAAATTCACTTTGTTGATAGGAGTAGCCCGCGGTAAAATCAAGAATAACTTTTCCAAATTCATTATTGTAGTTTAAGTAGGATTCAAACAATCGAAAATTATCATCAGAAGTATATCTACTGGCTAAACCTCCACGATAGTACCCTCTAAAAAATGAACTTCGCGAGTAGTATTCGCCATTTAATTCAGTTCTGTTCTGTTGCGCATAATTTGCATAAATGCTGATATGGTCAGAAATCGCATAATCCATTTGTAAGTTGAAATTAATTATCTGCCGTTTCCCTTCATTAACATTCAAATCCAGAATCGCCATCGGATTAAAATTATCAAAAATAATAGGCTGGTAGTAATTACCATTATCAAATTTAATGGGTTGAGTTGGGTTGGAAACAGTGGCGTATCGAAAAGCTTCAACAAATGAATAATCAATATTCCTATCCGTGTATGAGGAGTTCAGGTTGATTTTTAATTTATTTTTCAGAGCAAATTGAGTTAAACCTATTCTGGCGTTGACCTGATCAAAACCTGAGTTCTTCAGTATACCATTAATATCCCGGTAGTTCACAGAGGCTCTGTATATCGTGTTATTCGATCCGCCACTTACTGATATGTGGTGCATCTGTGATATGCCCGTTTTGGCTACCTCATCCTGCCAGTTGGTATCTGATCCAAGATCGTTGCCACCAACGCTTAAATATTCTTCCCGGTTAAGCGCGGGGTGTTCATTTGACACGGTAGCTGCAGCGACGTATCCTCGATAATTCACACTTACCGGTGTATTACGTTGTCCCTTTTTTGTTTCGATCAATATTACACCTTGCGATCCTCTTATTCCATATATTGCTGCAGCTGCACCATCTCTTAAAACCTGAATGTTTTCAATGTCATTGGGATCCAAATTTTCAAGCGATGCGGCCACGACATTATCGATCACAATTAAAGGAGAAACATTATTTTCAAGGGAGATTAAACCACGGATCCTCATCAATGCCTCAGCATTAGGGTCATCCCCTTTTTTATAAACCCCTAATCCGGCCACTTTTGCCATCCACAGCTCGGCAGGGTCATTAATGTTGCCAAGGTTAAATTCTTGCGCATTCAGCACTGAAAAGGCAGATGTAACCTGATCCCGGGAGGTGTATCCATAGCCCTGATTCAGGTATTTACCTTTTCTATTTGCAACTGCTGTGAGATGAACTTTTATCGAAATTTTGTCTTCTACCTCTAATTTCATTGTCTCATACCCTTCCAGACTGAAAATAAGATGTGTGGATTGATCGGGAACGGCAATGGAAAAGGTTCCATTTTCAAGAGAAGTACTTTGGATAACCCCATCCTCCGTTTGGATGGTGACCTGGGCCAGAGTAGTATTGGCTACAGTGTCCATAACCACTCCTTTTACAGTTTTCCAATCCTGTGCCCATGCTGCGACTACTGAAGATAAATATATCAGAACAAGGAGCGTTAGCGATAATAAGAACTGTTTCGCAGCCATTCTTTGAGTAATAAAGATTATGATCTAATTTGTTACTTCACTGCTTTGAATAAAAAGATTAAAAAACGATAAGGAATTTACTCCATTTAGATCAAAATGCAAAATAGTAGTCTTCAGTCGGGTTTTAATAGCACAATAACTATTTGCAAAAAATTAACATTTTTATTTATCTCCCTTTTTCAACGCCTCGATCACCTTTTCCAGTTCATCCAGTTTTTCTACAGGAAAGTCCTTGAGCGCTTTGCGGATATTGACGGCGCTATGCGCTCTTTTTAGTTTAAACAGCGGATGCTTCTGATGGTCGTCGCTTTTCTTATCAGGAACCCATTCAAGCAGATCATTTGGCGTGCATTGAAGTATTTCGCAAAGCTTTTCTATCTGGTTGGTACGCAAGCTCTTTAAGTTCCCCGTTGACATACTTTGTGCTACAGCATGCGTAAAGCCGTGTCTTTTTAGAAATGAAAAGGGTTTATCAATCCCTCTCAGGTCAAAAATGTACTGTAAATTAAACTGTAACATAAAAATATACCTGGTAAGTTTAAAAAATTAAAACCTTGACTTAATAAGGTTTACCATATACAATATAATGCATTTAACGCTTTATTAATGTTTTTTGTTAGCTAAATATATTAATTAACGCCAAAATATCTTTATTAACAATTATTATTACTTAATCTAGAAATATACATTTCTCATATTTAATATTAATTTTTATTATTTTGTTGCTTTATACATTACTTTTGTTTATATTTCTATCACTTTTTAAGCTATTACCTATTATTTTTTAGACTAAGGAGAGCATTATGCCGTCATCACGTGTGGTGATGGCTTTTTTCAAAATCTTTTTAAATACCTGGAATTACCTTCATCGGAAATTTAAGGTTTGGAAAATCAGCTTGTAGGAAAACCCTTGATCCCACCACATCGAGGGTTTTTTATGAGATATGGATGATGTCCCCGAAACGTTGGTTAAATCCTCTTATTCCTTGAAGACCTCCAGTATGGACAATGCGTACCACCTCACCTTTTTGAAAACTTCCACTCTGCGTCAATTCCAATACGCCATAAAGCAATTTCGCTGTGTAAAGCGGTTCCAAAGGGATCTTATATTTTTCCTGAAAAGCGTTTATGAAGTTGATAAGATCATTATTGAATTTAGCGAAGCCCCCGAAATGATAGGAGTCAATTATATGTAGCTCTCCTATTGATGAAAGTCCACTACTAATTACCATTTTATCTATTACATCTTTAAGGTACAATCCACCCTTTAACACAGGAAATGAAAGTAATTTTTGAGCCTTCATTCCCGTCAGTATTCCGGCTGCTGTTCCTCCTGAGCCAGTTGCTACACAGTAAGTATCACAGTTTTCAAATTTCTCCACCCAGTCCCTGATGCCTCTTAAGGCTAATGCATTACTTCCTCCTTCAGGCACGATATAGTCGGCCCCAAACTGTTGGCAGAGCATATTCTGAAATGACTCCTCATGTCTATTTCTGTATTCGGTTCTTGAAATATGGTGAAGCTCCATGCCCCAATTTGTTGCATCTTGCAGTGTGGGGTTGAGCTGGTGCGGCGACTCACCCCTGATAATGCCTACGGTTTCAAAATCCAGCAATCTGCCCGCTGCTGCCATAGCGTGTATATGGTTGGAATAAGCTCCACCAAATGTTATTATCCGCTTCGCGCCTTTTTTTGCAGCTTCCAGAAGGTTATATTTTAGTTTCCATAGTTTATTTCCGGATATTCCCGGATGGTTCTGGTCCATACGGACCAGTTCGAGTTTTACGCCGGCTTTTTTTGCAGCAGGGTGATCTAGCGTTAGAACCTGATCTTTTTTTTGCTCATAACTTTTATAAAAGTCCCTTACGCTTTGCTCGTTCATGCTGGAAATATAATCAGCTTCACTTCAAAATACTATCTTTGCAGATATGGAAGAACCCAAAGAAGAGCGCATGGAAGACGAGTGGTTTGAGCGCCACCGTATTGTAGCCGACCCAAAGCAACAATTGCTTCGTATTGATAAGTTCCTGATGGATCGCTTGCCTAATGTGACGCGAAATAAACTACAGGGCGCCATAAAAGATGGGTTGGTTCAGGTCAATAAAAATACCGTGAAACCAAACTATAAGGTCCGTCCGGAAGATATCATTACCGTAGTTTTACCTGAGCCCCCGAGAGATACAGATGTTGTTCCTGAAAATATTCCCCTCAATATTATTTATGAAGATGACAGTATTCTCGTTGTATATAAGCCTGCTGGAATGGTAGTCCATCCGGCATATAACAACTGGACCGGAACTTTGGTAAATGCACTGGCCTTTCATTTTCAAAACCTGCCGGAAATGGCCGGAAATGAAGGCAGGCCCGGCCTTGTACACCGAATAGATAAAGATACAAGCGGCTTACTGGTTATAGCCAAAACTGAACATGCCATCAATCATTTGGCCAGGCAGTTCTATGAACATAGTATCGAAAGAACATACTGGGCATTGGTATGGGGAGAGCCTTCGCCTGAAACCGGTACTATCGATGTAAATTTAGGTAGAAGCCCGAAAGATCGACGGATAACAATCGCCTCCCCGGAGGGTGATATTGGAAAAAAAGCGATTACACATTATAAAACCCTGGAAAACCTCAGATATGTGAGTTTGGTCCAGTGCAATCTGGAAACCGGTAGGACGCATCAAATACGGGCACATATGAAACATCTTGGGCACCCATTATTTAATGATGCAACTTATGGGGGGGATAAGATCATTAAAGGCACAAAATTCTCAAAGTATAAGTCGTTCGTAGAGAATTGCTTTAAAATAATTCCTCGTCAGGCGCTGCATGCAAAATCACTTGGATTTGTTCATCCTGACAGCCAGAAATGGATGCAATTTGATAGCGGGTTGCCTGATGACCTTAGCCAGGTTTTGGAAAAGTGGAGACACTACGTTCAATATCATTGAACCTGAAACGTGTATTAGCATCCTGTTCCAAGTCCAAACTACTTCAATATCAAGATTTTATGAACATTTTGGTACTCACCATGATGGTTAACCACGCCTCAGCACCAAAATAAGCCTAAACACTTGAACTTATTTCATTTTGGGCTTTCATGACAAATCCTAA
>DNTA01000206.1 GCA_003500135.1 Cytophagales bacterium | reverse complement strand
AATAATAGACTTTATATAATATAGGTCAATTGTCTGTTTTTCATCGTATTCATTGTTGAGTTAAGCATAAAGAATTTCATGGATTATATACGAAGCACATGAAAATGGTCAATAGAACACGATGATAAAATGAGTAAATGTCGTGCAAAAGTCTAATTTTCCCTTTGCCTGATCCACCTGAGAAACTCTCGGTGTAAAACCCTTTCAATGTCTGCAGGATTATTGCGATCAAAAATTATTGGCGCCCGATTGAAATATCGCAGGAATTCATCAAAAGTAGACCGTTCAATACCATACATTCTTAAAAAATCGGCCCGGATTTTCGGATCGTTCAGGGTGCGGACATAAGTAGTATCCTTTACCGCCTTAGCATAGTATCGCACTACTTTTCTTTTTTCCCTGGCCTCCTTTGAGAAATAGGTTATAGGGCCATAGTTGGTACTTCCAAGCGGTACATCGGCTTTTGGTTTTTCCGTAAGCGACTTGGGTTTACCAAACATGTACATGGGTTCATTTTTCTTCTTAATCAAATATTCAGGAGTATCATAATCACCGTAAATATCAACACCATCAAGCATCAGTATGCCCTTTTTCAGCCGTATCATTAATTCAATTTTTGAAGACTCTGCCTTCCACATAGCCACGCTGGCGCTTTCGTAGCCCACATGGCTAAAAATCAATGTATCCGTGGTTTTAACAGTAAAAGCAAAAAAGCCATCACGTCTTGAATTGGTTACCCTTCCGGAACCCTTAGCAAATACATGCACGTTTTCCATGCCCTTTCCTTCTTCACCATCTACTACGTACCCTTTCACTAATACATCAGCATCCTGTGCTTTAACCATTGGCAAATTACAGCAAATGAATATGAGGGTTGTTATATGACCAATTATGTAAGGAAATTTAGAGCTCACTAAAAACTATGATGGTACAGAACTTAATTAATCTGCAAACTATAATATGCCTGCGGTGTTTGATTACATCGAATATTACGTTTAAAAATCCAATTAGGATATTTGTCGATGTTAAAAGATGTTAATTCAGACTATTTTATTCTTTGCCTGAGCCAATTTCGTACTTCCACCAGATTTTCCGCTATAAACAAACTGTACTGCTCACTCTGCAGGGTCGGCGTGAGCATGTCAGGTACCATAATCACTTTCATACCTGCCCGGTAGGCAGCTTCAACACCCGGGTTAGAGTCTTCCAGCACGAGAATTCGAGCGGGATCAATATTCATTTTCTCCGATGTGACCAGATATAAATCAGGTTCGGGTTTGCCGTGTGCTGCATCTTCCCTGCCTGAATAGGTGATCAAATAAGGCAATAGCTCTCCTACACGCCTTGGCACCTCTTTTCTGAAGCTGGAAGTAGCCAATGCCATAGGAATGTTCTTCTCGTAAAGCCAGGATACAAGGGCAACCACTCCAGATAAATAACGAATTCCGTGTATCGTAACCTCTTTGTGGATATCCCTTCTGATATTCCGGTGTTCTTCAAGTGAAAAGCTTTCACCAAATTCCTTTTTAAGTTCCCTCTCACATTCATCAGTGCCACGACCTATGAAGCTATGGTACATCTCATCACTTAGATAATGCCCCATCTCGGCGGCGGCTCCCTTCCATGCTTTTTTATTAGGCCGCTCCGAATCTATTAACAAACCATCCATATCGAAAATGATGGCCTCGGGCTCAAACCCAGATCGCGTAGTTTTACTCAACATATTGTACTTGTCATTTGACCCACAAGATACATATATATCGTTCCAATTATCAGAAATTCTGGCTGCTTTGGGCCTGTATCAGATCAAACCGATATATTTCCGCTTGTGTACTTTTTTCGATCTATTTGACCAATGTCTGAACTGATAGTTAGATATTTGCGTTATTAAAAGTTGATTTTAAAATATAACAACAATCAATTTGAAAACACCCTGACCCTTTGTAATGTCCCTTTCAATAGTACAACCAAAAAGAAAACTTGCGGCAATAATGTTTGCCGATATCGTAGGCTTCACCTCCATGATGCAGGAAAATGAGTTCCTGGCAAAAACTATGAGGGATCGGCACAGAGCGGTCCTTTTGGAAGAAATCAAAAAGCATGGTGGTGAGGTATTGCAGTTTTACGGCGATGGCACGATGTCTATATTCAACAGCTCTATTCAGGCTGTGATGGCTGCTGTAAATGTTCAGCAAAAAATGGTGGCCGATGACCCGGTCCCGCTTCGTATTGGGTTACACGCAGGGGATATTGTACAGGACGCAGAGGGCATATATGGTGATGGGGTTAATGTGGCTTCCAGGATTGAGTCGCTTTCTGTGGCCGGTAGTGTATTGATTTCCGATAAATTGTACGATGACATTAAAAATCATAGGGATTTCTTAACTGTTCCGCTAGGACAATTTATGCTGAAAAATGTAAAAAGACCGATCGAAGTTTATGCCATTCACAAAAGCGGATTGAAAATTCCTAATCGAAAAGAGCTCGAAGGAAAAACCGACCTGTCGTATAAAAGCATTGCCGTATTACCGTTTTTAAACCTAAGCAACGATCCTGAAAACGAATATTTTTCTGATGGCATTACCGAAGAGGTGATCCATGTACTGACTAAAGTGAAAGAAATAAATGTAACATCGCGAACCTCCTCCTTTGTTTTTAAAAACAAAAACATGGATGTAAGGGAAATAGGTCAGATGTTGAATGTAAATACAATTTTGGAAGGAAGCGTCAGGCGATCGGGTAAAAGGGTACGGGTGACCGCTCAGTTGATCAATACACAGGATGGTTATCACTTCTGGTCTGAAAATTTTAACGGAAACCTCGATGACATATTTGAGCTTCAGGACAATATCAGCGAAGCCATAGTTGCCAAATTACGCGATACCCTATCGGGCCGACAATTCAGAGATGGCCTGTCGAGATCTCAAATTGATTTAAGGACTAAAAACGATCATCAAACCAAAAATATAGATGCTTATAAGCTATATCTGAAGGCACAATACCACGCCAATAAGTTTACCCCTGATCAATTAAAGCTGGCGATAAAATATTACCAGCAAGCCATAGAAACTCAACCGGATTATGCCCCGGCCTACTCGGGAATTGCCTATGTATATGGGTATTTTGGTGTAACCGGCCAATTGATCCGCGATATAGCCTACCCAAAAAGCATGGAATATGCCCAAAAATCCATGGAATTGGATGAAAACCATTACGGCAGTCACCTGGTATATGCAATGTGTCAAGTGTATTTCACCAATAACCTGGATACTGCCTACCAACATTTTCGAATAGCGCTCGACCTTGCACCTGGCTCAGCAGAGGTACATTTGTACTACGCTATGTATCTTCTTGTAGTCGGCAACATGGGCGAAGCTCAGGGCCATCTGGACCAGGCTATCGAACTAGATCCTATGTCGCTGCCCATCAGAAGCTACAATGGCACATATCACCTGTTTAAAAGAATGTACTTCGAAGCCCGGAAAATTTATGAAGATATATTACATGATGATCCGGATTTCAGATCGGCCCTTGAAGGTATGGGCTGGACCTATTATTTAACGGGCGAAGTGGAAAAAGCAATTGACGTTTTACATCAATATCAATCCGAAACAGGCCACCCACTGAAAGGCTGGACCACACTGGGCCATATTTACGGGGCTACCGGGCAAATGGATAAAGCGGAAGAAGTGTTGAAAAAAATGAATGAAAGGGAGTTGCTGGAACCCGAAATATCACTTCATATTGATTATGCTATCATTTATGCTGGCATGGAACGTTTCAAAGATGCAGCAGAAGAAATAGAAAAGGAAATTCAGGGTAGCACGGCCTTCCTTTATCTTTTCATGCATCCCCTATGGGACCGCGCCAAAAAAGACAACCATTTTGTCGAAAAAATCAATCACTTGCTTGAAAAGAAGGGAATATCAGGGTTGTTCTGATTTCCGTCATAAATTAATTCGCCCTGCAATTATTAATTTGGTAATGTCTGAAATATTTTCTGTTCAACATTGCATTAGAATTAAGAATTGTGCCAAATTTTGATTAATTTATTAACCTCAAAAACTAAATCACAATATGTCCTTGATGCATGATATTCGAAGTCGCGCCAAACAATATCAGAATAAAATCATTTTGCCGGAATCGCTTGAAGAGCGAACACTGAAGGCTGCCGATTACCTTTTACAAGAAGACATCAGCAATATCATATTATTAGGCAATCAGGATGAAATTTTAAAACAGGCAGAGGCATGGGGGTTAAAGCATGTTGAAAAGGCAGAAATTTACGATCCCCAAAAGCTAGGGAAAGAACAAGAGTATATCGACCTGATGGTCAGCCTTCGTGGTAAAAAAGGGGTAACCCCTGAAATTGCCAAAGAGCAACTTCAAAACCCTCTTTACTTAAGCACAATAATGATTAAAAATGGCGACGCCGATGGCGAAGTAGCCGGAGCACAAAATGCCACCGGAGATGTGTTGAGGCCGGCATTTCAATATGTAAAAACCATTCCGGGAATAAGTGTGGTTTCAGGAGCTTTCGTCATGATCCTGCCCGAAACCTACCAGGGTGAGCACCGAATCCTTGTTTTTGCTGATTGTGCGGTACATCCCGACCCTGATGCAGCGCAATTGGCCGAAATAGCCATAGCCACTGCACGTACTGCCAGGGCCATCGCAGGAATAGAACCTAAGGTAGCCATGTTGAGCTTCTCAACCAGGGGAAGCGCAAAGCACGAACATGTAGAAAAAGTAGCTGAAGCTACTAAAATTGCTAAAATAAATGCCCCACAACTCGCCATTGACGGAGAACTTCAGGCAGATGCCGCTTTAGTACCGGCAATAGGAAGCAGTAAAGCTCCCGACAGTAGTATTGCCGGCCATGCAAATGTACTGGTGTTCCCAAGTCTTGAGGCTGGCAATATAGGCTATAAACTTGTACAAAGGCTGGCAGGAGCCGAGGCGATAGGCCCGGTACTACAAGGAATGGCTGCGCCAATAAACGATCTATCAAGAGGATGCTCAATGGAAGACATCATCAACATGGTGGCTATTACTTCCAATCAGGCACAATTGAACAAGGAAATGACGTCTTAGTACGGTTTTACGTAATACTTGCTACATTAAAATAACAGGCAGATAGTAAATTTACATCGAACAACTAAAAATAAAATGTCAGATAAGAAAGAAGCGGTCGAACCAATTCAGAATTATGCTTTAAAGATAACGCCGAAAAACAAAAACTTTATACCCAACGACAATTTTAGCAAAATAGGAATTGTGGGTTGCGGTATACTTGGCCAGGAAATCACGAGAATGGTAAGCTCCTCCGGCCTTGAGGTAGTTTTTTTGGAAATATCAAATAACCGCATTGAACAGGTAATCAATGAAATTTCACGAGACCTCGACAGAATGATTGGGAGATGGGGCATGACCAAGAGTGAAAAAAGGGCGATCCTGTCAAGAATAACCGGCACAACAGACTACACCAACCTGAAAGGAGCTGATATTGTGATTGAGTCTGTAAAATCGCGTACCAGAGAAAGCAGCGTTGACCTCCGAAAGCGGATATTTAAAAGTATTGAAGACCATGTGGGACCGGAAACCATCATTGCCACAAATTCCACCACGTTGGTCATAACCGAGTTGTCAAGTGAGCTGGAACGTCCCGAAAGGTGCGTCAGCCTCCATTTTTTGTCACCTGCAGATCAGTCTCAAGTTGTAGAAGTAGCGCGTGGACTTTACACATCGGAAGATACGTACCAACGCGTAATTAAGTTCGCCAGAATGTTCAACAAAAAAGTTGTTCCGGTCATTGAATCCCCAGGCGTAATCAGCACCCGTCTAATTGCCCCGCTTATTAATGAAGCTTGTGAAATATTAATGGAGGGCGTCGGTTCAATGGAAGATATCGATGCTACTATGCGACTCGGTTTCGGCTTTCCTTTAGGCCCTTTTGAAATTGCCGATAAAATTGGCCTCGACACAGTTGTCAGATGGCTTGAAAACATGTACAAAGAGTATGGTGATCTGAAATACAAAGCTTCACCACTCTTAAAAAAGAAGGTACGGGCAAACCAATTGGGCAAGGATACAGGAAGAGGCTTTTACAGCTATGATGAAGTGGGGAATAAAAATAAAAACTTAGATTAAAGCACATTCATACATGAAGATATTGGTTCTTAATTCAGGAAGTAGCTCCATTAAATATCAGTTGTTCGACATGGCCAATAAAGAAGTATTGGCCAAAGGCCTTGTTGATAAAATTGGGATGGCAGGCTCCAGCCTTAAGAATACCCGAAATGATGGTGACAAGGCAAAACTAGTTGGCGAAATAGTGGATCATCAGGCCGGTATTGAATACGTATTAGGGGTTTTAGTGAGCGATGAGCACGGCAGCCTAATATCCCTGGAAGAAATAGATGCCGTAGGGCATCGTGTAGTACACGGTGGCGAAGCCTTCAGCTCCAGTGTTTTGATAACAGATGAGGTTGTTAATGAAATTGAAAAGTGCTCAGATCTGGCCCCACTACATAACCCTCCTAACCTCAAGGGAATTTATGCCATGGAAGAATTGCTTCCGAATGTGCCACAAATAGCTGTTTTTGACACGGCTTTTCATCAGTCTATGCCTCAAAAAGCTTATATGTATGCCATTCCCTATACCCTTTATCAGAAGTACGGCCTGAGGAGATATGGATTTCATGGAACTAGCCACTACTACGTATCAAAAAGGGCTTGTGAAATAACCGGCAGGGATTTTAACTCATCCAAGATCATTACCTGCCACCTCGGGAATGGCGCTTCCATTGCTGCCATAGATCATGGCCATTCGGTTGATACATCAATGGGCCTCACTCCCGTAGAAGGAATGATCATGGGCACAAGATCAGGTGACCTGGACCTAGGTGTGCTTACTTTTATTATTGAAAAAGAGGAGATTGGCGTACAAGCAGCCAACACACTAATCAACAAACACAGTGGCATGCTGGGCATATCTGGCGTTTCTTCTGATATGCGCGAAATAGAAGAAGCGGCCTCCCAAAATAATGAACGTGCCCAGCTGGCACTAGACATGTACAACTATCGAATTATTAAATACATTGGTTCTTATGCCGCAGCCATGAATGGGGTGGATTTGATTGTATTTACCGGTGGTGTGGGTGAGAATAGTTATAGGACACGTGCTTCAGTTTGTAAAAACTTCGGATTTCTAGGCCTAGATTTTGATGATGAAAAAAATGAAGGCCTGAGAGGAAAGGAAGCTATTATAACCAAGCCGGATTCGAAATTAGAGGTGCTGGTGGTACCGACAAATGAGGAATTGGTAATTGCTGAGGACACTGAAAAAATTATTGCTTCAGAAAAATAACCAGTACTGCAGACAATAAAATACTTTCGTTGAATAGACTTTTTTAATTGAGTAAATGGTATTTTTTTATTGTCATCAAATATATAAATTTGCCCATCATTCAGGAAGATACGCGCATGTGGTGAAATTGGTAGACACGCTATCTTCAGGCGGTAGTGCCTTCGGGTGTGGAGGTTCGAATCCTCTCATGCGCACAAACCAGCAGGGTCAACCTGCTGGTTTTTTTATTGATACTCATTTCAAGTTATTGTCGAAACATCGACGATTGTTGTTCTTTTGTCGAAAGATTGAACCATTATCAATTTTTTTCATTACTTTAAATACGTTATTATTTTAATTCGTATCTACATGAAACGCTTCATTGGAATTTATACTTTTTTCAGCTTAATGTTTCTCAGTACTTTCGCAATAGCACAGGATTTGAAAGAATATCAGGCTGTTTCGAAGTTCAAACTTAAAGCGCAATACCATAGAGCGATCATTGAATTGGATGAACCTGTTAAATTTGGTGAATTCAAAATGCTGTTGCAAAAAATGGATGCAACAATTGAAGATATTCGCTTTCACTTCGAAAATGGTCACGTAGAAGATTACAGGATCCGTAAGAACATCCTTCCAGGTCGTGAAAGCGATGTGTACGACATGTTTTACAATGAATCACCGATACGTCGAATAACCATTTATTACCGCACCAGGCCTTATGGTAAAACACCGGTGATGGAATTGATGGTTTCAGGTAACAATTCTTAATTTTCCTTTAGCCTTCTAAAATAATCCTTTGCCGCAGTTCTCACTTTAGGAGAAAGCATAATTGCAGAAATCACCGTTGGAATAGCCATGGTGGCGTACATTCCATCTATAAGGTTGATCACTACATCAAGTGATACCGACACCCCTATGAGAATGGAAAGAATATAAAACCACGCATATGCTTTGGTGTACTTTGTGCCAAACAGAAAAGAAAAAGCTTTCATCCCATAATAGGGATAGGCAAACATGGTGGTGAGTGAAAAAATTGTAATGCAAATGACCAGCAAATAATGCCCAAACCCAGGCAGGCCTATGCTAAATGCTTCGGTGGTAAGTCTTATGCCATTGGCCTCGCTACTTTGCCATACGCCCGTTGCTATTATGGTTAAAGCCGTAAGGGTACACACAATAATTGTATCAATAAAAGGCCCCAACATGGCTACCATTCCTTCCCTTACCGGCTCGTCGGTTTTTGCTGCACCATGTGCCATGGGCGCTGTTCCGAGACCGGATTCATTGGAAAAGGTGCCCCTCTTCACGCCAGTGATAATCAAGGCGCCCAAAGCGCCTCCCAGGGCTGCATCACCCGTCATGGCATCATCAATAATCAGAACCAGCGAAGGCCATATTTTATCTGATTCCATTGCCAACACGGAGATAACCATAATAAAATATAAAACTACCATCGCCGGCACCAATTTGCCAGCGGTGTTGGCAATGCGCTCGATACCGCCAATGACGACAATAGCCACTAATGCGGTGATGATAATACCCATTATCAAATTCAATTGCCAGGAAGCTTCTATTCCTGACGGATGTATGAGGATATCCTTAACAGCCGCAGACAACTGGTTGGCCTGAAAAATAGGTAAAACACCTACTAAACATGCAAGACTAAACAAAACTGCTAGTGGTTTCCATCTTGGGCCAAGCCCTTCGGTGATGACATACATCGGACCACCCTGTATTTCTCCCTGATCATCTTTACCCCGGTACATAACGGCTAATGTACAGGTAAAAAACTTCGTTGCGGTACCTACGATGGCGCTTACCCACATCCAAAATACCGCTCCGGGCCCACCCGTTGCTATAGCCACAGCAACTCCACTAATATTGCCCATGCCTACTGTGGCTGCAAGTGCAGTTGATAGTGCCTGGAAATGCGTGATCTGACCGGTTTCATCGGGTTTGTCGAACTTGCCGGTGAGCGCCATCCAGGCGTGTCCAAAATACCTGAAAGGCGTTAGTCCCGAATATACCAGAAAAAAGATGCCTCCTCCGAGCAATAGTATAAGCAGTGGCGTACCCCACATAAATGCACTGAATGCCTCCGTGATTTGTTTTATCTGATCCAAACGAAAATATTCTGTTAAATTTTACACCTGATAGTAGCGTTTTATCATTTTTTCAAACCAAAGGGTTGGTAAATACCTTTTTAGCCTGACTGAAAGTTTCTGAATAAAAAATCCATTGTAGTAGTGTATTTTGGGTTTCCCCGATTTAATTATACGTTCCATAAGGGGTCCGAAACTTTCTGCAGGTATACCATGGCTCACATGCTCATTCATTGTTTGATGGGCATGTTGAAAGGCTTCACCATACACATCATCATCTTCCATGGCCGATATAAGTCTGTGGTCATTAATTTCTGTTTTGACATCACCGGGATGCACCAACGCAACTTTAATATTCTGTGGATCTGCTTCAACACGCAAAGCTTCCGTAATAATATCCAGCGCTGCCTTGCTGCCGCTGTACACACCTCGATACGGCAATCCCATTGCCGATCCTATTGAACTGACATTAATAATTTTACCTCCTCCCAATTTTCTCATTACCGGCATTACGGCGCTGCACATCTGCATGACACCGATGATGTTGGTTTCAAATATTTTTCTTACATCCTCAGGCTTATTCCGCTCAATGGGTCCTGCCAGACCAATTCCGGCATTGTTAATAAGTACATCAATACGGCTTTCTTCCTTTGTGATGATTGAAATGGCTTCATCAATGCTGGCTTGGTCAGTAACATCCAGTTTTAAGGCAGTAAACCATTCATTTTCCTTACCAGACCTGCTTCCTCCGTATACCTTATAACCTTTTCTACCGAGATACTCGGCAGTTGCCTTACCAATTCCCGATGAAGTACCTGTGATCAATACAACTTTTGTCATTATTAAAAAGACTGTTCAAAATGAAATGCCAAAGAAAATAAAAAAAGCCCAAAGCTTTTAGCCGGGCCATGGCATTATTGGAATGTTAATGGATATTTTCTTTTTTTTGAGAACCGTGTAAATGAGGTTCCTCTGTAATCATTTTTGTAACCGGATACCAGAATTTTTATTCCTGGAACAGTGTATCTGTAGGATCTTCCGTTTCTTCCTCTATTTCTTCGGCATCTTTTATATCCTGAACAGTATCCATCACTTCAATTTCAGTTTCGTTGATCATTTCTTCCGCTGAAATTGTTGTGTCCGTTGATTCGGTAGATGACGCTTTATCACTTTTAGTACCACAGGCCCAGGCAAGCATAAAAATAATGGGGATGTACAATAATTTTTTCATGATTTTTCCATTATTTGTTCATTAAAATTACAATCGTTTAAAGTATTCACCTCCAAATATTAATATTTTTATTTAAGCCAACAAATAATGCCCGATTCAACCGTCATCATATCAGGCAGTTCACGATTAAATGGCAGCGCCAGCGTGATTGCCAATTATTTAAAAGATAATTACGTCTTGGCCTATATTGAACTCCAAAAATATCAAATCGGACATTTCGATTATGAGCATAAAAACAGATCAGACGATTTTTTGCCACTTATTCGAAATGTAGTTCAAGACTATAATGTTTTGATCATGGTAACACCGGTTTACTGGTATACTATGAGTGGGATAATGAAAGTATTTTTCGATCGTTTCAGCGATCTGCTGAGAATTGAAAAGGACCTCGGCCGAAAACTAAGAGGGAAATCCATGGCCGTTATCAGCTGTGGTGCAGATGAAAGGGTGATAAGTGGCTTTTTCGAACCCTTTCGCTCTACTGCCAAATACCTTGGCATGAATTTCATTTCTCAGTCTTATTTTTCACTGAATGATCAAGACAACCTGAGCACGAAACAAATGAAGGAGCCAGACGACTTAATGAATATCATAATTAGTGGCTGACGCGCATGTCAGCCACTGGCAAATGATTATTAAAATGCTATATTAATCATAAATGAGGGATAGGTGCATCAAGGGATGTGATTGCCCTATTGCTTAATTATCCTACATCTAATCTCCATCCATTAACCTTCCCAATCCGCCTAAAACAGAGCCTTCTCCTTTATCAGAACCACCCATTTTAGGCGCATGTTGTATGATCCGGTCTGCAAGTCTGCTAAATGGCAGGCTTTGAAGATATACAGTTCCCGTACCTCTCAAAGTTGCAAGAAACAGACCCTCGCCTCCGAAAAACATGGATTTGAGGTTGCCAGCCCTTTGTATATCATAGTCGATACCCCTGGTAAAACCCACAATACAGCCAGTGTCTATTTTTAGCACTTCGTTGTTGAGCCCCTTTTTTACCACAGTTCCTCCGGCGTGCAAAAAGGCATTTCCATCACCACGGACTTTTTGTAAAATGAATCCTTCTCCACCAAAGAAACCTGCTCCGATTTTTTTCGAAAACTCAATTGATACTTCGGCGCCTAGCGCTGCGCATAGAAATGCATCTTTTTGACAAATGACCTCACCTCCTAATGATGCGAGATCCAGGGGGACTATTTTACCCGGATAAGGTGCAGCAAAAGCTACCCGACGTTTTCCGCTGCCAATATTTGTAAAATGTGTCAGGAACAGAGACTCGCCTGTTACAATTCTTTTTCCCGCATCCAGTAGTTTGCCAAAAATCCCTTTGTCCGGCTTGGATCCATCTCCCATTTTTGCTTCAAATGCAATTTGGTCATCCATCCAGTTCATTGCCCCGGCTTCAGCGATCACCGTTTCTGAAGGATCAAGTTCTACTTCAACTACCTGCAGATCATCACCAATAATTTCATAATCGATTACATGCGATTTCATAATATTAGAAGTTTGGTTTAATTTTTCGATGGATTAAAGTTAGATATGTTTTGGCAAAAATTGCGGAAATTAACCAATATATTGATCGTTCAGATTGAAATGCCCCTAAGCGCTTTTATGAGGGTTAAATCAACAAAAAAGCACCTGCTGTAGGCGCTTTTAATTTAAACAATGAACCAATCTTTAAGAATGCAGCGTTTCATTGAGGTTTATAGTGTAAAGTTAACACTATATTACAAGGATCAAAACGATCCCAATCATTTAGGCATCAGGTTTTACAGTCGAACTTTTTAATAAACTATCGAAAAGTTTGTAAAGGGCGGGCAATATGGCGATTGACGCCGACAACAAACCGAGGGCCTTGTCAATAATGCTTTGCTCGGCAATAAACATGAATATCAAAGCAGATAAAATTATCGTGAGTAGGATAAGCCTTGAATTATTCCAACGGCCTTTTGAACGTGCTGCACTTTCCAGCATGGTTGCTTCGTCTTTTCTGGTGAATGTCATTATAAAATTTCTAAAGCTCAGATTGAAAATCCGAAGTTTGCTATCATGGATAATCAAACCTTTTTTGATCAGTTTTTTCAATACATACCTGTTTTTTGAATTAGTGATCTCATCTTCAGCCAGGTCATAGAGAATGAGCTTTTCCTCAGCAGAACAGTTATTCCATAAATACTGGTAGTAATTCTCGGCAATATTATTTACCCGCAGCACGATGTTTTCTTTTCGATTGCGAAGCTCGTCGGCTGCACCGGGGGTCATCAGCATATTTTCATAGTTGAAATCAAGAATCGATTTAACAGGTCGCCAGGTCCTCCTTGGATTTTTACCGCGGAGTTTTTTCCAATAAAAGAGGAGCAGCTCATTTAAAGACTCCCTTATATTTACTTTCCAAAGGTCCTTTTTTCTATAAATGTCATCGCTACTTGCTGCGATCGTTTTATCGATGTAGGCATTGCACCTTATATCGTGTAGAAAATAGCCATAACTCAATTCCCTTTTTATGAAATCATCGAGTACCACATGTTCTCTGATATCCTTCTGCCGTTTTATCCGGTTTTCATCAGCACAATTTTCCAGGTAAACCAGTGGCAATTGCATTTCCATATAATCTGCCAATAACTGATCAAGCCTGGTAATGAGCCACTGTTGCTCTTTTTTATCATCTTCGCTATACTGCGACTGTTTGATTTTAGCAGTCAATTTATGCCTTAAAACATCAATATCTGTGGCACAACCCAATACAACTTTATGTTCACGTCTCAAGCTTAGTTTTTGCAATACCTCCACTACATTTTTAAATTCTTTCAGGCCGCCATTGATGTAATCAAAATTTAAAAAGATGAACTTTTTTCGTTTACCAGATGACAAATATGAATGTTCCACAATTTTCTCGACCTGTTTTTCGTCAAGCAAACTTACAATTTCATATTCAGGCCAATTTGCCTGGTATTTTCGTAACGCTTCGTTGCTGTCGTAGCCCACTATTAGAATGTTTCGGTCACTATCTACCTGGTTGATCAGTTCATTCAGATCGGGATTAATATTGAGTAAATGATTACTTGGTTCTGAATAAAAAATCATATTGATCAGGTAACGCATAGCCTGGTAGGCAATTGCCAAAAAAACGATAAGTGCAATCCATAGCGCTATGCTGGATTTATTGGTGATCAATTTTTCAAAATTATATTCGGATGGGCTCACCTTGATCATTTTTTGATCAATCGCATCATGGTAGAAAAGCGTATCTTCTTTCCAGAAATACAAACTATCTGTGGCGTTTTCAAAGAGGAAACCACTCATGTCTTCCTTATTTCCCGTAACTGGCATGCGGAGATCTTTCAATATCCTCTTATCAATAGTCAGCTCATTTATACTTTCATTCGTAATTAAATTATGGTCATATTTCTGGTCCTCTGCGACCTCTATCAAGCAAATTGAATCCATTTTCAAAGACGAAGTGTTTCTAATACCTTCATGACGCTGTTCCAGCCAGTCTTCCACTAAATGCATTTGCTGCCATTTATTCCACAACCTGTTTTCCGACAGGTAGCTGACCTTGAAAAAAAGTACGGTTGGGCCCAAAGAAATAAGCAAAAGCCACATAAAGAAGAAAATAAGATATTGCTTATAAGTATTTTCAAATTTAATCCACCGGTAGGGCAATAAAGGCAGACTACCCGTATCAACCTCGTGAACATAATGATATTTATAGAGCCTTTTTGAAGTATCCCTGATCGAATTCAGCATCAATAATGAAAGCAATGGGTACATCAACATAAAAATTTCATAACCCGTGGTATGACGTCCTTCCGGCCAATATATTTTGTTGATTATGAATACGATAATCGAAATATTGATCAACGCAAAAATGATCAGCTGATAGGTAACCAGCCGATTCTCTTTCCACCAAAAATGACGAATTAAATAGGTCTTTTTCGTCAATAATGCGCTGGCCAGCAGACTGAGAAAACTTAACAGATAAAGGACATGAAACAATGCCGTATCGACGGAATCGATAAATACAGTAGCCAAAACACTAATTAGAAAAAGCAGGCAAAACCAGGTGATCAATACATTGTATCGATAATAATTATTTGGATTATACGTAAGCCAACTGAAACTGAACCGCCTGATATTGAGAATATTAAATGTCGGCTTGGTAATTCTAACTATAAAGCTGTACGAAACAACCAGTATCATTGTACTCAGCAAAAAGATAAAACCAAAAAAGATGACCCTGGCGTCTTTGTAGTAGTTGATGGTTTTATCATACATGACAACCATGAACAGCTCGGTACCCCAAATCGGACTCACCTTTGCCACCCATGTTTTTTGATTATAATTCAGCCGCACGAAGTCTGTTATCCTTTGATCGATTATTGATTTAACTCATATTCCTCAAAATGGCGATGTAGTGGCTACAAATGAGGTAACTGCTGCCCCATTTCACCGAAATCCTGCACCTCTTTAAAGACTTGTTTGGCCAGAGGCCCTTGATTCCATTGCAGTTCAATGGGCTGGCCATTGAGCTTATCCCGTATTTCATGCAGCATCAGGTGCGTGTCCCATTCCTTGAGCTTATCAGGTACTTCACACCGTATCCCCTTGCTGCGCCATCTTTTCTCGATATACTTCACCAACCACAAACTTAGAAAGTTGAGGTAGATATGGGCCCTGATACGGCCTGCCTTCCTGTGCCGGATGGGGCGTATGTCCAGGTCTGATTTGAACGTACGAAAGCACTGTTCAACCTTAATGAGGCTTTTGTAATAGCGCTGGGCTTCCTGGGCG
>DNTA01000286.1 GCA_003500135.1 Cytophagales bacterium | reverse complement strand
AGTAAATGCCTAAGTCAGTTGTACTATTGAAGATCTGTTTGATGCGCTTATCACTCCATCAGCAATAAAAAAATGGTGGAATGCCAGCCATGCCATCGTAATCCCTGCGGTAAACGGGATTTATACCGTTTCGTGGGGTAGTAATATGGACAGCCCGGATTATGTATCATCTGCTGAAATACTTGAATTTCAACCCCCATCATTTTTGCGATTGGGTAATTACAGGTACGCTACGAAAGGTGAGTTGGAAGCAGTTAATCCTGATACCATTACGGAATTCATTATAAAAAACGAATCCGGAAAAACCACTTTAAAAGTTACTCAAAGTGGCTTTCCGGATGACCGTTCAGCAGTCGATTTCTACGCTGCATGTACCAAGGGTTGGGAAGACACCCTTCACTCAATTCAACAAGTAATGGAAGCCTAACCAATTATTTCCATTTTGCTGAGAAGACGTTTCGCCCATTTTCTATTCCTATTCGCATCGCCGTCTGGTTGTTCATGATGGCTCCTCCATGTTCATCGAAATCATAAATAAAAGGAGCCTCAAACCATTGTGCGATATCCATATTGATCTGTAATGTATATTTTTTGTTGGATTGTAGATTTATTGCTTGCAGCGGTAGTGTTACGGCAAATGAATTGTCAATAAATGCTACAGGCCAGGTTTCCACATAGCTTGTCTTTGCCGTAGACATGGTCTTTTCATTACAGGAATATGGCAGAAAATTGTTCATCCTGCCCTGTTCATCACCGTAATCCTGCCCGATGCCCAAATGAAAATTGTATGGTTTTCTCAGTCCGCTTTGGCCTTTCCAAAAACCATTGATCTTCATGTAGTGATAGCCTCCACCCAGAAAATCAGGCCAAATCATGGCCGATTCCGGAAAGTCAGTATACATAAATGATTCATTTTTTTCTCCATGGAAACCAAACACAAAAGAAATGGCTTCATAAGCTCCCGGCTCAATTCCGTTCAGGGGTTGAAAAATCTGAGATTCAGGAATATTTGTATCGATGTAATATGCGAAATCTATTAAATGATCACTTTTGAGAGAAACTATTTCACCGGATGTCGCGTGAAGCACTACATCAGAAATAAACCATTGAACTTCCGTGATCTCAAGCTCATTTCCTGCCGCATTGGTGTAGATCATTTTATTTAAATCCAGTGGTTGGTTTTCCACTGAATATGTGAATTCTACATCCAGCCTGGCATCCTGTAATTCCTGTGAATCATTTTGGCAACTGAACAACAGAATTACAGATAATACGATCCAAAATGACGCCTTTTTCATATATCCTCCTTTTTAAGTTTCAACATATCAGATATTAGACTGCAGATATTGCAACTATAATAAACCGGTATCTCAAATTACGAAGAAGAATGAATTTGGAGTATTATTAATTATGTGATATATGTTTCACTGTAATGAGACTTAATATTTATAATAACAAAAGCTGCCGGTTTTGCCAGCAGCTTTTCTTTAACCAATCTTAAAACTTGCAACTAGTATATGATATGAAAAGCACTACATAAATTGGGTTATTATACTTTCGTAAAGTTCCTGTTTGCCACTTATTTGTTTGGGCTCACCATTTTCAAGTGTATAATTATACAGGTCTTCCAATTTTAAATCTCCATTTTCAAAATCTTTACCTTTTCCGGTATCAAAGCTTCCATAACGCTCTCTGCGCATCTTTTTATAAGGAGATTTTTGTAAGATATTATCCGCTATGATCAGAGATCGCGCAAAAACATCCATTCCTGAGATATGAGCTATGAAAATATCATCAAGGTCGGTGCTGTTCCTGCGCAATTTGGCATCGAAATTCACACCACCACCTTGTAAACCACCGGATTCCAGCAATACCAGCATCGCCTCGGTTACTTCGTACAGGTCAATAGGAAACTGGTCAGTATCCCATCCGTTCTGGTAATCCCCTCGATTCGCATCCACACTACCTAGTAGTCCGGCATCTGCGGCCACCTGAAGCTCGTGTTGGAAGGTATGACCGGCCAGGGTGGCATGGTTGACTTCAATGTTGATCTTAAAATCATTATCCAGCCCGAAATAACTCAAAAACCCGATTACAGTGGCGGTATCATAATCGTATTGGTGCTTAGTGGGCTCCATAGGTTTGGGTTCGATGAAGAAATTGCCTTTGAAGCCATTGGCTCTTGCGTAATCTTTCGCCATGTGTAAAAACCGGGCGAAATGCTCCTGCTCACGCTTCATATTTGTATTGAGCAAGCTCATATACCCTTCGCGGCCGCCCCAGAAAACATAATTTTCGCCATTTAAGGCAATGGTGGCATCCAGTGCATTCTTTATTTGAGCCCCTGCATATGCCAACACGTTGAAATCCGGATTAGTGGCTGCTCCATTCATATAACGAGGATTAGAAAACAGATTGGCCGTTCCCCATAGCAGTTTTACACCGGTTTCATTCATTTTTTCTCCGGCATAATCAACAATGGTTTTCAATCGTTTCTCCGATTCGCGAAAGCTTCCTGCCTCTTCTACTAAATCAAAATCGTGGAAGCAATAGTAGTCAATGCCCATCTTTGTGATGAACTCAAATGCTGCATCCATTCTTTCTCTGGCTTGTTCAATCGGATCGGAAGCCCTGTTCCACTCAAAGTCTTTTACACCCGGTCCAAATGGATCATTGCCGGTATTGCACAAGGTGTGCCAGTAAGCTACGGCAAATTTTAAGTGTTCCTTCATAGGTTTTCCAGCTACCATAAGGTCGGGCTGGTACCACTTAAATGCTAAAGGGTTATCAGACTCCCTGCCTTCATATTTTATTTTTTCTATGCCTATGAAATACGTTTTAGCGCTCATAATTTTATTTTTTTGTCGTTATATTAAAATCGTGGAGATCAACTCTGATTTCCACTCACCGTATATGTCTTCGTATTTTTTTACCAATTCAAGATCAGGGCTGATTTTATCGATGCATTGCAAACCGGTGAAAGCTTCCTTTTCATTTTTGTAAAAACCTGCACCTAAAGCAGCCGCACGAGCAGCCCCTTCAGCTCCATTGGTATCGTAAAATTCCAGTTCAGTTTTAGTGGTATTCACAAAAGTTTCGCGAAATACCGGACTTAGAAACATATTTGCCTTTCCGGCTCTTACAACATTGCTTCCAACACCCATATCGCTGAGAATATCGAAGCCATATTTTAATGCAAATACAATTCCTTCCTTCGCTGCCCTTACCACGTGACCGGCTTGATGAATGTTGAAATCCAGGTTTCTCATAGAGGCCTGAACATTTTTATTGGTCAATATCCGCTCGGCGCCATTGCCAAAAGGAAATAACTGAAGCCCTTCAGATCCCGGAGACACATCTTTTGACAAGGCATTTAAAGTCTCATAATCAGGAAGTTGATGTCCGGTACCCATAATTTTGCGCAACCAGTTATATAAAATGCCCGAACCATTGACACATACTAAAACTCCATTTCGTTTTTCTTTTGTAGCATTATTGACATGCAAAAAGGTATTAACTCTCGATTGCCTGTCATATGCATCCTGATCCGTTACAGCGTAAATTACGGCTGAAGTACCAGCTGTGGCAGCTACTTCACCAGGCTTTAACACATTCAATGAAAATGCATTATTGGGTTGATCACCGGCACGATAGGTTATCGGAGTCCCGTGCCGAATACCAAGTTCATCTGCGGCCACTGAACCGACTTTAGTCTGTATGCCCAGTGTTGGAACTATATCACTCAATTGGTGCTCTTCAATACCATAGTGATCCAGAACTTCATCCGCGATGCTATTTTTTTTAAAATCCCATAGTACCCCCTCTGAAAGGCCCGAGACTGTAGTGGTCATATCACCACTGAGCTTATACGCGATAAAATCGCCGGGTAGCATTATTTTATGAAGCTTTCGGTATAGCTGAGGTTCATTTTGCTTAACCCACGCCAGTTTTGAGGCAGTAAAGTTTCCGGGTGAGTTCAAAAATTGGTTTAAACAGCGCTGTGTGCCAATGGTTTCAAAGGCTTTATCACCCAGTTCAACCGCACGGCTATCGCACCAGATTATAGATGGTCTTAACACTTTTCCGGCTTCATCCAACATCACCAGTCCATGCATTTGATATGAAATACCTATCCCGCCGATTGTAGCAGGATCAAAATTCTTTGTTTTCTTAAGATGGTTAAAAGCATGAACCGTTCCCTGCCACCATGACTCCGGATCCTGTTCAGCAAAACCTTGTTTCGGCGCATTTATTGGTAGTTCTTCTGATTCCGGATATTGAGCTGACGCAATGGTTCTGCCCAATTGACCATCAAGAAGCGCTACTTTAATGGATGAACTACCGATATCGATACCTAAAAAGAGCATTTAAACTAAATTTAAACAATGAATAAATGGGCAACCTTCCTTAGAAGGCCACCCTTTCTTGGTCATTTATCAGGTTTGGCCCAAAGTTTTTCCATGTCCTCCAGACTTCTGCCTTTGGTTTCAGGAACGAGTTTCCAGACAAATAAGGCAGCTAAAATGCCCATAATGCCATATATCCAATATGCAAATCCATTGTGGAATGTATTCGTCAGGAAGTTATTTTCATTCATCATCGGGAAGGTCCACGAAACGATCAGGTTGGCCAGCCACTGTGCTGCCACTGCTATCGATAATGCGCCTCTGATGCTGTTTGGAAAAATCTCGGAGAGCATTACCCAGCATACCGGGCCCCAGCTCATGGCAAAGAATGCCGTATAAAGCAGCATCAAAATAAGCGCCAGTAGCCCGACACTTTGGAAATAGAAGGCAAAACCCAGCATAATCATACTAAAAGCCATTCCCAGGGCTCCCATGATCATAAGGGGTTTTCTACCAAACCGATCGACAGTTAGAATGGCTACCACCGTGAAAGAAAGGTTGACCGCCCCGACAATAATGGTTTGCAATAATGATGCATCATTTCCTGCCCCCATAGTTCTAAAGATATCACCAGCATAGTAAAGCACCACATTGATACCTACAAACTGCTGAAATACAGATAGCAAAATGCCAATCACGATGATCAATCCGCCATAGCTCAACCATGGCCTTTTATGCTCTATCAATGAATTTTTTACTTCCCCAAATACCCGCTCTACCTCGCTCATGGGAGTAACCTTTTTCAACACCTTAAGCGCTTCGTCATTTTGATCTTTCAAAACCAGGAAACGTGGGGTTTCAGGAACAAAAAACAGGAAAATAAGGAATAAAGCGGCCGGAATGAGTTCCGAACCAAACATATAGCGCCATCCCAAGGCATTTATCCATTCTTCCGGCTGGCCTTTGGCAATGAAATAGTTAACAAAATACACGACGAGCATCCCAAAAATAATGGCAAACTGGTTGTAGGACACAAGCCTGCCTCGAATATTGGCCGGGGCAATTTCGGCAATGTACATGGGCGACAACATTGATGCCAGGCCAACACCTACGCCACCAATAACCCTATAGAAAATAAATGAGCTGAATACACTGCCAAAAAGATCAATTTTATCGGGAATGGCAGAGCCAAGCGCTGAAATAAAAAATAAAATAGCAGCCAGAATTAGCCCTTTTTTGCGACCTATACTTTGTGAAACATACCCTCCGATGGAACCTCCAATTATACATCCGATCAGGGCGCTTGAAATGGTAAACCCTTTAATCGAGTTGGCCAGTTCATCCGTTAATTCATTACTCCCACTTAGTAAAAAGTAATACACAGTGAAGCCGCCCATTGCCCACAAGGCCACAGTCCATAATACGGCCTTCGCGCCGTGATATAGCCTGAAGAAAAAGGAGGTAATCAAAATGCCCACTAAACTGAAACTAAGGAGAACGGCTACCTGGTACTGCCAGATGACCTTTTGTGCCAACTGGCTATTTTCAAACAAAGGCGCAACGAAAAACTCCCTGAGGGCGTCTGTTGCACCGTTGATCACCGCGGTATCATAGCCAAACAGCAAACCTCCCAGAGTAGCCACCAATGTTATACCAACAATGAACTGCGAAGTATTCTTTTCCATTTTAGGGTTTTGTTTTTGGGTTTACAGTATAAATTACTGTAATATTGTTATGGTCATTAAGACAATATCTTATTGTCATTATGACTATAATAATAGTTTTTAATTGGAATATATGCAACCGTTTTCGGATATTTGTGATGCAGGACAGACCACAACTTATGAAATACCCCAATACTTTTACAGATGACATTATCGAAACACTTTCAATCGATTGTGTGATCTTTGGGTTTAAGGATGCGCGACTGAACATTCTATTAGTACAGCACGCGGAGGGTATAAGCAAAGGCCGCTGGGGCCTGCCCGGTGGTTTTATACGTAAAAATGAAAGCCTTGATGAAGCGGCCAATCGTTTGTTGCGAGACCTAACCGGATTGAAAAATGTTTTCCTGGAACAATTGCGCACCTTTGGCGATACAACCAGGTATCCTAAAAAGCGTGTGATCACTATTGCATATTATGCCTTAATTAAAGAAGAAGATTATGAAATAGCGCCGGGTTTTACTGCTTCCGACGCTCGTTGGTTTGACATTGACGATATACCCGATTTAATTTATGATCATAATGAAATTTTAAATTACAGTTATGAGCACCTGCAACACCGCGTAAAACACGAACCGATCGGATTTAACCTACTGCCCCGAAAGTTTACGCTATTGCAATTGCAAGAGCTTTACGAAGCGGTCTTAAAAACTACCCTCGACAAGCCCAACTTCAGACGGAAAATGCTGAAGATGAATTTGCTGGTCGACTGCAAAGAAAAGCAACAGAATGTATCGCATCGCGCGGCCAACTTATACCGGTTTGATGAAAATGTTTATGAGAAACTCAAAAAAAGCGGATTTGTATTTGAAGTCTGAAAAGCAATATTGTGATACAAAAACTAAACCTTCTCAACGTTTTTTATACCTTTAAGGGTAATCAATCCTTATGCGTTTCGTAAAGTTCACATACCATATTGTCACCACGCTTTTTATTCTGGCAACCATTTATTTTGGATTGAATATTGATCAAATGGTTAGAAAACATGGTTTTTTTACTTTTTTAAACTTTATGCGGGAATGGCTAACTTATGGCATTGTTTTATTCGCGGTGGTATATGCAGCCACTTCTTTGCGGATTTATTATCTTGAGCGAAAATTAAAAAAGTTGAAAGAAGAAAATGATGAGGAAATAAATCAAAAAGATTTTTAAATTCGTCTGACCAGCAACCATTTTTTTCCAATTTCTACAATACACCCGATATGCTTTCAAAAACCTATGGGAGCGCCGTGTATGGCATTGATGCCACACTGATTACCATTGAAGTCAATGTCACTTCCGGCACCAAGTTCTTTATGGTAGGCTTGCCCGACAATGCCGTAAAGGAAAGCCAGCAAAGAGTAGAGTCTGCCATTAAGCATTTTGGTTATTATATGCCAAGGAATCGCGTGATTGTCAACCTGGCACCAGCCGATATCCGAAAAGAAGGCTCAGCATACGATTTGCCCATTGCATTGGGCATTTTGCAGGGCTCTGGTCAAATATTAACCGAAGAACTGGACAAATATGTGATCATGGGCGAGCTCTCACTAGATGGTATTTTGAGGCCCATAAAAGGAGTGCTACCCATTGCTATTGAAGCACGGAAGCAAGGGTTCAAAGGGTTTGTATTGCCAAAAGAAAATGCCACTGAAGCTGCCATAGTCAATGACCTGGATGTAATTGGGGTAGAAACACTGGAGGAAGCTATTCGACACTTCGAAGGTGAGGCGATTCAACCAACCTTCGTGGATACGCGGGACGTGTTTTTTCATGAACAACATCAGTTTGAGGTAGACTTTGCCGATGTACAGGGCCAGGAAAACATAAAGCGCGCCATGGAAATTGCTGCAGCCGGTGGGCATAACGTCATTATGATCGGCCCTCCCGGCTCCGGGAAAACCATGCTGGCCAAGCGCCTGCCCACAATACTGCCTCCACTCACACTTTTTGAAGCCCTGGAAACCACAAAGATCCACAGCGTGGCGGGAAAACTTGGCAGCGATGCCACACTCATATCACAAAGGCCCTTCCGTTCACCCCATCACTCAATATCCGACGTCGCTTTAGTTGGTGGGGGAGGCGTGCCACAACCCGGTGAGATATCTCTTGCCCATAATGGCATACTTTTTCTGGATGAACTGCCGGAATTTAAAAGAACAGTGCTGGAAGTGATGCGCCAGCCGTTAGAAGAAAGAACGGTTAATATTGCCCGGGCGAAAGCTTCTGTGCGCTTTCCGGCGAATTTTATGTTGATCGCCAGTATGAATCCCAGCCCTTCGGGTGACTTTTTTACTGAAGATGGCAACCACCCTGATACAGCCGCCGATGTGAAGCGCTACCTCCGGAAAATTAGCGGCCCCCTGCTCGACCGTATTGATATTCATATTGAGGTAAGCCCGGTATCTTTTGAGCAAATGACGGCCGATCGCAAAACCGAGAGCAGTGCGGAAATTCGTGAACGCGTGATCGCGGCCCGTGGGATGCAACAAAAAAGATTCGATAGTATAGAAGAGGTATACAACAACGCCATGATGCCTTCGCAAATGGTCAAAAAAATGTGCGTGGTCAACCAGGCTGGTAAAACCTTGCTCAAAACCGCTATGGATAAGCTCGGGCTTTCTGCCCGTGCATATGACCGTATCCTGAAAGTCGCACGGACTATCGCTGACCTTGCCAGTACCGAAGATATACAAATCGAACACCTGGCCGAAGCCATTCAATACCGAAGCTTAGATCGGGAAGGTTGGATGGGGTAAATTTGGGATTTTATTTTAACTTGTTACCAAATTCGACTATCCACTTAAAATTATGAGATATCGCACTGACGCCTATTTCCCTTCTGCCTTCAACTACCTGGCAGCCATATTTGGATTCATTGGGTTCTATTTATTGTTCACTGAGATCTATCTGGCCATTTTTTTGATCCTAATTTCGCTTTTTATTTTTACCGCTCATACGGGTGTCGAAATTGATCCTAAAAAAAGGTTCATTCGACCGTTTACTTCTTTCCTGGGTTTGAAATTTGGTAAAAAAGAGATGCTGGAAGAAGTAGCATTTATTTATATCAATGCCATACGCATAACACAGAGTTACTATTCGATTAGCAACCGACAACATACGCAGGACAATGTAAAATTCTTTGCTTTTATTAAATACAATGGTGACCAAAAAGAAAAGTTGTTCGGTTATAAAAACAAAGGTAGAACGATGGCCAAAGCGATAAAACTGGCCACCGCGCTACAGGTTGAAATCAAGGATAATACTGCTAATTAATTTGACCTAAATGTCAATATAAATTTCTGCCTGGTGTCTGATAGCATCAAAATGATTCAGCTACCTGAAGTATTTTGATTTCTACTCTTCTATTCTTTCTCCTGTTCTCTTCCGTATCGCTTGGTGCAACGGGATGGGCGCTTCCGTACCCGATGGTTTCAATCCTTGCCCTGTCAATTCCTGCTTCAACGAGATGCCCCTTGATATTTTCCACCCGATCAAAAGAAAGCTCTTTGTTAAGGTCCTTATTGCCCAGTCTGTCGGTGTGCCCGGCGAGTTCAATCACCATACCCGGATTTTCCTGAAGTACCTGTACTAGCTTCTGCAGTTCCGGAAAAGATGCGTTTAGCAATTCCGGTTTCCCCTGATGAAAATAGAGTTTATTCAGTGCAAAAACCTGGCCCACCTCGATTGGTGTCAGAAATACATCGAGGTAAACGTCTTGCTGTTCGAATACTTTAATGTCGATTTCCTCCTCGTAGCTGATAAACCCTCTGGCTTTTACCTGTAAAGTATAAGTCCCATCGTGCGATACCGGCAGTTCATAATGCCCTTCAATGGCGTCAGACAAAGCCAGTATATTTTCACCTTCACCTGATAGCAGGTTTACTTCAGCCAAAAGGGGTTTATTGTTACGCACATTGAAAACCCTTCCCTTTACCGCTACCTGTAAATGGTTATCAGGTTGCTCTACATCCTTCAGCAATGGAATGCGGTAAATATTCTCCGCATCTCTCCGGTTGCCCTCGGAAGAAACAAAATAGGCATAATCACCCTCATCGGTGATGCTGAAATACCCCTCCCAGCTTGAAGTATTGATATTCGGGCCAATATTTCGTGGCTTCGACCAGTTACCCCAGGAATTATCCAGGCGGTTTGCCACATAAATATCGCTCATGCCAAAACCACCATGGCCCTCAGTGGAGAAATACAATGTTTTGTTGTCTTTAGAAAGAAAAGGGGCGAATTCCGCTTTTGAGGTGTTTATTTGCGGGCCTAAATTCACAGGTTTCGAATAATGGTTATATCCGATTTTAAAACTCACATACAAATCCTGCTCGTCGTAGCTCAAGTCATTTTCAATCGCCATTAATATAACGCGTTCATCCGCCGATAAGAAGAAATCCTGAAACCTGCTCATATTTTTGAAACCATCGATCTGTACTTTTTTGGGCTTGCCCCAGCCCAAGGCTGTTCTTTTGGCAATCGAAACACCGGGTGATATCCTCCCATCCTTTTTATATCCGTTGATGACAAGCAGTGAATTGCCATCGGGGGTTATGGCACATACTCCGTTGGCATACTCGTCATTTAAAGGTGCACCGATATTTACTGCTTCTGACCACTTGCCCTGTAGCAAAGTTGAAAAGTAGATGTCCTGCGGATCTTGTTTTCCATTGTAATTGTCCGGATAGTTAAACCTGGAAAAATATAACGTCCCGCCGTCGTAAGAAACCAACGGTTTTGCTTCGGTGTATTTGGTATTGATAGATTCGCCCAGTATTTCTTTTTCCGAAACAAAAGTCAGCTCTTTTCGTAGGTTAAAGTTTGCTCCGTGAAGGTGTTCCCGCACCGCATCCAACCCAGCAGTATCCAACAAACCAACTGCGTCGATCTGACAGTAACCCGTAGCTTCTAGTGTATTTAAAGTGATTTCAACAGAAGCAATTTTGTATGGCGTTCTCGGCATGCTCAGGCAAAGCGTGCGAAAATCTTCTTTTGCCCTGTAAGCCTTGTTTTGATAGATGATATAGTAAAACCCTTTATCATCTACTACTTTGACCTGCACAATCCGGCCCGGTTCAAAACTCTCTACAATTACTACCTGCTGCGCATGCTGTGGCCGGTCGAATCCCACCACAATTTTTCCAAATTCATTTCTGCTGCGCAGGCGAAAGGCATTTTTGTTCAAGTAGCCAGGTGGAAATGCATCCGGTTTACCCAATACGCGACTACCCGACCAGGCATCGTTTTGAAACTGATTGAATTGATAATCGAGCCGGCTGGCCCATTGTATCTCCTGTGCCCAAGCCCCTTTGGCAAAAAGCAGGAAGCCTATGATAAAAAATACTGCTGTGTTATGGCCCTTCAGATTGCTGTGTAGAAAAGCCATATTCAAAAAATGTTATGCTACGTGCTACAAAGAAACAATTTATTTTCTACACTGAAAAACGATTGAATTGTATTTTTTCAATTATCACCACGGCCAAATCAGCCCTGGGAGCGATTTAATTATTAAAGTTTTAATATACCTTTTGGCATCTAAAGCACAGTGATTCAATTTATTATGTAATTGTAAAAATGGTATGCCTACCAGATATGTACCAACAATTATGGTGTGAAAAAATATTATATTAATTCAGGATACAATTTTAAATGTAGGTGGCTTCCTGTTCTACGGATAACTGGTAGACATGGTAGGTAAGCCAGCAGTTGCGATTGGGCGAGCCTTCATTTAGCTTTAGTACAAACAATAAATTGACCAAACTACCTGTTTTGGTCTTCACCACTACCTTTTGCATCACATAGCCTGCATGGTAAAAGCTTTTTTTGATTTCATAGGAGGAATAATTTTGTACCGGAACCAAATCGCCACTGCCACCGCCCTGGTAATTTTTTATTTTTACTTCGGCTTCGTTATGTCTGACAAAATTTTGCCAGTTAGCTTTATTTTGGTTCATCAGTGCCTCCATCTGAATATCTACCACCATTTTGAATGAATAATGGGGTGATGGACGCAAATCATTGCCCGAAAACAATTGATTGATGCTTAGGTGTATCTGCGGATATATTGCGGTATGTCGAATCAGCACGAAACTACTGGCCACGATAAATGCGATCAGCATACCCGAACTAATGGATAGCAAGATTTGTCTTATGATCTTATTTCGTCTGGTCATCTGCTTCCTCATCGTTACTTAAACCCCCTGCTGTTGCCAATCGTTTCAGACAGAAATACTGCAAATTATGTTTGTTTCCGGTAGAAGCGGTAAAACCCCAATAAACATTGGGATCATCTTTAAAAATAGTATCCTGCAATCTGCCTTCAATTTCGTATACCATTTTACCATCGAGCCAAACCCGGATCATGCCTTCCCCAGGGCCCCATTTAAATTTGAAATTATGCAGGGCACCATCCTCAAGGTTGTAATTAAATGTATTCGCTTTATTATCTACGAAATGATAATTCGTACCATTTTCAAGATATGCCACATGATCTTCTTCCGGATCGTTCTGTGTCGGGTTAAAGTAGGTATCAAACTCAATGGCTATCGATGGGGAGATATAAGTACCATAAGTACTGTTTGGGTTCCATCTTCCGTATCCCAAACATTCCCCAAAAGTGCCAAAAGCTTCCACTCCTCTTTCGTCATTGTGGATCACAAAGGTAATACCATCGGCGCCCTCCTCTTTGTTCCCTAAATAGATATCAAACTCTATTTCAAAATTAAAGCGTATATCAAGCGGGGTAGTGCTGTATGCGATGCCCTCCGCGTAGGGGTAATCAGGGGTGAGCATTATGCAGCCGTTGTCCATTGGTTGTGCCGTACCCAGGAAGTAAAACTGTGACCGGGACACCAGTGGTAAGAGCAATATGGCAAATACAATCAAGGAACGCACGACTTTAGCTTTTGTATTGATAACCCCCTTTTAATCAAATGGTTTGCTATGCCGGAATAAAAAACCGAAGGATCATTGATAATTATTTCGAATAGGTAACACTGGTCATGATCAGTTTTCCTGGATTACTTGTTTTGGGTAATCATTTTTTTATTAAATTGATTTTAACTGAAACACTCTATGTCGAACAGTTTAAAAGGTATGAAAATCCTGGTCACCGGCGCCAGTAGAGGCATTGGGGCCGCAATTGCAAAAAAGTTAGTTGCTGATGGCGCTACGGTGGCCATACATTACAATAAAAATGCGAATCACGCCAATCAGGTAAAAAAAGAGCTTGGTAGCCGCGCACATTTATTTCAGGCGGACCTGTGCGAACCAATGGAAGCTGAATCGTTGTTTTACGAGGCGCTGCAATCGTTTAAATCAGTGGATGTGGTCATCAACAATGCAGCCATCGCCATTGAGTCTGATCCTGATACGGACGACCTTAAATGGATGGACCATTGGCTGAAAACCATGGATGTCAATCTCAACTCAGTTGCCCTTTTATGCAAAAAAGCCATCGCTCATTTTAAAGAAACCGGTGGGGGCCGCATCATCAATGTGGCTTCCAGGGCAGCCTTCAGGGGTGATACCAGAGAATACATGGCCTATGCAGCTTCGAAAGCAGGTGTTGTTGCACTGACCCGCAGTATTGCCAGAGCTTATGGCAAAGACAATATAAAGGCATTTATTGTTGCTCCCGGCTTTGTGAAAACCGACATGGCACAGGATTTTATAGATAAATACGGTGAAGATTATCTCAGCCAAGATCTTGCTCTGCCCAACCTGCCATTGCCTGAAGACATAGCACCATTGTTTTCGTTTCTTGCCAGTGGTCAGGCTGATCATTCAACGGGGGGCACTTTCGATTTCAACAGCGGGAGCTATGTACACTAAGCAAATTACAGGAGTGTAAGTATCTCAGGGCCGTTTTCAGTAACCAGTACGGTGTGTTCAAATTGTACCACATGACTGTTGTTGTGCGTGGTCAGATTCCAGTCGTTATCGGTTTCCTTTGCCCGGCAGGCGCCGCTTGACACATAAGGCTCAAGCGCGAGCATCATGCCAGGAACGAGTTCAAGGGGCTCTTGCTCATCGCTATCATAATTGAAAATATTGTACGGGGGGGCATGGAGTGATTTGCCCAGGCCATGGCTGCACAGGTTTTTAATAATGGTAAACCCATCACTACGAGCAGCGCTTTCCATAGCTTTTCCAATCGAACCGATATCGTTGCCGGCGCGACATTCACTGATTCCATTTCTCAAAGCCTTTTTTCCGGCCTGACAAATGCGCTCATAAGCAGGTCGGGCTTCACCTAATGGCAGGGTATAGGCCAAATCGGCATAATACCCTTTATAATTGATAGCCACATCGATATTGACCAGATCGCCGCAGCGCATAATGCGCTTGGAAGGTACACCATGGGCTACGATCGGATAAATACTTATACAGGTATTGCCCGGAAATCCATCTTCACGAGGGCCGGATTGGACATCGAGCTTCTTCATCAGCTCGCCTGCGTATTCATCCAGCACACGCGCTGACATACCTGTATGCAATTTATTGATCATTTCAGAAAGAATGGTTGCCGCTCTTCTTCCCGCTTCACGAAATAGCTTCAGCTCCTCTTCTTTCCAATCAAAATTATTCATTTCTCTATTTATCTCCCTTAAAAAAATTCTACCAACCGGAAATAATCGTACATCGACACCCGAAAAGATTCACGCTTTTCTTCTGTGTCGAGTATCGTCATTTCACCTCCACCGTGTTCCAGCATGAAGGAACATTCCTCCAGAATTTTGTTGTACAAAGCCACGGCTAATTTAAAATGGGCCTTATGATTGTTCAATGTAACCTGAATGGTGCCCTTTGAACCCTCTGCCTCATTTTTCCAATGAATGGTAATGGGGTCAGTGGCTGATAAAGGCTCCTGCGGCTCCACCAGCACAAATGCTTTATCCTGCTTCCAGCTCACAACAATAGCTAAGGGCAATATTGCACTGGTACCTTCCCAACTGTTTTTTCTATAAATACGCAGTCCCGCAGCCTCATTTTCTTCCACTTTATAATAGGTACTCCGCACATTTTTAAAAAATAACTCAGAGGCATCCGTAGTGTTGACCCTAAAATCATTTACATCGATCTGCCGTTGATTTTCACCTCCGCATCCGGCCGGCAAAATTGTTGAAAAGAGGGCGAATAAAGCAAATAAAGACCGCAATTTCATAGCCATGTGGCAAAATTTAACATTTCGTTTTTCACTACTCTCAGTATTTTATAGTTTTAAGAACTAAGCATTAACATGAATGTTTTGTTTAGGCTCAATTGATCGCCAAACCCATGAAAAACAAGAAAACCGGCATTACCTTTATTACCTTATCCATCATTGTACTGGTGGCTTTGAATTTGGGATTGGTCTATGCTGAAAAAAATGCCGATGGCGCAAGCATTAAGAGCTTTGGCGGTGCCTTGTGGTATATGGTTATCACCATGACCACCGTGGGCTATGGCGATATGTACCCCGTCACTGAGGTCGGTAAGATTATCGGGTATGTCTATGTATTCGGAAGCCTGGGAGTGCTGGGCTACCTCATTTCAAACCTTTCTTCAAAATACCAACAATATATGGAAGAGAAAAAACTGGGCTATAAGGGCGCTTCGTTTGAGGGCCACACCCTGCTGATCGGCTGGAATGCTTTCAGTAAAATGGTTGCCGAGGAGATTTACCATTCCTCGAGAAAAATTGCCATCGTAACGGACTCCAAAGATGACATCGACCTGATTTACCACCAATTTGACCAGGACCGGGTTTTTGCGCTTTTTGCCGATTTCCAAAACCTGGACGCCCTGCAAAAGGTAAATGTGGAAAAAGCCAATACCGTATTGATCAGCCTGGGCGATGATACGCTTTCATTGCAGTATGTTATCGACTTCCATGCCCGTTACAAAGGCCCTGATATTGTGGTGTCGATCGATAAAGCCGGGTTGAAGAACACATTTATGGCCGCCGGAGCCCGCTATGTGATCGCCCATAATGAAATAGCCTCCCGATTGGTGGCCAGCTACATGTTCGAACCCGATGTGGCCGAACTTAACAACGACCTGTTGCAATCGGCGCGAACAGAAGACGACCTCGATATGCTGGAATACCGCGTCACCTCGCAAAACCCCTTTCTCAAAAAGGCTTATCTCGACGTGTTTGTTGACCTGAAGCGAGAAAAGGACGCCGTGCTGGTGGCGCTGAGCCGTAAAACTGACGGTCAGTACAAGACCATGACCAACCCCGGATCAGGCCTGCAAATACAGGAAGAGGATTACCTCATCATTTTGTGTACCGGTAAAGTAAAGAAATCCCTTGAACAGTATTTCGGTGTGGCCGAAGGGCGCTGATGCATGGAAAGCAACCGGCTGGTCATGGGTAGCGGCTTTCCAAACCGCCACCCTGGCCATATGGTGCCACTACTTTTTTGATCACCTTTGGTGGCACGGCATCATGCTGGCCATTTGCCTTGCAGCCGGCATGGGCCTTGGCCGGCTTTTGCGCCGATCTTATGCTTCTATTCCCAGTACGCTGGTCACCGGTACGCTACTGGTGGTGGCCGTTTTTGCCAGCTACTTTTTGTACCACGGGCGGCCTTTTACGGGCTATTTTGTTCCGGTCGTTTGCATAATACAAATGGTCAGTGGCGCCCTTTTGGGCTGTTCAAATTTTTCTATCCGCCAGCAACCGCTGCCCTGGCTGATCAGTATTGCCCTGTTGCTATTCTTCCAGCCATTTTTACTCTACATTATCGACGCCTTATGGGTACTGGCCATACTTTATATACTTTTAATAAACTACCGCATGCGATGGGTTTTTCCGGTGTTGCTATTCCTTTCCATCGTGTCGATCAAAAGCTGGCACTACAGTGATCTCAGGCTATTTAGCGATCAGAAGTTTTTTGAAGACAAGCTTGTGGGTCAGTGGGAAACCGGCAAACAAACACTGGATATCACCTTTTGGAAAGGTGGGTTTTTCGTTTTCCAGGACAACCGGAAGAGCTTCAGCGCCTTCGATGCGGCGCTGTACTACGAACCAATGGCCCATGTGCCCCTTGCTTTTACTGAACAGGCCGAACGCATCCTTATTCTTGGCGGAGAAAATGGCCTGCTTGCAAGGGAGCTGCTCAAACAACCTGAAATCCATCAAATTGACGTGCTGCCCTATGACCGTAATTACTTAAATATCAGCCGCGATGAACCCATATGGCATGAGATCCATCAACAGGTTTGGCAAGAAGAAAAAGTGAATGTTCTTGAAGGGAGCGCCGGCAATCCCGAAAATATCACGTCGACCTATGACCTGATATTGGCCGACCTGCCCGATCCGGTAGATACGGCCGTTTCGCGATTGTATACCAAAATGTATTATCAAAAACTTCTCAGTCAACTAAATAAGAACGGGCTCTTCGTGAGTCAGGCAGGCGCTTATGAAAAGCAATGTCGAATGCATCAAAGCATTAAAAAAACGTTAAAGTCGCTCGGGTTTTCTATCCGTATTTTTCACCAGCAGGTGCCGACCATCGACCATTGGAGCTGGGTGATGGGGCGAAAGGACACTATTCCTGATGCTCCTCCTTTTTTTCATCAGCCCCCTGAAAACAGCCGTTGGATTACAAAGGACGCTTTCCCTCTGCTTTTGAATGCCGGCCTTCTCTCGCCCGACTGCATGGATGTGGAAATAAATACCCTCAAAAACCCGGTGATTATCCGGTATGCCACTCCTGCAAATCCATAAACCCGAATTTTGCAATANNCGGGTTTTCGTCGGCCCATTGGGCAAATTCAGCTCTATTGCTGAATTTGGGATAAATAATCCTAATTTAGCGGCTTATTTGAGCAAGCATGGAGCAGCAGCAATTCGATCCCCGTCAACGCATCATAGGCATCCTTTACGCCGTCACCACGGCCCTGTTTTGGGGCTTCCTGGCTATTGCCATGAAGATCGGGTTCGATTTTGTGTCGCCGGCCACTATGGTATGGTTTCGCTTTACCACCGCTTTTTGGGCGCTTTTCCTGTTTTTTAGCGTAAAAAACCGTGGAAAACTGCGGATTCTTATCCGTCCGCACTGGATGCTCATCCTGGCGGCTGCGGGCCTTTCGCTCAACTACATCGGCTTTGCCAATGGCATCGATTATGCCGGGCCGGCCACTGCCCAGGTGTTCATTCAGCTTGGCCCCATGCTGCTGGCCGTATCCGGCGTGGTACTTTTTAAAGAACGGCTTTCGTGGCGTCAGAAGTTTGGCTTTCTTCTCGCATTCGCCGGCTTTTATCTTTTTTACTACGAAAAGATCCAGCGCATTGGTAGCGATGGCAGTGGAGATTTTATCATCGGGCTGGCCTGGATCGTGATGGGCGCCACCACCTGGAGTGTTTATGCTGTTTTACAAAAAATCCTTGTACGCACGTTCTCCGCCCAGCAGCTCAACCTGTTCATCTACGGCTTTGCCATGGTGGTGTATTTGCCCTTTGTCACATTTTCAGAATTTAGCCAACTCGATGGCACACAATGGGCAATTATGATTTTCCTGGGCGCCAATACCCTGATTGCCTATGGATGCCTGGCGGAGGCCTTTAAATATGTGGAAGCCAATAAGATCAGCATAATTGCAACGATGAACCCGATCATTACCTTTGTGGCGCTAAGTGTAATGGCCTATCTTAATATCGACTGGATCGATCAGGACCCTTTTTCGGCGCTGATGTGGATTGGCGCTGTAACGGTGCTTTTTGCCGCCATAATGGTGATCATGCCAAAACGCAAAAACCGGAAAAAACCCAGAAGCCATGACCCAAAAGCCTCATAAAACACGAAATGCTTTGTTAGCCCATCTTTTGCGGTTCCGGCAAACCTTGCTGCGCGACCCGCTGAAGTTCCAGGCCTTTAAATCCATGACGGCCATGGGCATACTGGCTGCACCGTTTATCCTTCTCGACAAACCCTTTATGGGGGTCAGCCTGACCCTTGGCGCACTGGCCGGCACCCTGGCTGATAATCCGGATCATCCCAAAGGCCGTGTGAAAACGATCCTGCTAACGGTGATCGTGTTCGGTTTCGCCAGCGTTTTTGTAGAACTGCTATACCCCTTTCCCTATATATTTGCCGGTGCGCTGGTATTCTTCACCGTATTATTTGTGTTGGCCGGAGGTATGGGAGAGCGCTATCGCGGGGTGAGCTTCGGTGGCCTGCTTGTAGCCGTGTACACCATGCTGGGATTTGAGATCAGTCCCGAGCCTTACTACCAGCCGCTTCTGCTAACCGGTGGCAATCTTTTTTATGGCCTTCTTTCATTGATCGTCTTATATACCAACCCACGGCGGCCACTGGAAGAACAACTGGCGAATGGTTTCCGGGCGCTATCTTCGTATTTCCAACTCAAATCGAGGCTATTCCCAAGTGAAGCGAAAGACCAGGAATACCTGCGGAACCAACTGGCGATGGTAAATGTGCGTGTGATTGCCGCACTGGAAAGCAGTAAAGCAACCCTGAACAGCTTCGCAGGCGCCGGCATGCCCAAAGAACAAATTGAGCCTTACCTCCGCCGCTTTATGATGCTGCAGGAGCTGCACGAAAGGGCCACTTCCAGCCATGACCGCTACGAAGTGCTCAGCAATAAACCCGAACAAATCGAACTGATCGAAGGTCTGGGCCAGGTAACGCGGCAGTTGGGTGAGGCCTGCACAAAAGTGGCAGATCATTTGTTGACGCACCTGCCCTACCGCTTTGATAAATCGCTGAACTGGGTGATCTCTGCACTATGGAGCCATGCAAGGTCGGTAGAAGTAAACGGCAATAACACTATCGACCTGTTGATGAGCAATATAGAGCAATCATTACGGGCGCTGCAGGAGCTTTCCGACCCCAACCAGACCGCTCTGCTACCGCGGCTTCATAAAGATGGAAGAAGCATTTGGGAACGATTTAAAAGCCAGCTGTCTTTTACCCACCCCCGCATGCGCTACGCTATTCGGTTGGCCGGCTGTATGCTGATCGGCTACGCCATCATTCAGTATTTCCAACTGGAAAAGGGCGAGTGGGTGCTGCTGACGAGCCTGTTTGTTTGCCAGCCCAGCTACGGCGAAACGCGTCGCAAACTCTTCGAGCGGGTGCTGGGCACGTTTACAGGGGTTTTGATCGGAATTCCGCTGATCCAGCTTTTGCCCACCAAAGGCGGTGAAATACTGCTCCTGATCGGCTGTTCTTATGCGTTTTTCTACTACAACAAGCTCAATTATGCCATTTCGGTGATCTATGTGACCATATTTGTGCTGGCAGCCTTCAACCTGATCTCGGGGGCCGGTATGGCGCTGATGTGGCCCCGGCTGATGGATACGGTCATAGGGGCTGTACTGGCCATCATTATGGTGCGCTTTCTATGGCCCGACTGGCAGGCCAAAAAGCTGCCCATGCTTTTGTCCACCGCGCTGTGGAACAATACACAGTATTTTAAGGCCATTATGAAAGGCTATGAAGAAGGAAAAGCCGAGGATGACCTCGATTACCGCATTGCGCGACGTGCAGCCCACAAGGCTGACAATTCTGTGGTGATGGCCTGGGGCTATATGAAAGTAGAGCCCAAAAAGTCGCGACAGTTTCAGGAGCTGGGCTTTACCATGACCTACCTGAACCATGCCTTGCTGAGTTACCTGAGCGCCCTGGGGGCACACCGGAGCCACAGCGATCAGTTTGGCGACCAGGTGCGGCAGGTGGCGCGCCAGGCGCTGGAGCAGCTACAATGCGCGGCGCAGGCGCTAAAAGGCGAAAGGCCCGGCGAGGAGCCCATATCCGGGACCAACCTGCTGGAATACATCCGCGCACTTCAGCAATCGGCCAAAGGCATTATGAGCCAGCAGCTGACTGTATATATCAAATAAAAA
>DNTA01000044.1 GCA_003500135.1 Cytophagales bacterium | reverse complement strand
CTCTACTGCATTTCTAAAAGCATTTTGGAGTTCCATATCAATTTTTTAAATAGTTTGAGGGATTAATATAAAAAAAGCCGGTCAAATTGACCGGCTTTCTCACAGATATTGTTTTAATTCTATCTATTTTTAAAATCCACATAGGCCCTTTCATTGGCGCCAACGTATATTTGTCGCGGACGGCCTATTGGTTCTTTATTCTCACGCATTTCTTTCCACTGTGCTATCCAACCGGGCAAGCGACCTATTGAGAACATTACCGGGAACATATTGGTAGGGATACCAATAGCGTTCATAATGATGCCCGAATAAAAGTCAACATTCGGATACAGCTTTCTTTCGACGAAGTAATCATCTTCGAGTGCGTGTTCTTCCAGTTTTTTGGCTATTTCGAGCATTTTATCTTGAATGCCAAGCTTGTCCAGTATGGCATCAGCATTTTTCTTAAGTATTCTGGCCCGTGGATCGAAGTTTTTGTAAACCCTGTGTCCGAATCCCATAAGCCTGAACGGATCGTCCTTGTCTTTTGCTTTCGCTATGTATTTATCAATATCACCACCATCTTCTTCTATGCCTGTCAGCATTTCTATAACAGCCTGATTGGCGCCCCCATGAAGCGGTCCCCACAGGGCATTGATACCTGCTGCAATAGAAGCATACAAGCTGGCTTGAGAAGACCCGACAAACCTTACAGTAGAAGTAGAGCAATTTTGCTCATGATCGGCATGCAGGATAAATATTTTTTCCATGGCATCTGAAATAACCGGATCAACTTCAAATGGTGCAGTGGGTTGCGAAAACATCATTTTAAGGAAGTTGTCAACATATTTCAGGGTATTATCCGGGTAATTGGCAGGTAGTCCTTTTTGCTTTGTGTACGACCATGCCACCATAGTAGGTATTTTGGCAAGCAACCTGATAATAGTAAGCTTGACCTTATCCCAGCTTCGGTTCGGATCTAATGATTCCGGAAAAAATGCAGTAAGTGAGGTGGCCAATGAAGACAAAATGCCCATAGGATGGGAGTTAGACGGAAAACCCTCCATGATTTTTTTGGTATCTTCATGGCACATTTGGTTGTTCTTAATGTCTTGTCTGAATTTTACAAGCTCATCTTCTTTAGGAAGCTCACCATAAATCAGTAAGTAGGCCACTTCTAAAAAGGATGACTTAGAAGCAAGGCCTTCAATAGGATAGCCCCTGTATCTGAGTATACCTTTTTCACCATCCAAAAAAGTAATGGCGCTTTTTGTTGAACCGGTATTTTTATAACCGGTATCCAGCGTAATTATGCCGCTTTCAGCTCTGAGATTGCTAATATCAACAGCAACTTCATTTTCTGAGCCTACCACAACAGGAAGCTGGTACGTTTTTCCATCAATGGAAAGTTCAGCGAATTTAGTCATCTTAACCCTTAGTTAAATTTTAAACTATTAGTACAAAAAGAAAATACTTCCACCAGTAAAGTATTTCCGTTGTATTAGTTATCGCCTAATATAATTGGCAAACCATCCTCATTGTTTCCAATTATCACAATTTTTGTGTTTTGCGACTCTGACAATTTGGTGGTTGCCTCAATTCCCCTCATTCTTAACAGTTCTTTTGTAAGACTGCTGTTAATGATCTTATTGGCTCTGGCTTCACCTTCTGCTGCAATACGCTTTCTTTCCGCCTCACTTTTTTCTTTATCCAGTCTGAACTGATAAGCCAAAGCTTCCTGTTCCTGCTGGAGTTTCAATTCAATAGCGTTTTTTATCTGCTCCGGAAGATTGATCGACCTGATCAATAAAGCCTTCATGTCGATGTTATTACTTTTCTGTTTCAGGATGTCACCTGTTTCAGAAATAATGGCGTCTTCTACTTCGGCCCTTTTGGTGGAATATATTTCTTCTGCTGTAAATCTACCCATTACCCGTCGAACGGTTGAACGCACCTCTGGTATAACCAATGTGCTAATGTAATCAGTCCCAAAGTTTTCATGTAAGTATCCTATTCGATCGTAAATCGGATTGAACCTCACTGAAACATCCACGCTAATGGACAACCCGTTTTTATCGAGTACATCCATTTTTTCTTCAACTTTTTGCTCCCTTACATTGTAAACATGCATGGTGTTCCAGGGCGCTTTTACCACGAAGCCCTGAGTATAAATGCGGTCCTTATCCAAACCACCACCGAACTTTCTGAATAGCACCCCTCGCTCACCTGCATCGATGGTTAAAAAGATACTGGAAGATAAATAAATGATTGATAATATTGCGATAATTAAAATGACAATAAAAGGTACGAGTTTTTTGTTATCCATTTCCAGTAGATTTATGGGTTAATTAAAAATTTAGGGTGATGATCATCACCAGGTTACCGACCAATTTCCTGCCATACCAAAGCGCTGCCTCCTAAAACGGCAGCATTCGTTTCAGTAAGTCCCGAAGGTAAAATTTTTACCTTGTTTTTAAAAATCGGCAGTAAGTTATCTTCCATATGCTTTTTGGTTGGATTGAGAATGAACTCACCCGCGCTTGCCAGGCCTCCAAACACAAAAATAGCTTCAGGGCTCAGATGCATAACGGTATCTGATAATGCTTCGCCCAAATATTTTCCGGTACGCTCAAAGGCTTCCACGGCAATAGGGTCTCCTTTAAGCGCCCCTTCATAAACCATCTTCGCGGTCAATTTGTTATAGGGGATATTTCTAAATTCACTATCCACTATCATTTCTGCCATCAATTCGAAAACGGTACGGCATATGCCAGGGGCTGACACATAGCCCTCAAGCGATCCTCTTCTGCCCGTCGGGATTTGTCGCCCTCCTCTCACGATGGTAACGTGCCCTAACTCACCCGCAAAGCCGTCATGACCGTAAACCAATTCTCCATTGACTACAATTCCACTGCCCAGTCCGGTGCCGAGTGTAATGACAATAAAATTTTTCATTCCTTTCGCACCTCCAAAAAGCATTTCCCCTATGGCGGCTGAATTGGCATCATTTGTTAGCGCCATGGGTACATCGTAGTGTTTTTTAAACAATTCGATAAACGGGACCACACCCTTCCAACTCAAATTTGGCGCTTGTTCGATCGTTCCGGAGTAGTAGTTGCCATTTGGGGCGCCTATGCCTACACCTACTATTTCAACATTTTCACTTAAACTGTTTTTCTTTGCTTCTATTGCATCTTTAAGCGCTACCTGGTATGCTTCCACATCTTCATGACCAGTGGTTTCAATGGAACCGGCGGCCAGTACTACTCCTTCTTTATCTACGAATCCGTACTTTGTATAAGTTCCTCCAATATCTACTCCTACTGCTATTTCTTTCATTTTTTTAGAATTTGTCGGTTTTGAGATTTGTCAAGTATTTAATCAATACATAAAAATTAAATATAAATAAAATGAACCGGCAAACATTGCCGGTTCGTTATATTTATCTTATTTGACTTCCTTTTACGGCGTAAAAGAATATGTACAGATAACAGGCCGCAGGAACCAAAAATGCCCAAGTATAACCTGCGGTATCTGCAATCCCGCCCATCAAAGGAGGAATAACAGCGCCACCAACAACTAATGAATTAATTATTCCTGATGCAGATGCCATTTCTTCTCCATCGAGGTCCCTTACGGCTAATGAGAAAATATTAGGGAACATAATTGAATTGAATAGACCAATTGATATAATGGTCCATAATGCAACCTGACCAGTTGTAAATGTTGTGATAAGTGCGAGTGAGGCTGCAACAATTGCAAATACGCCTAGTGTACGTGCTGCTTTTCCTGATCCAATTTGCATGATAATGAAGTTTACCAATGCAATAACCATAAATGTAACACCAGCGTTGAAATTCCATGTATCAATTGTGTAGCCCTTGGCAGTTACAAAAGCACCTGAAATAAGTGCTAATACAAGAACAAGTCCTACCATTCCATATTTCTTGGACTTACTTTTCATATCAGAAAACATAATCGCACCGAAAAAACGACCGATCATGGCGCCTCCCCAATATATCGCGGCATAAGTAGAAGCTACTTCGGGGTCAATGCCGCCTGAATTTTTAAGATAGTTGACAATGAGTCCGGCATTTCCTACCTCAGCTCCAACGTATGTAAATATTGCTAAAGCGCCTAAAATAACGTGAGGATATGACCAAACACTCTTTTTAACACCTTCTTTTTTCTCAGTAACTAATACAGGTAGTTTAATGGTGAATAGAATTACTGCTACAGCTATCACAACTACTGCCATAATTATAAAAGGTAATGGCACTCTTTCAGCAGCTGCAAAACCATATTCTTTCGCAGTCATCAATGATTCACTCAGGCCTCTAAAAATTGCTACTGAAATTATCCATGGTGCAATCATTGTTGCTATTGAGTTTAAAGCCTGTGTGAGGTTAAGTCTACTTGAGGCGGAACTTTCAGGCCCAAGGGCTGTTACATAAGGGTTAGCCGCTACTTGTAAGAAAACAACCCCGGCGGCCAGAATAAAAGTAGCCACCAGAAACATTGGGAATGAAGGGACTTTGGCGGCCGGCCAAAATATTAAACTTCCAATTCCCATGAGAAGAAGACCTAAAATCACAGTCCATTTATAGCCAATTTTTGCGACTAACTTTCCGGAAGGGATTGATAAGATTGGGTAAGTGATAAAAAATGCAGAGGATAACAATTGGGCGCCCCATTCAGGCAAGCCAAAAATTGCCTTTACCGGCGCTGTCATCGTAACAATAAAAGTAGTGGCGAATCCGAAGATAAAAAAGACGGCACCGAATACCCCCATGCCGAGTCCGTAATTACTATTTCTCTGTTCCATCTGGTGAATTAAGTTTAATTTATGATTTAGATCGATTAAAAATGCTCTTGTAAACAAATATAGGAACTATATCCATAGTTCCTTGACGGTAAATGAATTCAAAGCAGAATCGGGCAGTCATTATAGATACAAATGCCAAAAAACAGCTTACTAAAGTAAGATCCTGTAAAAGCGAGGAATTAAAAACATTAATACAACCGATGATCAGGGGGCTTATCAATGCTACCTGTAGCAGTAGTTGGTTTTTTTCACAAGGGCCCTCTTCGATCGAATTCCGGGGCACACTCATTCCTATTGCCATAGTAAATTAGCTTTAATTGTTTAATTCACCGTCTTAACCCTTTTTATCATGATACATCATGAATAATGGTAGTGATTGACTGAAAGTAAATGTATTACAGGCAATCACATCAGGTTTAAGTTTATAGTATTACAAGCCCCGTTCAAAAGTAACAAATTATTTGGAATTGAGGGATTTGAAAACCATATTTTGAACGATTACATGATTACAGTCGCTAAATTCATAAATTCATAAAAAAAGCTGTCTTTTCAGGCAGCTTGAATAATTTAATTCTTCTTTCTTTTTTTCTTCTTGCGATAATTCTTTTTCGATTTATTGAATCTGGAGTTGGGATTTGAAGAATTTTGCTTTTTAGAGCGCCATTTACGTCCAAATTTTTCAGGAGAAGATCGTCCTACGTTATTACTGTTGTAGATATCCAGCCTGCGTATGCGTCTTGCATCACGTGTTTGTTCAAGTGCGCTGGAAAACTGTGACCTGTATCCTCCGCTGAATAGGTGATATCCCAATGTTATTTCGCTGATAAAACCAGTATTCTGAAGGTTGCTTTGAACGCCAACACCATGGTTATAATTTAAAAAGAATCCTCTGTAGTTGACCCCGGCCAGCACATTGATTTCCCCATTCAATCCGTATGATGCGCCAAAGGTTGCCAATTCACTAAAGGTGTAATAAGCCCCGACATCAAGCCTGTAATCTTCAAATCCAGGCAAGGATCGATAAAACACCAGGATTTCCAACATATCACGGAATCCGTTTAACGGTATTGAAGGCATAAAATATGCACTTACCTGTTCACTGAGCAGCTTGTTTTCCCTTTCACTATCCAGTATGCCACGCAACCTGTGGGCCACCGCACCGAGCTTAAAGTATTTGTGTTTGTAGTGTAGTCCAAAGGTGAAATCATAATTCCATGTTGGATCGGCCCCGTATCGGTTAATAATATCATCATCTTTGTCCTGCACATTTACTTTTGCCATATCCAGGCGTGAATTCACAATTTCCGCGCCCAGTCCGACCGATAGGTCACTGAATTCGGAAAAGACAAGCCGGTATGCCATTGAAGGCATGAGATAAAGCGATTGAAATACATTAGCATTATCATTGATTATCTGCATTGAGGCACCACCTGTTCCCTGAATAATGGGAGACGTAAATGCGAGCTGATTGATTGTTGGGCTGCCCTCGGCCCCATTGAACTGTCCACGGTACAGAGCTGAAAGGGTCATGTAATTATAACCTGATAAAGCCGGGTTTTGATAAAAGGAATTGCTATAATAGGGATTGAATACCGGAACGTCCTGACCCCTTGTGGAATGTACAATACTCAGTTGTAAAAATGTGAGGATAATGATATAAAAAAAATGTAGAGTATGTTTCATGTTGAAATAGAATCAGATATCAGTTTTTAATCACGGTAATGGTTTGTGAAATAGTTTTATCAACCCCTTTTATTTTAAATAAACAGAGGTAAGTGCCAGGTTCGAGGTTTACATTGTAGTCATTCCAGTTGTTGTTCACAAAATCTTCGGCATAAAACACTTCAACACCAATTCTGCTAATTAACCTTACTTCATTTAAAGGGAAAGTCTCAACACCTTCAATAAATAACCCATCATTTCGATTATCCCCATTAGGGGTGATAATATTCATGATCCTGATGGGAAAATCTTCCGTAATGAGTATTTCAATAGAACTGCTTCCGGTACAGCCAATAACATTGGTGCCTTCTAACTCAACTAAAAATGTACCACCACGACCATAAATATGCTGTGTTGAAACACCATTTCCTGAATTTCCATCTCCGAATTGCCAGTTCCATTCCGAAATTTCCTCCTGATTATTATTGCTTACCACTGCATTAAAATAAATAACCTCTCCGGTAAATGCCTCGTTTTTTGAGGGGTCAATATCAATGAAAAATTGCGGCACACTATTCACGTCAATATTATAGGCTAGTGATAAATCCCCAATCCCACATTCATTTACACCGGCCGCTTTGACGTTCAATAAACCAGAGGTAGCGCCTGAGCGTACCCTGATGGTGGGGCCAGTGGTGAGGTAAAGCCCCGACTCGCTATCGAATTGTGCATTTTCGGGCGTAAAGGATTGTGGCAGTTGCCAGGCATAGCCATCTACGTCAGGAATGTTATCTGAGGTGAACTCTATGCCGCCACTTTCAGCACACAATTCATCAGGACCCGATATGCTATTGGGTTTAGGAGGTATTTGTTTTACCGTAATATCTTTACTAACCGGGTCCGAGCGGTCAATGCACTCATTTGAGGCTGAAACTTTAATCGCACTGTTGGAAGCGTTAATGGTATAATTGACCAGTATTTCATTTTTATTTGTGATTATTTCACCCGAAAAACCTCCGCTGTTGGCGCCGTTTGGTAATGTCCAGATATATGAGACCCCTTCTCCCTGATCGGGTATGCTGTAGGCCACAGCGCTTTCACCGGCACAAACAAGTTCAGAACCATTAATCGGATCTTCCAATACGGGTACGTTAAGCACTTCTACATTGAAAGGAGTAGTTGCCGGACCGGAACCACATTGGTTTGAGCCGACTACCCGGATTTCTCCGCTTTCGGCGCCATTTGTAAAGTTCAGGTTAATAGAGGTGGTACTGGTAGTTAGGTTACCATCTATTGGTTGTACGCCGGTTGGCAAACTCCAGGTATATTCATCGGCCCCAATAATGTTAGAAACTGTGTAAGTAACATCATCTTCATTCGCACAAACTTCAGGGTCACCGCTTACTGAACCGATGCCGGTAGGTACCGGTTTCACCACAGCCGTGGCAATACCTGAAACAGTACCGGGGCATGTTGGGTTGCTGGTGTTTACAGAAAGAAGGGAGAGTACAATTGTTCCCGACCGCTCAACATTATAAGTAAAATTGTATGGGGAACTTGTAATATTATCAACCGTTATATTTTCAACACCATCTGAGTAGGTGATGCGCCAGGGGCCTTGCCCGGTAAGTTCAACTGAAAGTGAAATTTCTTCATTGAGGCACACATCTTTGGTACTTTCACCATCGTTAAATGCCAGTGTGCCTGTAGGGAATGGGATCTTTTCCACAACGATTGAGCCATTAACAGATGTGGCACACGCCAGAGCTCTTGGGTGCAGGTCCGTTACGCTCAATAATTCATATGTATTGATACCTAATTGAGGGCTCACTTCGATTCCACTACTGGCACTTGTAAAAGTAGAGCTCTCAGAAGTACCATTATCGAGATACTGAAGTTGCCAGGGCCCCAAACCTTGAAAATCAATTTCTATTTCCAGGTTTTGTGTGCTTTCACATACAATTTCATTACCCGTGACCAGCTCGGCAAGAATTTCTTTAATTCGAAATACTGTGAATTCGCGCTCCGAACTATTTAATAACAATATACAACCCGTAGACTGATCAATGACGGACTGAATGGTATAGGTGGTATTGGCGCTTCCGGGAAAAACGGTCACCGTGAAGGGGGAAGAGTTGGCGACTTCGTTAAAGGTAGTATTGCCATCAACATAAGTGATACTCCATGGCCCGGTACCCTCCAGCTCAACGTCAAATGTTGTGGTAGGGGTTTCGTTACATATGGTATCCTTTTGTGATAAAACACGTGCAAAGAATGCTGGCAGCACATCTACGCTCGCAACGACGGGGCTACCGCTACAATCGTTTGCAGAAGGGGTAATGGTATAGATGGCCTGGGCCGTGGCAGGCCCCGTATTTTCCAGTACCTGTAGAATGCGCGAATCACTTCCTCCGTCAATTGCATTATTAATTTCCGGATCGGCAGAAACAGTCCACGAGTATGTTGTGTTAAATACATCACCGTCTAAATCGATCAGGGCTACGTCGTTATTGCAAATTTCCTGGTTGATAGGATCGGGTGTTACATTTGGCACAGGAAAAACCTTTACCACAAAAGTGACCGGGTTGCCCAGCACACCACCATTTTCAGGTGTTACTTTATAGCGTACTTCCCCGGTAACGGTACCCGAATTCATAAGGTTTTCATCGATAGAAGCGCCCGTGCCATTGTTTGTGAAGCCACTAATTATAGCGGGTGTAGGCGTCATGGCAGTCCAGGTGAAATTCGTGCCAACCAGGTCAGCTATTACGGTAATGCCTGGACTATTATTGTTACAAACTTCAAATTGCGTATCCGTATTGGTTATTTTTGGCGCTTCATTAAAGGTCAAATCCCCGGTTGTTTCCGTTACAGGCACTGGTGTTCCGCCGGAAATAAAAATGGTAACACCAGTTGATGGGGTCACCTCAATTGTTTCCACTCCCGATGGAGTGCCATTCAAATTAAAGAAAAGCCTGATGACCGTTTCCCCACCCGTTAAAGGGGATGCCAAGGCCTCATCAGTATTGTCCGCCTGCCGGGCGCTTTTGATTGATACGCTGGTCAGGCCCCCGCCATTATCATCGAAATTTAAATTAAAATCCCCGGGGATAACAGGGGTAGTGGTTATACTATTTGACCAAACTCCTTCATCAAAAGTTACGTCAACAAATCTATTTGAAATATCCAGCGTTCCATTAACAATAGTTGCTGCCATAGGCGCCATTATTGCGGTACCGGCAGTTTTGCTTATTCCTGCTGAATATAAATTTGGCGTTATATTCAAAATACAGGACAATAATATGGCGAAGGCGAATATTGGATGCTTCATTAAAAAAAATATTCAGTCTTAAAAAAGTAAAGTTGCAATTAACTGTTTTTCAGATCATTTAAAACTCTTCTGCTCCTTATATGGTAAACGCGTAAGAAAAACCGAAGAATTAAGAACTTTATACACAAACTTACATATTCATCACCAATATCTATATTTTAAATCTAAAATAGCCCATAAAAGATTTACTAATATAACCCGTTGTGCTAATAAATTATTACGAAGCTATTTGTATTGTATTTGATTAAATTGTCGTACAATCAATTGATTATCAGTATATTAAGGTCATTTAATCACAATTTACAAATCAGGCTCATGCACAACATGAAAGGCAATTTCGACAAGATTTACCAAACTATCAAATCTGATGGCCGAGACCTTTTCAGGCATGATGGAAACATACCCAAACCAGGAATATAGCCACAATTCTATGATTTAGAGGTTATTAACCTCTCATTGACGGCAGAATACATGTCCCTGGACAGTGAAAATTGATTGTTTAGAAAGGTTATCTCTGATTATGCCGGTGATTTTCCACACCTTATTGAAAGAAGTAGGTTCAACCGTAGAAGAAAGCAACTATTCCCAATTCTTGAGAAAATACGACAGCATCCTGCCCGGCAATTTTTGGAATTTCAAGATTATTTCATCGTCGGTTCTACACCTTTGGCAGTATGTGGATCGCACGTGAAAAACGGTCAAAAGTTTGCAAAGCATCTTTTGATACAGCCCCTACCAAAGGGTTCTGTGCCTCGCAAAACTTACACTTCTATGGCTATATGCATCAAGGAGTTTGTTATGCCAACTGGGTTTTTCATTCCATCGAACTAACCAAGGCCAATATCCATGATACTACCTTCCTGAGAGCATTCAATACCCAACTATCTGATTGTGTGTTACTTGTAGATAAAGGCTATCTTTCCCCCTCCCTCCGGTTAGATTTTTTTAAAACTGCCAATATCAAATTGGAAACCCCATGAGAACCAATCAAAAAAATTACAAGAAACAGAATTGGGCCTTTAGAAAAACACGTGAGGGAATCGAAACCCTTTTTTCTCAACTCTGTGGTCAATTCATGATCAGAAGGAATTATGCCAAGTCCTTTGATGGGTTTAAAACAAGAATACTCTCCAAAATCACCTCACTATCAATGGTGCAATCCATCAATACATTTCAATTTAAAAGACCAATCAATAACTTAAATGTAGCATTGACCAATTAGAATACAGAAAAGCGCTGAAAGGTAAGTATATGACACTTAAAGCCGAAGAATTCATAGCCCGGTTTTTCCGGCATATCTTGCCGAATGGGTTTTACAAGATCCGGTATAACGGATTTTTGACTTCTGCTAATAGTACGAACAAAAAAGAGGCTTTCTTTCAACTGATTGAATAAGCCACATACCTCTCTTAATTGGAAGGATTGAATGGACTTGAAGTACTGCAAGTAGATGCCGTAATAGACTTTTCCAGGCATCCAAAATGAAAGAGAGGAAGAATGCCCAGTAAAAATCAGATCGCCTTCAAGGAAGCGCCTTCATAATGATAATACTATTGATGTCCTTTGACTTGAGGTGTATTATTCATGGCTATTTTTATGGCAGGGTAACGTATGTCTAAGTTTGTGGCAAAATGTAAAAAATTGATGAAATACCTGTTAAAAAACAAATCAGCATGATAATCATTCTAAAAAAAACAGGAAAAGCAATTGTCAAGGAAAAGAAGGTACATAGCTCCGGCATCGTTTAACTCGTTGTATAAAAAAGTTTCCGCCTTATTGAGCTAGAAAACCATCCGACTTCTATCCACACCTTTCCATTTTAAAATGTCATGGCTATATTCATGAAAAACTTTTTATAATACACTTTAGTGTTACCTGCAAGGAAAGACAATAGAAGAAAAAGATTTTAAAAATGGAAATTATATTTCATTGGATAGGTGGAGCAACTTTTATTTTATCAATAGGCAATTTGAATATTGCTGTTGACCCCGTTCTGTGTGAAAAAGGGACTGTTCAAGACTATTTTTGGTTTAAATCAAAAAGGATTGAACAACCTATTTATACGGAAAAGGACTTTGAAGATATTGATTTATGGCTAATAACGCATAACCACGAAGACCATCTTGATAGTATTGGACTTTCAAATATTTCTAATTCATCAAAGATTATCACCAATAAAAATTCTTTCAAGATATTACAAGAAAGAGGGGGGAATGACTTGACAGTTTTAAGATGGAAACAATCGAAAGAGTTTAAAATAAAGGGTTACGAAATAAAAATTGAAGCAATTCCTGCAATTCACGGAATAAACCCATTAAGCGCACTACTCGCTGGAAAAGTAAATGGATATTATTTAACCCTATCAAAAGGAAAAGAAAAAAAAGGAATCTACATTACAGGAGATACAGTTTATAAAAATACGATCATAAAAACACTTAAAAACAAGCAGATTGACTTACTCATTCCGAATATGGGAGCTGCAAAACAAGGAAGTTGGATAATGACATTGACCTTAAATTCAAAAATGTTGAAGAAAATGATTTCTAAACTTATCCCGGAAGTTGTTATTCCTGTTCATTATGGAACTTTTGAACATTATAAGGAACCTGTGGAAAAAATTAAGGAGATAGATGATGAACGAATTAAAATTGTTGAAGTTGGAAGTAATACAGAATTGAAAATCTAAAATGCCAGCAGGTAACAATTAAGCTCCAATGATGTGCGGTAGGGCCGTTGTTAATTGGAGCGGGAGTTGAGCTCAACCTCTGGTAGCGGAGCTGGCTATGGGGATTGAATAGATTTTTAGAATAGCGCACATTAGATTTACTAATTTAATTAGTTCCCGCTCAATTTAATGGCATATACCAATGATATGTTTAAAGGATTTAAAGATGCAAGCGTGGTCAACTTCATAGAGAAGTTTAAAACAGATGAAGATTGTAAAGATTATCTTGCCCACTACAAATGGAAAGATGGCTTTAGGTGTAGTAAATGTGGCCACACGCACTTTTGGCCAAAGAAGGCCTCCCCTTACCATGGGGTTTGTAAAAGTTGCCGACATATTGAAGCAGTTACATCGAACACGTTGTTTCATAAGGTGGAATTTGGCATTCGAAAGGCGTTTTACATTATTTTGGAATTAAGTTCAACTACCCAAGGAATGCCGGCTGAATTATTGGCAAACAGCTATGGGATCAATCGAAAAACAGCATTGCTATTTACAAAAAAGGTACGTATTGCGATGAAAAGCAGCCAATTATATCCCCTTAAAGGAAAATGCGAGGTGGATGAATATATTATCGGTAGTAAAAAAGAGGGAAAGCGAGGCAGGGGGGCTTCTGGAAAGATGAAAGCATCTATAGTCATTGAAATCGAAGGGAAAGGGATAAAGCGGGCGTATGGCATGCAAATAAAGGATTTCCCAAGTAAAGGGCTTGAAAAAATACCCGATAGACCGATCGATACAAGCGCCAGTATTGCAGCAGACAAGTGGACCGGGTATTCCCCCATGCAGGAAAAATGGCAGTTGGAACCAAAGAAAAGCCCTCCAAAAGAAAATTCCACATTCATGCACAGGTTTATCCAGCAGCTTAAAGGATGGTTGAGAGGGATACATCATCATGTCGGTGAGAAGCATTTACAAGGCTATTTAGAGGAGTATTGTTTTAGGTTTAACCGGCACTTATTTAAAGAAGCTGCTTTTGACAAGCTAATTCAAAGGATGATGGGCCACGGCCATGTATCATATCAAATGATTATTTCTTAATAAAATTTAAATGGTTGATTCTATAATCTTGCATGACTACATAGCAGGACGTACAAGTAGATTGTTTTGATAATCAAAAGTTTATTGCGATCTTTTATTTCGATTTGAATTCCAGCAGTATGTTTATTTGGTTATTCCACATACAGCTTAATACCATTAACCGCCACAGAAATGAAAAGAATTAATAAAGGGGACCTCAGTCAGGAAGTATTCGATTTGTACGACCAGTATGCCCACAATAAAATTGATCGACGTACTTTTATGGACCGCTTATCGCGCTATGCGGTCGGGGGTATTACCGTAGCCTCACTGGCTTCATTCCTCCTTCCCAAATATGTAGAAGCTCAGCAGGTAAAGCCCGATGATCCCAGGCTGGTTTCTCAATATATCGAATACGATTCACCTAAAGGAGCAGGTAAAATGAAAGGATTATTATCTTACCCTGCCGGTCAGGAGGGTGAGTTGCCCGGAATTGTAGTGGTACATGAAAACAGGGGGCTCAATCCATATATTGAAGATACGGCTCGTATTGCTGCGCTGGAAGGCTTTATCACACTGGCGCCGGATGCACTCACACCACTGGGCGGCTATCCCGGCAATGACGATGAGGGAAGGGAATTACAAAGGGAACGCGATCGCGGAAAAATGCTGGAAGACTTTATTGCCGGTTTTCATGCCCTGAAAGATCATGAAATGTGCAATGGAAAGGTTGGGGTAGTGGGCTTCTGCTTCGGAGGCTGGATATCCAATATGATGGCCGTGCGCCTGCCGGACCTCAAAGCAGCAGTGCCATTTTACGGTGGACAACCCAACACTGAGGATGTGCCAAAGATTCAGGCTCCTTTATTGCTCCAATATGCCGGGCTGGATCAGCGCGTTAATGCAGGATGGCCTGAATACGAAGCCGCACTGAAAAAACACGGAAAGGAATATGAAGCCCATATATACCCGGAGGTCAACCATGGGTTTCACAACAATACCACGCCAAGGTACGATGAGGAAGTTGCCAAATTGGCCTGGGAAAGGACAATTGCTTTCTTTAAGGAGTGTTTAGATTTAATGTAAAACCCTGATTATTATATGTTTATAAATGATGTCCATTTATTTGCAATGGATATATCATTATAAAATGCGCATTTATAAGAAACTGTCGGTATAAATATATTTTCAATTGAAGTCAAAAAGTGAGTTTAGGTTAATCAATATCCCGAAATAAATAATAAGTTAGCATTGAAATTCTTTGAAAAACTATGAAATCAATTTCTTTCGCTGTTGGGTTATTATGTTTATTTTCAGCTTGCTATGCAGACGGTAATACCACTATTTATGAGTGTTCTTTAGATGGAATAAAAACAGTCTCTATTCCGGATTTCGGAATTAACTTATCCAATAAACAGATATTAGAATTCCATAAGGGCTTTCCGGTAGTAAAAGGCAATTACAAAGTATTTGTATATCGAGACTCTTGATTTTGAATCATCAAGTTAATGACTTGGTTGTTAAATTTTATTATAAAGATGAATATTAAATTAGTACCAAAAATATCTTAGTTTTTAAAATTATATGTTATGAAAAGTCAGATTTCCGCTCTTAAACTACTGGTGTCAATATCCTTAGTTTTAATTATTTCTTCATGTGAAGAGGATGAAAATCCTACAAAAGCATCTGATGATAAAATCTTAACCTATGGAAATTTTTTCTATACTTTGGTTGGTGGTTTTGATCAAGAAGGTACTAGTGGGCAGTTTCTCGATAAGGAAATAAGATTGATGATTACCAATTTGGAAGGTAAACCTGTGAATCGAAATATTGAAGTTTCTATATCCGATCCAACAGGTGAAGTGTTGGATATAAGCGGTTATGATAGCGATACTATTACCATTAAATGGAGGTTGGGATGTGCTGATATTGACCAGGTTTTAACTTTCAAGGACCGAAATGTTTGTGGTGTCGCAAAAGATGATTGCATAGATATTGACTTATTTCAAATAAAAATAAATCCTTATAATGAATTCATTGAAGGATGGTACACACCTTGTAATACTTATTCACACAATGCAAATAAATATTTAGTCTCTGATGAAAGAATTTTTTTTAAGAATAGCGTGCGTGCTTTTTTGAGTAGTGAACCTTATACTAAAAACTGGAATAGAATAAATATACCGTCCGGTATGAGTTCGGGCAGATTTAATATGCTGTCCAATGGGGAATTATTTTTTTTAAATTATAATTTCAGACATTTATATAGTGAGAAAACAGATAGTTGGATTGATACTAATTTACCATTTTCAAATAATAATATATTAATCAAAGTTTCAGAAGAAGGCACTTATTTAGCTATTGAAAATAGT
>DNTA01000090.1 GCA_003500135.1 Cytophagales bacterium | reverse complement strand
AACTATGTCCCTTTAACGTACCAAATTGGCCACAACGTTTAGTATAGGAATAGTAGCCGACTGCGTGGCACTTTCCTGTCAAGTTACAGAAAAGCTGAAGCGGGCTACAATCCTTGAATTTACTACTGAAACGGCTATTATTTTTATACATTGTTACCGCCTGGCATTTCTTTCAATTCATAATTTGTGCTTCGTCCACCGCTCGCTTCTTTTTGTAAGATATCCTTCTTAATCAAATCTTGAATATCTCTAAGAGCCGTATCTTGAGAGCACTTGTTAATTTTTCCCCATTTCGAGGTTGTTAACTTTCCGTCAAATCCATCAAGTAGTCTGTTTATTATTTTTTGCTGTCTATCATTGAGAATTGTGGTGGAATGTATTTTCCAAAATTCTGCTTTATGAAGTATTTTCGATAAAGTCTCATCTGTGGAGTCAATAGCATTTATTAAACATTGTAAAAACCACAAAATCCATTCTGTAATATCTGAATTTCCTTTTTGTGTTTTTTCAAGTTTTTCATAATACTGTTTTCTTTCAACCCTAATTTGTGCAGACATACTGTAGAACCGCCTAATACTTTTGTCAGAACGCGCCAATGTCATATCTGTAATTGCTCTTGTAATTCGTCCGTTTCCATCATCGAATGGATGAATTGTCACGAACCATAAATGAGCAATAGCCGCTTTCAGAACCATATCTGTTTCATGCTCGTTTTCAAACCAGTCTAAAAATCTTTTCATTTCTGGTTCTATCCTGTCTGAATTAGGAGCTTGATAGTGAACTTTTTCTTTTCCCATAGGTCCCGATACAACTTGCATTGGACCGGTTGTGTCTTTTCTCCAGTCTGCTACTGTAATTTTATAAAGATTACTCCAACCAGATGGGAACAACGCAGCATGCCAACCAAACAATCTGTCTTTTGTCAAAGGCAGTTCATACCTTTGTGTAGCATCAAGCATCATTTCAACTATTCCGTCAACATGCCGTTCCGATTCTACTGCTCCGGCTATATCAATTCCTAATCGACGAGCAATGGAAGAACGAACTTGTTCTATTTCCAAAAACTCGCCTTCGATTTCCGATGACTTTATAACATCTAAGGTAAGAGTGTTCAAAACCGCTTCATTCTGCAAATCAAAACCTAGTGATTCCATTTTACCAAGAAGTCTGCCCTGTTGATTTCTAGCTTCACCAAGTTTTATCATCACTTTCTTATTGACCCAAGTGAAGTCAGTCCAGTTTTCTTTTTCGTGTATATAGATCTTCATTCTCCGCAAATTATGTGACAAATATACGTCATATTCTCCGCAAATAAAACTTTCTCCGCAAAATATGCTTAGATTATGACTGTTAATCTCCGCACTGTCGTTTTTTTTTGCTTGGCGGTAACGTTCTCGGCTATGCGTAGTGCGGGATTTCAAGGCACTACACTTTCCGTTTAGCTGTTAGTTTATTTATTTTAATTACTTACATATTAGCACTTTAACCCGCATTACGTATAGCCATTGTTAGCGTGTCGTTATTTATATTTCTTCATAATATTTTCTCATTTTCTGTGCCATTTTTGCTCTTCGTTGAAGCAAGAAATCTTGATAATCTTCTGTTGTCATTTCAAAAATTATTTCAGGAACAGCATTTTGTTTCAGATTATCATTGAGCAAATTTAACTCGGTAATACCTCCATAAATTAACCCTCCACCATTACATTGACCTCTAACTTCTGTCAAATATTTTTCAATAGGTTTATTCCCAATTTTTATGTTTATTTCACTTTGGGTATACACATAGTTTCCAACTTGATTATATTGTCCCCTCGTTAATCCTTTTTTCTTTAAAATATCTCTTGGAAAAATGTGGTGAACATCGCCTCGTTGTTCTATCAAGTTTTTAACGGTTATGTCTTTTGATAAAAATCCTTTATCATTAAAATAGCATTGTGAAGCTAAAAACACATTAAACACGGGGCTTGTAGAACTTGATGTGTTTAAGCGTTGTATTAATTCGGCATTCCAAAAAGCGTCGGATAATTGAGCATCTTCAATTTCTTTCAGATAATCAGCAAAATTCTTCTTGGAAATGTTCTTAATGTCAAAATCAAATCGGCTTTCTGGCGAACCTGAATATCTTCCAGTAAGCAATGATAAAATGAACCATTTTTTTACATATTTCTCAATAAGCGATGGATTGCAATTTTGTTCTCTGAGTTTTAAGTAAAGAATGTAGGCAAAATTCAAAGCATTTACTGAACGAATAAGTTTGTTTGTAACAAAACCTGCTGACTTAATTATCATTACAAACCGTTTAAAATTTGTTTCGTTGATAAAATCTTTAACCCCATCAATGAGTGTTGAATATGAATCCATTGCAATATTTTCTTCATATTCACGTGTCTCAAAGTTTCTTCCAGATAATAGACTAACTAAATCACTAATTTTCCCACGATTAAATTTGTAAGTAAAAGCAACTCTTAAAACATCTTTATAGGTTGGGTCGTATAAATCATCATTCTCTTTTCTTAACCACCTTATTTTTGAAAAATATTCAGTGTGAACAAACTCTTTGTCATTGTCAGCAATATGAGTATAGAACTCAGGGGCAACAGCCAAATGGCTAAAATAGTCAATTGCCTTTCTTAATAAGTTTCCTCCATAAATTTCATTTGCCGCAATTTTTGACATAACAAAATCAGCTTGGCTTAACTCTACACCTTGACTATTTATCCTGATAAATATTTCAGTTACTTTTTCAATATCCAAATCGCCACTAAGTTCAATTAGCCCAATTTGTTTCTTTGGAATATTTATTAAGTCTTGAAATACCGTTTGTATCTTTTTCTTGTCAACATCAGGATTTTGTTCTAAATAGTTACCTACAATATCAAATAAATCTCCATTAAAAACTGTTGATATGTCATTAACCCATTTTCTGTCTTTTTCAATCGCAGGTGTTAGGGTTTCAAATTTTTCTTCGAGAGGGTTAAATGCAATTTTAATTCTGATTTTTTTATAATCCTTATTTACAACTTGCTGACCTATTATTGCAGCAGTTAATGCGGTAACTCTTTGTTGTCCGTCTATCAAGATTTTCTTTCCCTCGGATAAGCTTCCATCTTTTAGCTTAATATTTGGGTTTCTCCAAGCGATAATATACCCAATTGGATAGCCTTGATATAAACTATCCATCAAATCTCTCACTTTAGTAGAACTCCAAACAAAGGGTCTTTGAATTTCCGGAATAGCAATTTCTCCTGATTTTACCCAAGTAACCAATGTTTCAATTAATGGCTGGTTTACTGAATATTTTTGCGAACTCATATTTTATTTTTTCCTGTGTAGTTTCTGTTGTCATTAATGCACGCTAACGGCCCTGGCTATGGCAAGTGCGGGATTTTGAAACCGATTCTTTGTCCGCCAGACCAAATGTTATTTACTTGTAATATTGTCATTTATAAGCAGTCAGCCCGCATTTGCTATAGCCGATGTTGTATGCTGGCTTTTTTCTTTTTTAATCATGGCTCCATCCCTTGTCAATATTAACTACAATATTTTCTGAATTTACTTCAATAGTAGACCTATACCAAGCAAAGTCGTCATAGCCTTTTTGTCCATTGTCTTTTGTTTTGTGCAATAGTTTTCCATCTCCGGTGTAGTAATAATTTCTGTTCAAAGTGTCCTTGTAGCCATTTCCCGTGTAGAGAGGTTCTCCTATTAAATCAATTACTTGGTCGAGTTTCATCCCAATTTTAATTTGCTCAAATTTTTCTGGACTATAATTTTCTGCAAATTCTGTGTCGATATATTTATTCAATAGGTGTTTTCCTTCAATTAATGGGATTTGTCCGAAAACGAATAAAACAACAGTCAAGAATGATAGTCCAAGTATCGATAGTATTTTCAGAATTATTCTACTCATATCATAACTCTTATAGTTTCGTAGAAATACCCAATTAAAAAGATAATGGCCGCAAACGGAAATCCAATTTTAGAAGCTTAATGTATGTCCGTCTGAATGTAGAACATAAATAGATTACGGAGCGGGGCCTGAGGTTTGCTGAAAATATGATGATTATGACAGCAAAAGACTTCTTTAAACAGTTTCCAGATGAATCGGCATGCGTTCACCACATGAAAAAAATGCGAGAGAAGAACGGGCTTGTGTGCCGAAAGTGCGCGTCGAAGCGATTGAGTTGGCTGAGCACGATTAATCGGTGGGAATGCATGGATTGCCGTGCAAAAACGACCATCCGGAGTGGCACCATCATGATGCACAGCAAATTGCCGCTTCACACTTGGTATTACTGCATGTTC
>DNTA01000046.1 GCA_003500135.1 Cytophagales bacterium | reverse complement strand
TCGGATTGCTTACCAGCCTTGATTTCCCTGCCTGCAGGCAAGCTTTACCTACTTTCTGTATCATGACAGAACAGTAGGAACCCGCCCTGTTCGGATGAGAATTCTGATAAATCCTGTAAGGATTTCATCAGAGCTAGAGGGCAAACGATCACATCAGATTGTACCATGTTCTTTATCCTTAAATGTCATTTCCCGGATTTATGTCATTACATACGCGCAAGCAAAAGGGGTTTTTGTGTTGAAATTGGTTGAACCTGTAATAACATTAAAAAAGAACGTATTCGACATATGAGTTGATATTCGTTCTGTCCTCATGCCGGACGGGCAGATACTTTTGTCATCGCCACAAAAGTATCCAAAAGGTCTAGAACCAAAAATGCTTCCCCCCGCATCTCCACGCACCCCCCGCTTTTGGTTCGGGCTTACACGCAGGGGTTCAAGGGTTCAACAGTTCAGTGGTTCACAAGTTAGGAGTTAGTGGATGGGTGGATTCGTTGAGTTGTTTAGATAAACTGAAAGTCGAAAGCTTAAAGCTCTTTTTGCTCGAAGCTGGAAGCTCGAAGATATTAGCTCATGGCGCTTCCGAATCTTTACAGTATCATTCAGGAAGATGGTGGATTTGGGGGTTTTTGAATGTTTTTTTATTAATTCGCAATCCCCTGAACTCTGAACCCCGAACCCTGAACCTTAAATGCTGAACCCTGAACCCTGAACTTTCGAAGCTATAAGCTGGAAGGTATTAGCTCATGGCTCATGGTTCATAGCTTATGGCTCATAGCGCTTCTTCGCCGTTGCAGGTGTTGTCACTTGCAACTCTCGTAAGTTGATTCGGTGGGTTTTTGAATATATTGTTTATTCATTTTCTGAACACTGAGCTTTCAATCCCTCAATAACTAGCTGATTGAATCTTTCTCGCCATTCAGAGTCATTATTGGCCTTGATCAAAAGGCGTTAAGAAATTTGGGAAGTGGAGCAACTGTGGCAGGGGGCAATCAAACTGTTTAAAGACTGATTTTAAATTTTAAAAATGGTCACCGTATTTCAGGCATTGACAATGAGGCTACTTATAACCGGATATTCATACCCAGAAAATAAGTGCGTGGTCTGCCTGGCCCGTAGATGTAGCCGGCATCCCTGTCAATACCCAAATCAAAATCGTCCTGATAGGCATTGGTGAAGTTCTGGATACCTGCATTGAAGGTGATGTCCATTTTACTATTCAGTTTCGGGGTAAAATCAATTTTAAAATTGTTTTCAAAGAATGAAGGAGTCGTTTCCAGGACATCTTCTGCAATATACCCCGCGTAGTGCTGTGCGATCATACCCCCTGTATAAACGCCTGACAAATTAAGGGTAACGCTTTTGGCGGCATTCCAGGAGAGCACATAAAAACCGTATTGGTCCGGGGTTCTGAAAAACCTTTTACTGGTATTTTCCACCGATTCCGACCATTGGACCGGCTCATCATATTCGCTGTTTTGAAAAGTAAGGCCAAATTGTAAGCTGAAATTGTCTTTGTATTGTACTTTGGGGTTAATGGTTACCCCTGCCACAGTTGCCCCACTGCCATTTCTTCTTTCCAAAAGCAAATCACCATTGCCCACCATGCCTTGCTCTTCAAGGATAAATACATCGGTAAGTTGTGTGTAAAAACCGTCCAGGGTAATTCCAAGTGACCAATCGCCCATATACTTGTTATAGTCGAGGGAGGCGCTGTAAGCGTTGGAGTACTCCGGGGTCAGGTTGCCGGCATTTCTAATCACGGTACCTTCTCCGCCTACCTGGGTAATGTGCAGGTCTTCATCAAATACCTGTGGCGCCCTGAAACCCCTTGCATAACCTACCCTAAACTGTACATCAGGGGTGATTTTATACATTACGTTAGCCCTGGGACTTACAATCGGCCTTCCCACGAGATTGTGTTCGTCTATGCGAGCGCCTAACAGAATATTGAACTTATCCGCTATTTCCCACACATCCTGCAGATATACGCCAAACTGCTCAGCTGTTTGATCAATAAACCGGTCGTAAGAGGGGGCGTTATCCTGCATGTTATTGCGATTGTACTCAAAACCTGCCACCAGGGTGTGTGAGCCCCCTGCAAAATGGCCCAGTTCACCGGTGTATTGAAAACCTCCCACAAAGCTGTTGTCTTTTGAGTCGCCATAGGCATTTAGATCTTCTTCTGCCCCGTAATAACTATCCCTGTCGAGATGCTGGTAATTTAAATAGGTCGAAAACTTGTGGTTTTGGTTTTTGGTATACTGCTCGTAGGTCAGGCCTCCATTGAGAATGTTGTGCGTCGTAGATTCGGCAATGTCTGTTTCGTGAAGCGGACGGTCAAATTTGTTTCCTCCCCTTCGGAACTCGTAGATGTTAAATCCGTTGAAAGTGATTTTTGACAATTCGGTAGGCTTGTAAAAAGCCTTCACCGCAAAAGAAGTGGCCCTGAGTTGGCCCATTTCTGAAAAACCATCGCCATTGGCATCCCAAAAATCCCTGTTCCGGTGGAAGCCGCTCAACGTAACTCCTGCATTTTGGTCATCACTGACCACATCTGCACCCACCATATAGGTCTGATCGGGAGTGTTTCCGTCAATTAATGCCTGGTTCGTTCTCAGATAAGTACTGTTTTCAATGGGTTCTTTGGTGATGATGTTCACGGTACCGGCAACTGCACTGCTTCCATAAAGCGCAGATCCTCCACTTCGAACTATCTCTACCCGTTCAATCATGTTGGTAGGAATCTGCTCCAATCCGTAAACCCCTTGCAGACTGTTGTAGATGGGGCGTCCATCAATCAGGATCTGGCTGTACGCCCCTTCCAAACCGTTCATTCTCAAACCATTAAAGCCACAGTTTTGACAGTTGTTTTCTATGCGTAAAGCGGGCTGAAAGCTCAACCCTTCGGCTAATACGACCGACTGTGTGGCTTTGAACAATTTGTCATCAGCCAGATTGACAACTATGGGGGCATCACTGCGCAGAATTTCATTACGGGTTGCCGTGATCACCACTTGTTCCAGGTTGAAATGATCTTCCTGAATAACAATGTCATCAATTATCACATCGCTATTGTTTACCGTCACCGGAACCTTTTGGGAAAGATAACCGACATAGGAAACCCTGAGGGTATATTCATTCGAGGGCACCTTTCCCAGCACGAAGGCGCCGTTTTCATCGGTGACCGCACCCTGCCTGGTTTCAACTACCATGACATTAGCCCCTATTACAGGTTCATTCTGGTCTAAAACTTTGCCTTTAATACTAAAATTCTGGGCATATAGTGTTCCTGACCCCATCAGGAATAATGCAAAAATGGCTATGTATTTATTCTTCATTGAGCTGAATTAAGGGAAACAATACGGCAAAGGTATTAATTTAGACTAATTACAAATAATGATTTTTATCAGTTTTACAAACCCACCCATTTCTGCCACACCAGAGCATGGTACAAAAGATTTTATGTTAGCAGCCACCAGGAATTACAATGGAAAGGGGTGGAGAAGTCGGATGATTTTTTAAGGAATGTAAATGATGATTTATATTCAAAGGGCTGAAAAATGCTATACTTATCTTTTGATTGGTACACTTCATCCGTAAGCACTGGTCACGCTCTCTACGTGATTATTCGCTGTTTTGATTTAATAATTCATTCATTCGGTTAGTTAAATCATCAAAAGCATATTGATAATCCTCCGGATACATCTTTTCCTTATTTGATTTCAAAATGGTTAGGCCTACCTTACAACTTTCTATCGCCGCTTTATTTGCGTCCATTTTTTCCAGCACATAAGATTTTGTGAGGTACAAAGAATGTGTAAAATAATTATCCGGATATAATTCTATTCCCCAGTTAATGACCTCTAATGCCTCTTTCATTTTATTTTTATCTAAGGCATAGTAAACAAACTCATTATTGATTATATCAATACCCGGTTCATACTGATAGCCTAAGATCTTTGTCTTTTCTGTGTAATAATTCTTTATTTCATCTAAGTAACCTTTTGCATTCGATAAGAAATATTCACGCTGAGAAACGGAAGGCCATTGATATAGTTTTTTGTATTCCGATATCGCCGGAGGCAAAGATATTTGAGGCGATTCGGAATGATTGCAATGGGTTAAATAGTCAATTTTACAAATAAAATTTTGATAATCTTTGGTTCTGATTGCAGAATCCAAATTTTCAATAGCAGGTTTAAATTTTGATTCATAATTCGGATCATCGCCTATAGAGATATATAGGAAATTATCTTTAACGGATTCTATACCCAAAGTTGCAAAAGTCTTTACCAGTTGTTTATTCCCATATTCAAGGTTCGGACTGAATAAAAAATAAGCATTAAACAGTGATGGTCTTGTATTTAATGCATACATCAAAAATGTACCCCCTAATGAATGTCCGATTCCCAACCGATGATTGGTTACGTTATATTCCTTTTCGATCCGGGGGAATAATTCATGCTGTAAAAAGTTTAAAAAATCATCTGCTCTTCCATAGCCATATGTTTTAAACAGATAATTGTTCACAGTTTTTATATCATTCGTCTCAGGGGTGAATTCCTGAGAGCGATTTTTGGGATCAATACCTACCAGGATAAAAGGTGGAAAATTGAAATACCAATCATTGTTAGGATAACTAAAATTTGCTCTTACTAAATCAAACAGTTTTGATTGCGGATTTCCATCCAGCAGATAAATGACATTAAACTTATTATTTTGTTGTGAGATATAATTATTTGGGACGTGAACGTAATAATTCATTACATATCCCATATTGGTCGAATTAATCGAATCTTTTTGTATGGATATATCATTTGATTGTCCGAATAACTGGGCTAAACCCAATGTATATAAAACAATTAATGCGGAAGTTTTCATTTTATAATGGGTAACACTAAAACTTTATTTTAAAAGTTTTCCCTGAATATAGCCACCAGGATTTAAAATGGAAAGGGATGGAGAAGTCGGAATGTATTTTAGCTCAATGAAGGGAAAAGAGTATGATTGGATGATTTAGTGATTTGTAGATTTTACCAAAATGAAACAAAAGGGAAGAAAAGACATTGAATAATTTCACTGGCGCAGTTTGAAACGAAAGCACTGGCACAATTTGAACCGGATTAGCCGGAGGTTGAAATTAACCCGAATACTTTCGAGACTCCAATGTACCGCGGCACTATCGAATATCATTGGAGCTTAATTGCTGGCAACCGTTTTTTGTCCTATGGTACTGGAAACGTTCCATGAAATTTATATTTGTTCTCTATTCTAACCAGCGTGTATATTTGATTACTATTCCCGAAATTATAGTTGATTCTGACCGTGTCGTTATTATCATAAATTGAATATTTACTTTGATAAATTGCTTGGTTCATTAATTTATCAAAATGGTTATTGAAGAACTCTCGGGAATTGTAAAATTCAGACGGGTTAATTGATTCAATTGCACAGTCGCCGCATTGAATGGAATCAAAAGAGTTTTCAATTAAATATTCGGCGTCCATTTTTTTTAATGCTTCCAAATATTTTGTCCAGAATTTATCAGCCTCGGTTTGTTCATTATTTTTCATTAGATTGCAGGATGTAAGGAGAAATATCAAAATTAAAAAAGAACTGCATTTCATAATTTAAATGGTTTGTATCCTTGCCTTTTTTAGTATAGCGCTAATTCGGAAAGAATTGAACCTTTGAAAATATGATTAGCATAGGTTTTTGAAACACTTACTTAGTAGTTAGAAGCTATATTTAATGAATACACTGATTTCTATTTTACCACAACACATGGCATTATTTATGACCGCTTGTTAAGGCGTCGTGCTTTATAAACCTCAATTCCGGTAAAATTATTAGAATCTCATCCTCAAATTCTTCTTTCTTCCAATAAACTATATAGTTAATTTTTGAATCCGATAGTTTGTAACCTTTGTTTTCAAATTCGGTAATTTTCTCCTTAAAGCTATTTGAAAATTTTAATATCCGATTTCCGTTTTTGTCAGAACAACCATCATTATTGGCAATCAGCTCATCACCACTTTTTAGGTTCATAATAATATGCTGTTTGGAAATGAAATAGTCTAACCATATATCTTTATGAGATAATTGCATCACCAGCAGGGATGAAGGTTCATATGGAAAATCGTCTTTTATTCGTTGGATATTTTGACAAGAAAGATCATCAAGGTAATTTCCATTTAAGTGAATTGTAAGGTTTTGTTTAGCTCTTGTCATTGCAACGTATAGCAGTCTTTTTTTCTCATCGTTAACAGGATGGAAACCATTAAGCATTAGAAAAACATTATCGAACTCTTTACCTTTAGCCTTATGAATAGTTGAAACAAATACTGTTTCTCCTGTAGTATTAATAAAGTCTTCGAATTTTGATTCCCTCACAAAAACCTCAAAATCAGATTGATATTTCTTTTTCGGATTACTTAATTCAAATTCCTTGATTAGGTTAATACAAATATCAATCTTAGCGCTGTTCTTATATTTATCCCAAAGGCTTCTTTTGGCAGATTTCCAGTTATTTTCGCGAATAATATATTTATCCTCAGAAAAATATAGCTGTTTTATAAAGTATCGTACTTCTAATAGGTTGTACAAGCTGAAGCTATTGTTGGTTTGAATAAGCTTTGCCGGCAGATTATTTTTTAATAAAAGTCCTTCTATATGTAATGCCTCAGAGTTTGTTTGCGTTAAAACACAAGTAGTTCCTTTCAAAGCGGAAGATAATATGCTATTTACAGCAGGTTCAATTAGGTTAGCGCTGGAATACTTAATTAATTTTAATATTCCGGTCTCGCTTGTATGTGGGATAATTGGAGTTTCTTTAAGTCGATGCGTAATTTTTCTTACGAACTGATTTGAAAACTCTATAAGATTTGCCTTGCTTCGATAATTTTCAATTAATTCGACTTTTTTGGCTTTATATCCAGTAATAAATTGTTCCAAATATTTAGGGCTGGAACCTCTGAATTCGTAAATGTTTTGGTCATCATCTCCTACGGTAATTATTCTCATTTCGTCATTCTGCTCCATTAATGCTTCTATTAACCCAAATTCATGACTATCCATATCCTGGGCTTCGTCAATAACCAAAACAGTTTTTGTAATGCGGTTGGGCTCGATATCCTTATTATTGATTTTCTCAACTGTTTTGCGAATAATCGTTTGTGATTTTTCGATTGAACCCACTTGTCCTAATAAATCGAAACAATATGCATGAAATGTTTTTATTTCGATAAAACTGGCAGCATTTCCAATTAAATCGAGCAGGCGTTTCTTAAATTCAGTTGCAGCAGCCCTTGAAAAAGTAACCATTAGAAGTTGTTCGTGTTTTACATCTTCCATAAGCAATAAGGATGCAAGCTTATGTACCAATACTCTTGTTTTTCCACTACCTGGCCCGGCTGCCACAGCTATATATTGAGAGCTGTTGTCTTTTATGATACTTAATTGAGCGGGTGACAAATCCCCAAAAAGTTGTTTAAATTTTGTGGGAGTAATATTTCTTTTTATCTCATTTTGTCTACTAACATTAAAATACCTGTTCAGAAAAGAAGTATAGTTTAATTGAAAATAATCGTCAACAAACTGTAAAGCTTCTTTATAATCGTGAATCATTTTTTTTGCATACTCTCCAACTATATGAATCTGCTGGATTTTATTTTCATAAAACTGATTTAGTTTTTGATAATCTTCCGTTTTATATCTTTTTTTATTATCCAGTTCAAGTCGTTCAATGGTTAGTTTATTATAAACTACAAGGAATCCCCCTTCAATTTTTATCGCATCAATTCTGGACAAATAAAACAAAGCATCCTCAATATCTTTAAGTTTTACATTTAGCTTAAACAAAGCGTTTTGTTTTTCATATTCTTCTTTGAGCTCATGAACCGAGAATTCGACCAAAACCTGACCTTGATTTTTCTCATCAGAAGATAAATTTTGCGCGCTTTTTAAGTAAAGGAAATCAACAATAAAACAGGCTAATTCGTGCCTTTTTTCTAATTTTTCTTTTAATCCCGTTTCTGAATAATTGGATAATATTGTTAAATGATTTCTTGAGAAATCGTGTTGCTTCCTCTTAATCCAGTTTTTAATCACCCAAAAGTTAATTATGGTTTTTATCCTATTAGGAGTAACATCTTCACACCCATTCTCCTCCGCCTGTTCGTTGAGCTCTTTAATGTGAAATGACTTTTCTTGTTCTTCAAATTGAGATACAAGAAATCGCTCTATTTTACTAAATGAGTTTACAATGCTTAGTGAGTGGTTTTTATTTTCTCCTCTTTTAATAAAAGCGGTTAAGTCTTTAGTGTCCGCTAATATTTTTTCTTCACGCAATAAATTAACAACATTAATAACTTCCTCTTTTAATATTCCTAAATGATCTGATATGTGGTCAATCCTTGATTCTGGGGCTTCATCAGTTACTTGTTTTCTACTTTTTGTCGAAAAAAGCTTCTTGATAATCCTAACCGCTTGTTGTTTCTGTTTCGCATTAAAATTTTCTGACGAGTTTATTTTTTCAATAGCTTCATGTGCATTTTTTGACAAGATGCTGTTAGCAAAAATCCGGGGCATATTTTGCCCTCTTTTAAGATATCCTGCTTCTTCCAATGCCGATATTGCAGTCGTAACTCTTGTTTCAATCTCAACTACATTATCGTCCCACCCTGCTTTACGGGCAATTTCTAATGCAGAATTAGATACATTTGACCTAAAACGGGTAATATCTTTTATTGCTTTCCAAATTTGTTGAATCTCTTTTATATTCAACTTGGTTTGATTGAGTAGAATAAAATGCTTGCTTAAGTCTTCTTCATTGAAAAGTACATAACAATCAGCCGTAATATTCTCATCCCGTCCCGCTCTACCAGCTTCTTGAACATAATTTTCTAAAGAGTCCGACAATTCGTAGTGAATAACCATCCCGACATCTTTTTTATCTACCCCCATTCCAAAAGCAGATGTTGCCACGATAATATCTACTTCACCCCGTATAAATGCATCTTGGTTTTTCGACTTTTCCTGCTTTTCCATTTTACCATGATAAGGCTTCGCCAGATATCCATCATTTGATAATCGTTCAGCAATTTGGTACGCTTTTCTTGTTCTGGAAACATAAATAATCGTTGGGCACTTTTTACCATCAATCAGATTTCGTAATACATTATATTTATCTTCATCATTCTTTTTCGGAATCACTTTATATTTGAGATTGGTACGCGTTGCTTTAGAGCTAAAGGTTTCTAATTGTAACGATAGTTTGTTTTGAAAATAATCCTTAATATCCTGAATTACATTTTGCTTCGCGGTTGCAGTGAAACAAGAAACTGGTATTCCATTTTCAAGATTTTTCTTTTCTTGCAATGCTTTTATAAAATCTCCAATATATAAGTAATCAACCCTAAAATCCTGCCCCCATGATGAGAAACAGTGCGCTTCATCAATAACAAACCGAACTACATTTCTACCAAGTAATAGTCGTTCGATTGTTTTTGACCGAAGGGATTCAGGTGAGATGTATAGAATTGAAGCAGACCCATTTTCAACTCTCCATAAAGATTTTGCCCTTTCAATTGGGTCAAGTAAACCATTTATAGTAACAGCTTCTGTAATATTTGAATTTTCCAGATTATCTACCTGGTCTTTCATTAAGGATTGAAGGGGGGAAATTACAACCGTTAAGCCCTTTACATTTTCACCACTCATCAATGCGGGAACCTGAAAGGTTACCGACTTACCTCCTCCGGTAGGAAATACTGCTAAAATCGATTTATGGTTAATCGCTGCTTTTACAGCATCCTCCTGCAAAGTCTTGCCACCATAAGTTCTATAGGAATCAAACCCGAAAAACTTCTTTAATCCAATTTTTGCATCAAGAGATTTATTGCAATAAGTGCAACCTTGCAGGCAAGGATTGTTTCGCAACAAATACATAACTCTTTCAATTTCCGGATAATTCTTTATTACCCAAGGTGGAGTTATTGAATACCTACTTTCACAATTTATTATAGCTAAACAATATGCTAATTCTACCGGCGTTTCTAGAACCAATTTGTGTAAATTAACATCTTGACATATTTTATCCGAAAACCGAAGTTTTATCAGATTGACAATATTGATGTCGGGGATTGAATAATTATTAAAATCAAAAAACCATTGGAATTCCTTTTTATCACCTAACAAAGCGAAGTAAATCTGCTTTAACTCATTATTGGTTTCCTGGAATGCTGATATTTCATCATAAAATAAGTCTCTAGCTTTTATTGCGTCGTTTAATGGATTATTTAATTCTTCGGTTTGAAGCTTATCATCTTTCAAGAGAGCATGATACGGCTTGGTAGGAAATAATAGCGGGGATAAATATAAAGTGTCAATGGTCTTGATGTCTGAAATAGTCCTATTTATAGCTCTTTCAATGAACGGTAAGTCGTGTTTTATAATGTTATGGCCACATATATACTCCTTTTGACTGATAAAATTTATTAGATCAGAAACTGAATTTGAATGTACCCTTAAGTCATTCTCTGTAGTCCCTCCAAAATCAAGGATGTTTTTACTTTTAACGTCCACCTCAGTATCTATAAAAACGATATTGCTCATTATTCTAAAATCGATGGACTAGTAATTGCATGGCTGTTCTCAGCCTATATGCCAATGCATTGCGAAATGAAATATCGTTCATACACATTATATCCTTAATTCCTAATAGATCGTTCAATGTGTTTTATCGCTTTAATTTAAGGCATTTTTGGGCTTTGTTCAATTTATTTATCCTGATCTGATTGTTCAGAATGAGAAAATTGCTTTTTTATGAGAGGGGGGATGAAGTTGATTTGGGGAGTCGGGGAGTTGGTGATTTGGGACGAAAGGGGGAAAAGGGTGGATTTGGTGAGTTGAGGATTTGGGACGAAAGGGAAAAAACAATTAACCCTCTTAACCCGGCCTTGAACGAAATGCGTGAAGAAATTCAGAAAGCGTAGCGTTAAGAAAAGAAATGCAATCAGTTCAAAAGTTCATGGGTTCAGTGGTTCAGAGGTTATCATTTACATTTATAAGTAATCGAATTGACAGATATCGAAGATTCGCGAGGGGATGAAGCGCATGCCTCGTGGGTATGAGCAAATGAAGAGCCTGCCTGGTTCGGATGAGAATTCTGATAAATCCTGTAAGGATTTCATCAGAGCTTAAAGGCAAATATGTCCTTTCACTGTAATGCATTGCGAAGCAACAACCATGTACATTCGGACTACCTCCTTTTTAAAACCTTTACAAAAAATAACTATCTTAGCAGTGACTTCCGGATATCCACCCAAATAGCGGTTATATCAGGAAGAGGTGTTGATATATTGTAGTTAGGTTTCATGCCGTAACGTAGACCCACCGCGCATTTTAGCACATTTGGTTTTTGCCCATGCTATACCAACTCTGAAAAAACCAAAAGAGCTAAAATCTCCCCCGCCATGGTGTAACACAGCAATTATGATTCGTATCAATTCAGTCAGTTTAAAGCTGACATTTTTACTTTGAAACGTAGTTAAAACAAATTACTTTTCATATCATTGTAGTCAGTTTAAAGCTGACATTTAAACTATGAGAACAAAAAACATATCAACTCAATCCAATCAAATTTTAACCTATTTCAATCAAATGGGTAAGGATTGTTTTGCGTATGCAGACGCAATAGACGTATTACCGCAATCAAGTGAAAGTGCTTTAAAAGAGCTACTTAGTGATATGGTTAAGCGCGGTTTATTGATGCGTTTGAAAAAGGGACTTTATTACATCATTCCATTTGAAAAGGATCCTGACACATTTATGCCTGATTGGCACATTGTTGCGGGTCATCTTGCGAAAGATGTTAACCACTATATCGGTTACTACTCAGCATTGCAAATTCATAACCTAATCACCCAACCTTCACTAAAAGAACAAGTTGTTGTTGATAAGCAAATTCGCCCCTCGAAAATAACAATAAAGGATGTTGATTTTCAATTCATTTTCCACAATGAAAAACACTTCTTTGGTTCCAAAAAAATATGGATTGATAGCTTCAATAAGGTAATGTGCTCTGACTTGGAAAAAACATTCATCGACTGCCTATTTAAACCTGACTATGCAGGTGGTATAGTGGAAATTGCAAGAGCAATCCACATATCACGAGATAACATCAAATACGATAATCTTCTTGACTATGCTCAGAGATTTAATTCACAAGCCGTCATAAAGCGACTAGGGTTCCTTCTTGAATCACTAGAAATTGAATCAATTATTATAAAACAGTTGCTGAAGGCCAAAACAGCTTCATACGTTCTATTGGATACTGAACTTCCAAAATCAGGCAAAATGATAAGCCGTTGGAGCATTCAGCAAAACCTGGAAACTGAAACCATTAAATCTGCCATCTACACATGATTAAACCAGGGGAATTACAAAACAAGGCACTTGAAGTTGGTGTGCGAGATCAACAGATAGAGAAGGATTATATCCTGTCATGGATATTACAAGGAATTGCTCAACATGAGCAACTCTCTACTTCAATCGTTTTTAAAGGAGGAACCGTATTGAAAAAGGTCTATTTTGACGATTATCGATTTTCGGAAGATTTAGATTACACACTACCCGATAATGAAATAACTAATGAACAAATCTTCGGATGGTTTATAGAGGTATTTGAATACATCCAAGATGAAGCGAATATTCCCTTGGAAATAATTGACGATAATGAACATGAAGACGGTGGGATAAATTTTTATATCAGCTATGTTGGCCCTCTTGGTGGTGTTGGAACAAATAAGCGGGTCAAGGTTGATATTTCAAGAAGTGAAGTATTGCAATTCGAACCGATATTGAAAAACGCTTATGACGAGGGAAAATTAAAAATCATTTCAATATAGCTATTCTATACAATTATGTGCATTCAGTATGGCTTGAACTATTCTCCGATGATAATAGGCTAGCAGAACTGGAAATTCAGGCCTGGGCTAATAGGGTAGGGCTATGGACAGATCCGAAACCCCTCGCCCCGTGGGAGGTTAGGGGAAGGGATTGAGTTATCAACTTGTTAGTCTTGGGTCGAAATGAAAGCTTTCGCGCTCTACAATCTTCACGCTTTTGTAGTACTCCGGGTGTTGGCAGTTCAGTATATAGTTATTTGCGGTATGTATGATACAACTAGGTACTTTTAAGGCAATGGATTTGGATTCGCTGACCCACTGTTCCCCAATCTCGGATAATATGGTTGGCGCCGGGTAATCCATCCAGTTTTTAGGGAGCTCATTTGGTTTCAACTCTATAATTGAATCTGGTATCTCTATGGTGACCATATCAAGATTTGGAACGAGCATCGGAGGGGTATGAACAACGGTCTCCAACAAGGCAATTTCTTTGCTTTCTCCTGTGTATAAGACCGGTGTGCCTTTTTTATTCCATCTACCGCCGTACATCGCCGCTCCCGTGCCTGATATATCTGTAGCATGCTTTCTTCCAGTAATTCTATATACCAGCATGTGTCCTAGCTGTAAACGCCATGTTCAATACGTCCAATGATATCTTTGACTTTAGCAATACCTCCCGGCACTTCAAGCAGGTCCTGTGGTTCCAACCCACCTAAGGCAGTATTTGGCAAGTTCAACCACTTGATAAAATTGTCCTTGCTGTTGAAAACCTCTGTGCCATATAAAAACAGGTCGGTCAGCTCGAAAAGAAGAATGGAATAATTACGATCGAGGAACTTGTTGGATTTGATCCAACGGTACAGCGTAGGTGAGGAGATGTTGAGCATGTTTGCCGTATCCTCGCGCGAAATATTGAAATAGTCTCTGAAATTTTTGATTACTTCCGCACTTATGCCTTTGGATGCGATATGAATAAAGTCATATGGACTCTCAATTTTTGATTTGACATGACGCTTTCCTAAGACCTTAATAAGCTTTTTGTAATGCGCAGTAGATGTTTCACTAGTCGTAATCATTTGATAATCTATTTTATTAAATGAACGAATTTAAGTGATGTTGGTTGCATTTGCAATAAATGTAGTTCGATATTTTGTATTGGTACCAGGTAGAATTATTGCACGCTATAATGGAAGTTTATGGCTGGTGTGGTGAGTGGCTTATTCGGTTTGAATTGTGCCAGTGATTTCTGTTTGAATTGTGCCACTTATTTACCCAAATTATGTATTAAGCATAGTTTGAATTAAATGAATTGAACAAAGCGCAAAAAAGCCCTAAATTAATGTCGTTAAACAGATTGAAGGGCCTATTCACGATTAGGTAGATAAGGAATAGGTTGTGATATTTTTATGTTGTGCCCCATTAAAAGAAAAAGCCGACGCACATGCTAAGAGTGCTATCGCACCTTGCTTTTTTGCCAACGCTGACGAGAGAACGAAGAATTGAAAAACGGAAATAAACAAAACGAATGTTTGAACAGACCTTTAAAAATATTGACGATGTCTTGTGGAAGGATGCCGGTTGCGGAAGCGAACTGGATTATGTAGAGCAGACTTCATGGGTATTGTTTCTTAAGTACCTGGATGACCTGGAGCGTGACCGTGCCACTTCAGCAGAACTGGTTGGGAAATCCTACACGCCCATTATTGACAAAGAATATCAATGGAGTGCCTGGGCAGCACCCAAATTGCCTGACGGAAAAATTGACCACAACGCCCTGACAGGTGATGACCTCCTGGACTTCGTAAATCGTAAACTATTTCCATACCTGTCCAAATTCAAACTCTCTGCTGAAAATGCAGACACCATCGATTACAAGATTGGTGAGATTTTCAGCGAACTCAAGAACCGCTTGCAAAGCGGTTATAACTTGCGGGAAGTCATCAACCTGATTGATGAGTTACGATTTAGAACCCATGCTGAGAAGCACGAAATGAGCCACCTGTATGAAGATAAAATCAAAAACATGGGCAATGCAGGGCGAAACGGCGGTGAATACTACACGCCCCGACCGCTCATTACTACCATTGTAAAAGTGGTTGACCCAACAATTGGTGACAAAATTTATGACGGCGCTGTGGGTTCTGCGGGCTTTTTGTGCGAAGCCTTCGACTATCTAAGATCAGGAAAGGAACTGAGCACCAAGGAATGGGAAACTTTGCAAAAACGAACATTTTACGGCAAAGAAAAGAAATCATTGGCCTACATCATTGGCATTATGAACATGATCTTGCACGGTGTGGAAGCGCCCAACATCATACACACCAACACACTTGCCGAAAACCTGGCGGACATACAGGAAAAGGACCGCTATGATGTGGTGTTGGCTAATCCTCCTTTTGGTGGAAAGGAACGTGCAGAAATCAAGCAAAACTTTCCTATTCAGACTGGTGAAACCGCTTCACTCTTTTTGCAACACTTCATTAAAACTTTGAAAGCCGGTGGCAAAGCAGGTGTGGTGATTAAAAACACCTTTTTGAGCAATACCGATAATGCCAGTATTGCGTTGCGAAAAGAACTCCTACAAAATTGCAACCTACACACGGTGTTGGATTTACCAGGCGGCACCTTTATAGGTGCAGGTGTAAAAACCGTCGTGCTGTTTTTTGAAAAAGGCAAGCCTACGCAAAAGGTTTGGTTCTATCAGTTACAACTTGACCGCAATTTGGGCAAGACCAATCCGCTCAATGAAAATGACCTGGCAGAGTTTGTAGAACTCCAAAAAACCTTTTCTGATAGTGAAAACTCCTGGACGGTGAATATCAAGGACGTTGACCAAAGCACCTTTGACCTGAGCGTAAAAAACCCCAATACACCGGAAGCTGCACCACTTCGCCAGCCGCAGGAGATTTTGGAAGAAATGGGAAAATTGGATAGAGAAGCAGATGAAGTGATGGATAGTATTGCAAAACTCATTGACTGAAACACGGAAAAATGTCAGAATCACAGATTAATCGGATTAAAGGATTTCATGGATTATGAGTGGAGAATTAAAATATAAGGACATCACAGAGAAGATAATCGGCGCTTCATTTGAAGTCCATAAGTTTTTGGGCAATGGGTTTCAGGAAGTGATTTATCAGCGGGCATTGGCATATGAAATGTCTCAAGCAGGGTTGGACTTTAATCGAGAAATAGAGCAAGATATTTTCTACAAGGATTTAGACGAGCCGATTGGGACGAGAAGAGCAGATTTTGTTGTAGAAGGCAAAGTACTTGTAGAGTTGAAAGCCATTATTCTCTTAGAAGATGTACACTTGGCTCAGGCATTAAACTATCTGAAAGCCTATAAATTGGAAGTTGGTTTACTTATCAACTTTGGAAGTAAAAGCTTAACTTTTAAGCGATTGGTATTATGATGAAACTTGCAAATTGTCAGAATCAAAGATTTGATGGATTAAAGGATTACATGGATTATAAATCTACGCAATCAAAAAATCTGTGTCATCTGCGTAATCAAAATACATCCGTGATTCAGACAACTGCTGAAATCATAAACTCAATTTCAGAATTGATATGAGTAAAGAGGTAGCCACCTGTTTTCCTCGGTCAAAATC
>DNTA01000127.1 GCA_003500135.1 Cytophagales bacterium | reverse complement strand
TTAAATAAAATCTATCCGGATAGATATTTATAAAATTTATCATTTTGGCTTATGAGATCACTGTCTTTCTTTTTTCCGCCTATGTTAAAAGCCTTTTTGGCTGTTTTATCCGGTATTTTTTGTGCCTCCCTGTGGATGTTGAATGGTTTGATATGTGCCGCTGTAATTGTGTTGGCAGTAATATCCGCAATATATTTATTGCATATACAATTAAAAAAGAGTGGTTACACATCCCATGTTATTGCTGCTATATCGCTGTTTTGGGTTTATTTTTCAATTGGTTTTTTTACTTTTTTCTTTCATGAAAGGTTATCAAAAAATGAATTCTCCTTTAAAAAAGAAAAAAATATTACTTCGTTTTTCGCAGTTATTTCCAGTATCCCGAAACAAACGGGTAATTATATTCAATTCGAGGCTCATACTTACTATGATATTGAAAACACAGACAACACCGGTGACTACACTATTCTGGTAAATGTAATCCACGATTTATTAACAGCTAATTCACTGATACCAGGACGCCTACTGTTTATAAAAAGTGAGCCCTATGAAGTCAGGAGTAAAAAGAACCCCTTTGTGTTTGATTATTATGATTATCTGAAAAAAACAGGCATAGATGCGATTGATTATATCAGACATGAAAACGAGATAATCGATACTGGACTAATGGAGCGCAATGGTTCATTTAAATTATTGAACCTGAAACAAGGCCTGGTCAATAATATTGAAGTATGGCTAAAAAATGAAAGATCAGCCGCATTGATTCAATCTTTATTGCTGGGCTATAAAGCCAACTTATCGGAAGATGTGAAAAAACAATTTAAGGAGCTTGGAATTGCACATATCCTCGCTGTTTCGGGGTTACATATAGGTATTGTATACCTGATCTACCATTTGCTATTCAGTTTTTTGATAAGGTATAGGTTCGGTAAAGCGGCTTACCTGATTCTTGGCATCGTATTTATTGTTGCATTTGTGCTGTTGGCAGGAGCGCCCGTTTCAGCGATCAGGGCATCGATTATGCTGGTTTTGTTTTTAATAGCCCGAACCTTTTCCAAACAATATAATGGGTTCAATATCCTGGGTTTTGCCGCTATTTTGATGGTCCTTATCGATCCGGCATCACCATGGGATGTGGGTTTTCAATTATCTTTTTTAGCGGTTTACGGCATTTTACTATTCTTTAAACCATTCATGAAGCCTTTCGAAAATGCACCCAAAATTTTAAAATATCTAAGTGCGTCTTTCTGTATTACGTTATCCGTACAATTAACTACCGCTCCCGTACTTTTATATCATTTTGGCGCAGTTTCGTTAAGTGGCTTCCTGGCTAACTTTTATGCAGTGCCGTTTGCGTTTATTTTCATTTTCGGAGGTTTTATTTTACTGTTGAGCGCACTATTCACTCCTTTATTAACCATCGTATCTTTTATTCTCAATGCTATCATCAATCTTTTTTTCAGTATTAATGATTTTGTAAATCAGGTTTCTCAAATCACCTATATTGATTTGATTTTACCCGGCCACTATCTGTGGGCATTTTTGCTATTGGTGATTATTTTCGGATTGTGGTGGCAAACCAGGTCGGTGATGTTGGTTAAAAGTTTGCTATTACTATGCATATTCGTTTTACTTCTAAACATTGCCGAAGAGTATTTAGTAAAGCAAAAGCCAACTCTTTATGCATTTAATGGCAAAGACCCTTTTTTGATTTTTCAAAATGAAAGCGTTGCGTTCCACTATTCAAAAAATGGCAGGTCTTCTGATTATTTGTTGAATTCCATCAATAACTCCTCGCGGAGACCGTTTAATAAACCACGGTTAATAGACAAAACGATAAAACTACCGGGTAGCACGTTGATAGTATTCCATGGACGTAAAATTCTCGTTATCGAAGAGGCTTCGCAATTCATGAAATATTTGGTTAATTTTGCAGGTCAAAATGAAATATGGTTTGATATAGTTATCAGTTATGACCATTCTGAGGAGTTGTTGAATATTTGGGGTCGGCAATTCGACTGTGAAAAATTAATATTGAGGGAATCAGTTGGCCTTGATCCATCGTCCAAAGGCCTATTTATATTGGAAAATCAAGGTGCTTATATAGAATCATTTTAAAAAGGGGTAACATTTTTATTCGAATGCAGTTTGTATAATTGTTTTGATTAAACCGTTAGCTTCGAAGCACAAAAAGGATTTATGAGAATATCCGTATTTAGAAAAGAGCATTTTAATGCAGCGCATCGATTATATAATCCGAACTGGTCTGATGAAAAAAATGAACAGGTTTTCGGAAAGTGCAATAACCCGAATTACCACGGTCACAATTACGATTTAATTGTGAAAGTGACTGGCGAAGTTGATCCTGAAACCGGTTACGTAATGGATATGAAGGAACTAAAAGATGTTATTAAAGCTGAGGTCATAGATCGATTTGACCACAAAAATTTAAATCTGGATACGGAAGAATTCAAAAATTTGAATCCTACGGCGGAACACATATCCCATGTGATTTGGAATTTATTAAGAAAAAAAATTGACGAGAACTTTGCCCTTAAAGTAATTTTATATGAAACAGAAAGAAATTATGTTGAATACCCAGCCGATTAATGGTTTGACTGTAGAAGAAATCGGTGATGAACACGTTGGCACTTCGTATGATACACCTTTAAGAGAAGACGCTTTTGACATAGATGATGATCTTAAAATTGAATTGATCGAAAAACATTTCAAAGAGATCATGCAGATAATGGGTCTAGATCTGAACGACGATAGCCTCAGCGGCACCCCACATCGTGTGGCAAAAATGTATGTAAAGGAAATATTCAGTGGCTTAAACCCGGAAAATAAACCGGAAGTACGTCTATTCGACAATAAATACAGCTACAGTGAGATGCTGGTTGAGAAAGATATCACCTTTTATTCCAACTGTGAGCACCATTTTGTGCCTATAGTGGGAAAGGCACATGTCGCATACATTTCAAGCGGAAAAGTGATTGGTCTTTCAAAAATCAACAGAATAGTTCAGTATTATGCCAAACGCCCGCAGGTTCAGGAACGCTTAACCGTGCAGATAGGTAATGCTTTAAAGGAACTTCTCCAAACAGACGATATTGCAGTGGTAATAGATGCTGAACACCTTTGTGTCAGCTCCAGAGGCGTCGAAGATACGTCCAGTAGAACAGTTACCTCTCATTACAGCGGTCAGTTTAGAGATGATGATAAAAGGCATGAATTTTTAAACTATATCAATAACCTTTAATTCCAGGTCCCTTTATTGGGACTTTTTTTATGTCTTTGAAAATCGGGATATTCGCTGACCCTCAATACTGCAACAGACCTGAATACAAAAACAGGTACTACAAAAACAGTCTGAATAAAATTGAACAGATGATAGATCATTTCAAGGCTGCTGCTGTAGATCATATCATTTGCCTTGGAGACCTAATTGATCGTGATTTTGAAAGCTTTGAGCCTGTTATGTCCATTATTTCAGCTTCAAAGTTAAAGTTCAATACCTTGGCGGGCAATCACGATTTCGAAATTGCGGGGAATAATAAAAAGGCCAGGGTATTACAGGCATTAAAAATGCCCGAACCATACTATCAGATATCGCTCGACCGGTATCGAATTCTCTTTCTCGATGGGAATGAAATAAGTGCATTTGCTAATCCTCCGGAAAGTACTTGCGCACTAATGGCAGAAGAGTGGATTGATCAACTTCAAATAGAACAGCAACCCAATGGTCAAATATACAATGGAGGGATTGGGGCCGCTCAATTTACCTGGCTTAATGCACAATTAAAAGACTCATTTGAAAAAGCGCAGTTTGCGATTGTATGCTGCCACTATCCGGTATATCCGAAAAATAAGCACAATTTACTTAATGACGAAGCGCTATTACATACCCTTGCTAAGTATTCAAACGTTAGGCTATTTTTGGCAGGACATAATCATGAAGGAGCCTTTGGTCAGTATCTAGATTCATATTTCATTACCCTTCCCGGAATGGTTGAAACATATGATGAAAATGCTTATGCCATCATGTGTTTAGGTGAAAACACTATAAATATTAAAGGCTTTGGAAGAGTGCCGGATTATAATTTAAACTTTGAATAATAAGGAATTGGTTCATCCCTAAATTTCAAGATTCTTGCATTTAATTTCAGCAAAGCATTCAATGGACTGCCTGTAAATACATTTGGTATTCTAAAAGATTTGGTTAAATAATGATAAATTATGTAATCGTCAATAGGTGTGTTTTTCTTGCCGGTGGAAGAAAAAATTTGTAAAATAGGGCTATAAATGGAAAAGGTGGGACAGAACGTCCCACCTCTTCACTAAACTACCAACCGCACTATGAAAACCCTACTTTTAAATACGTTTATTTATTAAAAAGTTTCGATAAAATCGAAAAATATTTATCCCATAAATAAAGTCACACAACCTGTTCCCCCTGTTCACTAACTACACAAACAACAGATTGCGCGACTTTTATGTTTAAAAAATTAACAGCGCCCTACTTTCCCAACTCACTATCTTGCTGTTTCAATGAAGTTTAAAAAATTGGTGGTTTGTTTACACTTTCCGCAGACAAACCACCTTGTCCAACCTAACCCTAAAACCAAACAACCAAACAACCAAACAACCATTTTATAAGCAATGTACACCCGACTTGCCCTTCTACCGTCTCCTCGTTCATCCCTGCTTCCTTTCACCACATTCTGTCAGGTGCACTAGCAGAGATTTAACAACCAATTTCGTTATGCCTATATGCCAAAAATGTGCACAATTTTTTAGATGACTGATAATCAGCTGTTTGAGCGTGTGCCAGCTTCAAAATCCATCTCTAAATTGAACAATATTCCCATATTGGGATGTTAATTGGGCTTATATAAACATCAGTGATGATTTGAAACTAAATGGGTGTGTTTTTTGTGAAATTACAAGTCTCAAATTGTACAAAATATGGATAAATAACCGGATTCAATTGAATGGATACCTTTATGAATCAGAAGATTAAACCTAAAAATAGAGTTTATATCAATTTAACCCGAATTTTGCAATAGAAA
>DNTA01000323.1 GCA_003500135.1 Cytophagales bacterium | reverse complement strand
GAGCGTCTCATTTTCCTACGGGTGAAAAGTCAATGCTAAACAGCACTACATTAAACTTGAAACTGTATTTGAATTGTTGAATACCTTACACACCAGTTGAAATTCATCCACAGGCATACTTCCTGATTTTTATTCCAATCAAAATACCATTTGCCATTAAGATTTTTGCAAATATTAAATTTTGATTATAGCATCTATTACCCTCTTACCATATTAAATGTCCGTTTGGAATGATTTTCGTGCTTTTTACAACATCAAATCAAAAACCAAACAATTATGAAAACGATTCGGAAAAAAATAGGGCTACTCATTGCACCGATATTTTTTCTGTCATTTACAGGTAATAAATACAACCTGACCTTTAATGACTTTGATAAGAACAACGATAATTTGATCAATGAAAAAGAGTTTGTTGAAGTGTTTACCAACAACTTTTACGCTGACTGGGATATGGTAGACGATGAGTACCTCGACGATGAGGACTTTCATATCGTAAGTTATGCTATCTGGGACTCGGATGATGACAATTTGATTAACGAGGATGAGTGGATATACGGTTATGAAAACTATTACGGCGACTATATCGACAGTGAATTTGTTGCGGTAGATACTGATGCCGACGGTTTCATTAACTATGATGAATATTATTCCATCATCCACGACACAGATTTTTATACCACGTGGGACGCCAACGATAATGCTATCTTATCGGAAAATGAGTTTGCTGAAAAAGTTTTTCACACCTGGGATGACAATAATACAGGTTATATGACCAAAAATGAGTACGAGGACTTTGACATGTTTTATTTTGATATCTAGTAAGGTTCATAGTTGTATAGTACCTGAGTAATCAGGGTAAAAGAGGCTGTCCACTAAACGGATGGCCTTTTTTTATCCTTTAATTCAGACAAGTAATAGTATAACAATCATTATAATGAACCTGCAACTTCGTTGGGACAAGAATAGAAGTTGTCCAGACCTCCTCCACGATCAAAAAAAACCTCTCAATAATAAATTGAGAGGTTTTTAATTTATTCTATTTCTGAACCCAGAGGCCATTAAACCTCGATATTAGTATCAATAATATCGGTTCGAAAACATATAGCAATTTAAGCTTAAGGGTCAAATTTATTTCTCCGGTTCAATAACCATCAACAGGTCACCTTTTGAAACAGAATCCCCGGAATCAAATTTTATCTCCTTCACCTCACCCGCAACAGATGCCTCGAGATTGTTCATCATCTTCATGGCTTCCAGTACGACCAGGGTGTCGCCTGGTTTCACCTTATCGCCAACAGCTTTTTTATATTCCACAATCATACCCGGAATTGGTGCCAGAAGTTTACCTGAAAGGTCTAATTCTTTGGCAGCCTCCTTTTTCTTTCTGGGCCTGAATTGCGGTGCATTATTTTGCTGTAACGGATCGTTGATCTCAACAGTAAACACCTCGCCGTCTACCTTTACTTCGATCTCACGGGCATTTCCTTTTTTCGCCATGGACAGTTCTCCACTAAGAGCCTTTTTAATTAGCTCCTGTTCTTTTTTCACCTGCTCCATTGTTTTAGGTTTAGCCTCTGGTGGTACTTCCGCCAAACCATATTTCCATTTCAGGAAGCGTTTTCCGGTAACCGGATATAAAGCACACAGTATCTCGTCATCTGCGTCTGCAGTCAGATCTTTGAATTTTTCCTTCACCTCGTCCAGCTCTGGTTCTAAAATACTGCCAGGTCTTACGTCAATTGGTTCCTCACCTCTTTCATATCCCTTCAACGCTTTTTTTCGAACCTCAGGGTTGATTTCCCTGGTAGTCTTACCATACAGACCATAGCAAAGGTCTTTTACTTCTTTGGTAATCTGGGCATACTGGCCCTCTTCTTCATCAAACAACACATTGTTAACCGTCTGTACCCCAACAATTTGCGAGGTAGGTGTAACCAGCGGGATACTACCAAGGTCTTTTCTTACTTTTGGCAATAGTCTGAATACATCATCCAACTTATCCAGCGAATTCATTGCTTTCAACTGGTTTACGAGGTTGGATAGCATTCCTCCCGGTGTTTGGTGCAACAATACGTTGATATCTATAATCGAATATTTCGGATTATTATCTAAATGACGATACTTAGGAATGTATTTTTCCATTTCATCGGCTATGGCCGTTACTTTTTTAATATCCAGGCCTGAATCGCGATTGGTACCCAACAACGACATGATGATCGGTTCAACTGCCGGATGGGAAGTTCTGTAGGCATATGGACTCACACAGGTATCTACAATATCCACACCTGCTTCGATAGCCTTGAAGATGGACAAATCTCCCATACCAGAGGTAAAGTGAGTATGCAGGTTTATCGGAATATCAGTTATCGCTTTTATTTCGCGCACCATATTATAGATATCATAAGGTGCAATAAGCCCGGCCATATCCTTAATACAAATGGAATCAACGCCAAATTCGATAAGCTCTTTCACTTTCTGGATGTAGTATTCCATATTGTATACATCACCACCTAGCCGTGGCTCAGTAAGGGTATAGCACACCACACCTTGAAAATGCTTTCCGTTATCTTTTATGACTTTGGCAGCTGTTTCAAAATTCCGGTAGTCATTTAAGGCATCAAAACACCTGAAAATATCCATACCGTGATCAATAGCCCGCTGAACGAATGCGCTTACCACATCATCAGCATAATTCCGGTATCCTACCACATTCTGACCTCTCAAAAGCATAGAAAACGGGGTTTTCTTCATATACTTCTTTAAGGTACGCAGACGCTCCCATGGATCTTCGGCGAGATATCTATGCATAGCATCGAAGCTCGCTCCTCCCCAGGTCTCAACGGCATTAAACCCTACTTCATCCATCATTTCCGCAACCGGGATCATATCTTCTGTTCTACCTCTTGTTGCAAACAATGACTGATGGCCATCGCGGAAGGTTACATCATTAATTTTAATTGGATTTTGTGCTTTAGGCCTATCTGCATCATATTTCACGTCCGTCATTTCCAGGACCCCATGTTTATCATATGCCATCTTCACTTATATTTAGTTGTCTAATTTATCTTTTTAATTCACTTTTATTTGCCCGGTTTCACAACTAGTTCTGTGTAGCAGCCTCATCCCTCCTACCAACATTCCTTACACTTGCCACACGGCCTCTCTGTTGCATGATCATTCTACCACGCATTTGAATTGCTTTACTCGTGTTCACCCAGCTCTTCCTGGAGTTGCAATCTCCTGTGCTTGCACATTGAAGCTTTTGTTGTTCTAAATAATATGCCACAGCTATTGAAACTGCTTTCTTCATTTTTTCTGACCTTGTCATATTATATAAAATTTATGTGGTATATGGAATTCTTTTTTGTTTTTTTAATCTTTAAGAATTATCAGAGCGGAATATTTCCGTGTTTTTTAGGCGGTGATGTTTCAGTTTTGGAGCTCATAGCGTCCAGTGCAGCGATCAATCTCATACGCGTCTCACTTGGTACAATCACGTCATCGATATAACCTCTTTCTGCTGCTAAATACGGCACGCTAAACCTTGTCTCGTATTCATCAATTTTTTCCTGTGTCATTTTCGCCTTATCCTCTGCTGTGCTGATCTGCTTGCGATAAGTGGAAATAACCTCTACTGCACCTTTTGAGCCCATAACTGCAATCTCGGCAGTAGGCCAGGCAAATACCATATCAGCTCCAAGCGGTTTGGCACACATGGCCAGGTATGCACCACCATAATCTTTACGAGTAACCACGGTAAATTTTGGTACCGATGCTTCCGCATAACTCCACAACAGTTTGGCGCCGTGTCGGATTATACCGTTAAGCTCCTGTTGTACACCTGGCAAATAACCGGGTACATCAACAAAAGTGATCAATGGGATATTAAATGCATCACAAGTTCTTACAAAACGGCTAATTTTATCCGAAGCGTCAATATCGAGACAGCCCGCCTGAACCAAGGGTTGATTACCTATGATACCTACACTTTTATTATTTAATCTTCCAAAACCGACAATGGCGTTTTCGGCATAGTGTTCATGAACCTCATCAAAAACTCCCTGATCCAATACCGACTCAATTATATTCTTCATATCATAAGGCACCTTTGCATCTTCCGGAATAATAGTATCCAGATCTTCACATAACCTGTAAGGATCATCCTCCATATTTACCTCTGGGGCCTCCTCCAGGTTATTGCTTGGAAGGTATTCAAGAAGTTCACGTATTCCTTCAATAGTCTCTTCGTCATTTTCACAGGCAAAATGTGCATTTCCACTTTTGCTGTTATGTGCCATTGCACCGCCCAGTTCTTCGAAGGTTGTTTCCTCACCTGTAACAGTCTTGATTACATAAGGGCTGGTGATAAACATGTGGCTGTTCTTCTTCACCATAAAAACAAAGTCCGTCATGGCCGGTGAATAAACTGCACCTCCGGCGCAAGGCCCCATAACGGCGGAAATTTGTGGAATCACACCCGATGCTTTTGAATTACGCATAAAGATCTCGCCATAGCCTTTAAGCGCATCAACTCCTTCCTCTACCCTGGCACCGCCGGAATCATTAAGGCCTACTACCGGAGATCCTGATTTTATGGCCAGATCCATGATTTTACAGATCTTACGTGCGTGCATTTCCCCTAATGATCCACCCCGTGAGGTAAAGTCCTGAGCAAAGGCAAAGACCGTTCTGCCATTTATTTTACCATGCCCCACTATCACACCGTCAGAAGGTATTTCTTCTTTATCCAATCCAAAGTTTACACAACGATGTTTTACGAACATGTCGATTTCACAGAATGTACCTTCATCAAAAAGCAAGTTTATCCTCTCTCTTGCGGTGAGTTTGCCTTTTTTCTTTTGCTTGGCTATTCTCTCCTCACCACCCATTTTCAGGGTTTCCACTCTCTTATTTTTTAGGAACTCTATTTTTTCTGCTACTGTCATTTTTAATTATTATTAATCATCTGCCCTAATTATTAATTCTTGATTTTCTCTACGGGATGTTCATTTATCCCGATTCTATATGTCTGTTTTGATTACACTACAAAAAAAATAATGAAGTAAATCCAAAAAAATGATATAATACATGTTTTTCAAAATTGATGCAAATTTTACAACGTTTTAAACTTATTTTATTATTGAAGCCTGTATTTATTGAATAAAATTACGATATTAGAAGATTTACCTCTAATTAATATCACATATACACAAAATTGCGAATAACGCTACTGGACATGGGTTAATTACATCCTGTTTATACGGGCATACAGACAATCCTTTATTATAGAAATTTAATACATTATGGTGTAAACTGAAAGTGATTCCTCTTTAATCAACCCGATCATAAATCGGGATAATGTTTTTTTATATTGAAAGTGAGCGGAAGCTATTGGTATGAATAAAAAAAACAACCCATCTTTGACAAGTTGCTTTTGTGAACCCGGAGGGAGTCGAACCCCCAACCTCCTGATCCGTAGTCAGGTGCTCTATCCAGTTAAGCTACGGGTCCATTGGATCAAAAATATATATTTTAAGGCTTTTGCCCTAAAGCGGCTGCAAAGATAAACACAAGTTATTGTATTTCCAACAAACAATGCCCTCATAAATACCTGCATCACCACTTACCCGATTACGAATAAATATTTCCTGCTAACGTTTTTGTTTATTCTTTCACAAAACTTAACGGAATACTCAACTATTAGAAATATTTGTTTTGAGCTTTATTAAAAACGCTATCTTTGCGCCTATTGTCCGATTAAAACTATATTCTGATATATGATGAAGCGACTTTTTTTAACCATATTTTTAATATCTGCGGCTTATCTTTCTTTTGCTCAAAGTAATAATAAGGCCTCTAACCAATCAAAGGTAGTTCGTGAACAAGCGGGCAGACCTGATATCCCGGGGGATCTGTTTATTGACCTCGGTTTTTCCTTGCTAATGGATAAACCCGAGGATATGAATACCGACTGGTGGGGATCAAAAGCACTCAATATTTATTACCAATATCCGGTAAGTATTGGCGACAGCCGGTTTTCTTTTCATCCCGGCATAGGCGTTGGTACTGAGAAATTTGCCTTCAATGGTCGGCAGACACTTGCAGTCGACGGCGATGGCAATACCGTTTTGGCTAACCTGGACTCTACCTGGTCGGTAAATAAATCCAAATTAGGCCTTACCTATTTAGACATACCATTGGAAATAAGATGGCGAAGCAATAAGTACGATGCCAGAAGAGGGTTTCATGCCGCTTTGGGGGTAAAAGGCGGTTTGCTTCTTCAATCTACTATGAAAACCAAGTATACAGCCAATGGTGATAATCAAAAAGCCAAGCTGAAAAGGGACTTTAACGTCCAATCGTTCAGGTACGGCGGATATGCCAAGTTTGGTTTCGGAGCATTTAACCTTTATTACTATTACAGTATTTCCACACTTTTTGAATCGGATAAAGGACCTGAAGGTACCGAAGCATTTCCAATGCAATTTGGCATTTCATTCGCACTTTTTTAGGCCACAACACATTAAACCTGAAAGCCTCTTTCATTAGACAATTGAAAGAGGCTTTTTTTTACAGGTAAATGTAAAATGAAAGAAAACAAACGACGAAGCCTGCTATTCCTCCAAGACCTACCTGTATAGGCGTATGAGCATCAAGCGCCAGCCTTGAAGTGTTAACAAGGCCGCCAATCAAAGCCAAAACGGTTAGTAATTCCCGAATATTATGCTCCGGATATTTAAGGCCCAGCGCATAAATAAAACCAAACACACCCCATATCGCCGCACTGTGAATACTGACTTTTACTTTCAGATTAAGTAAAGTCAGGGCAACTAAAAGAAATGCAATAGCTAAAAACAAAAGATAAAGTACATCATTGAGGTTGATTTTATCATAAAACAGATAAGAAGAAATGGCATAAAAAGACATTACAAAAATAAAAGGGACAATCCGTTCTCGTCGCTCATGTAAATGAATGCTTTTTATATAGTGTGAAAAACGGAGAATCAACAGGCTAATCATTGGCATTACAAAACTCAACATGAATACCACGAACAATATGCGCCACATATTCTCAAAACTTATCGGCCTGAGAGCTGTAGGCAGGTAAAAAATGATCAATAAAAATATGTAGGTCGGCATCAGCAATGGATGCGACACGTATGAAATAATTCGCGCTATTGTCCTCACTCCTAGAATTCTTTTCGCAACCTGGCCACAGGAATGCCCATTTGTTCCCGGTATTTGGCCACAGTTCTTCTGGCTATTTTATATCCTTTATCTTTAAGTAGTTTTTCAAGTTTGTCGTCCGACAAGGGTTTCTTTTTATCTTCGGCTTCAATAAATCCTTTCAATACGCTTTTCACCTCCCTGCTACTTACATCATCTCCGCTTTGCGTGGAAATGGCTTCTGAAAAGAAATATTTCAATGGAAATATACCAAATTCGGTTTGAACGGATTTACTATTGACAACCCTGGATACTGTTGAAATATCCATTTGGATTTCCTGAGCTATGTCTTTAAGGATCATGGGTTTCAGGTCAGATTCTTCGCCCGATAAAAAGAAATCATATTGGAATTGTGCGATGGCATTCATGGTGTTTAACAGGGTGTGCTGTCGTTGCTTTATGGCATCGATGAACCACTTGGCGGCATCGAGCTTTTGCTTGACAAAAGTGGCAGTTTCCCTGAGCTTCTTATCCTTCTTTTTTGACTTGTCATAAGTGTCCATCATTTCCGAAAACGACCTGGAAACCCTCAACTCCGGTGCATTTCTACTATTCAGTGTCAGCTCAAGTTTACCGTTATTGTTAATCAATATAAAATCGGGGATCAGGTATTGGGTCTTAACCATTTCACCGGATGAACCACCTGGTTTGGGGTTCAGTTTCGTAATGGTTTCGATAGCGTGCTTGACTATCTCATCATCCTCTACACCCAATTTCTTTTTGATTTTGTCGTAATGCTTTTTGGTGAAGTCGTCAAAATGGTGTTCCAGTATTTCTGTGGCGAGTGCCACTTCACCATTGTGGTCAATTTTTCGTTCCAGTTGAAGCAACAAACATTCCTGAAGGTTTCTGGCCGCTATCCCGGCCGGATCAAAAGACTGGATCTTTCGAAGGATCTCTTCTACTTCATCTACATCTGTTTCAATATTTTGTGAGAAAGCCAAATCATTGATGATGGCATCCAGATCCCTTCGTATGTACCCATCACTTTCGATACTTCCGATCAATTGTTCCCCAATTTTTCTCTGTCGTTCATTCAGCTTAATAAAGCCCAATTGTGCATTTAACTGATCGAGCAGGGTATCATATTCAGCCAACGGCATATCTTTCTCCTCTTCATCGCCGCTACCGTCGCCCTGCATTTTATAGCCGCTGTAATCGTCGTGCAGGTATTCCTCGAAATTTATATCTTCGTCAGCCGCTGAATCGCTATCTTCAAATTCGCTGCTTTCCTCATAAGAATCCTCTTCGTTTTCACGTCCTTCTTCCAGGGCAGGGTTGACCTCCAGCTCTTCTTCAATACGATGTTCCAGCTCAGCAGTAGGTATTTGCAACAACTTAATAAACTGAATTTGCTGCGGAGACAACTTTTGCTGTAGCGACTGTACTAATCCTAACTTTTGCATTCAAGTCTCGATTTCAAGGTTTGAAAGTTAAAATTAATCATTCTTCACATGATTATTTATCTTCAACGGCTTTTTATCTTACAAAGGTTACGTTTGTATTCATAGATTATACAAGCGGTTCACCTATTTGGTAACATATATTTTCATATGACCTCTGTCAGATTAAAAGCCGGCATACCGTGTAAATATCAATCTTTTCTTAAATTTGCACCTCTTTCAAACCTAAATTTTTTAAATGTGTCATTAAAAAACAGAATAAAAATAAAGGAGGCCTTAAAAGGCGATCTCATTGATGAGGATATTATAATAAAAGGATGGGTACGCACAAAACGCGAAAGCAAAAATGTGGTGTTCATTGCCCTGAACGATGGCTCCACCATGCAGAATATTCAAATTGTAACTGATCCCTCTCAATTCGAGCGCAATTTTTTCAACAGAATACATACGGGCGCCTGTTTGTCAATCAATGGAAAACTTGTAGCCTCGCAAGGTAAAGGCCAGAAAGTTGAGGTACATGCCAGCGGGGTAGAAATCTATGGTGAAGCGAATCCGGATGAATACCCGCTTCAGCCTAAAAAACACTCATTGGAGTTTTTACGTGAGATCGCACACCTGCGGCCGAGAACCAACACATTTGGCGCTATCTATCGAATCAGGCACCACATGGTTTTCGCCATCCATAAATATTTCAATGATAAGGGTTTTCTCAATGTACATACCCCTATCATTACAGGTTCCGATGCTGAAGGAGCTGGTGAAATGTTTCGGGTAACCACCCTGCCTCCCCTAAACCCACCGCTTAATGATGAAGGTAAGGTGAATTATGAAGAGGATTTTTTCGAAAAAGAAACAAACCTCACTGTTTCCGGTCAGTTGGAAGGCGAGTTAGCGGCTTTGGCCCTTTCTGAAATTTATACTTTCGGCCCTACATTCCGAGCAGAAAATTCCAACACTACCCGACATCTGGCAGAATTTTGGATGATCGAACCCGAAATGGCCTTTTATGACCTGGAAGACAACATGGACCTGGCTGAGGAGTTTTTGAAGTTCCTGGTGAAATATGCACTGGACAACTGCCGGGAAGACCTGGATTTTCTTGCAAAGCGACAGGAAGAGGAAGAAAAACAAAAGCCTCAGAATGAACGCAGCGAAATGACCCTGATCGAGCGCCTGGAGTTTATTCTGGACAACAGTTTTGAAAGAGTAACCTATACCGACGCAATTGATATTCTCAAAAATTCAAAACCAAATAAAAAGAAAAAATTTCAGTATTTGATTGATAACTGGGGTGCCGACCTGCAATCGGAACACGAACGATTTCTGGTTGAAAAGCATTTTAAAAAGCCGGTAATTCTTTATAACTACCCGAAAGACATTAAGGCATTTTATATGCGCCAGAATGAAGATGACAATACCGTTCGTGCAATGGATGTCCTCTTTCCCGGCATTGGAGAAATTATTGGCGGGTCGCAGCGTGAAGAGCGCTATGATTTGCTAAAAAAACGAATTGACGAGCTGGGTATTGAAGAGGAAAGTCTTTGGTGGTATCTCGAAACCCGTAAGTTCGGCTCTGCTCCTCACTCGGGCTTTGGCCTTGGCTTTGAACGTCTAATGCTATTCGTAACAGGCATGGGAAATATACGCGATGTAATTCCATTCCCGAGAACACCCGGTAACGCAGAATTTTAACTCAAAATATATAGTCAAACGTCGTAACAAGCATTTTGAAGGCGGAATACCGGCAGGTTAGGCCAGGGTTTTTATAGCTTATTCCGGATATATGGACATGAATAACCCAACTGATCACCAGTTGGGTTTACTTATTTTTTTTGGAACTTGTAGGCCTTGTTAAATCTTTTGACTTCGTCTTTAATCACGATCAGGTAATAACCCGACCTATACTCTTTCATATTGACGCGAAATTCAGCCCTGTTCAATTTTTCAATATCAACAGGCATATCGCTACCAATGATATTGTATAATTCGAACTCGACATTTTTCAAGTCAAGTTCCCCCAGGTTGATGTGCAAAAATTCGTCCACAGGATTGGGGTAAAAAGAAATTCTTTGTTCAATAGAAATGGCTTCATTTGGGAATTGTTGCTCTGCAGCTACATTTTCGGGGACATTTTGTCCCTGAATGTAGTGCGTTAATAAAAATAGTATAATTACAATTCGTAAAAGTTTTGCCATATACACAAAGATAGATTATTTTATAAAGTTTTTTGACTTTTACCAGATCTAACTTGTAGACTTTAACAAAAATCAACGAAAAGATAAACCAACAGGTTATGTGCGAGCCAATAAATTTGCAGAAAAAGTGAATTTTGAAAAATACTTGTCTGAACTTAATCTGAACCGCCTCATTTTATTTTATAAAATTCCGGTTTTGGGAAAGGTAAAGACCAGACTGGCCAGTTCTTTTGGCGATATAAAAGCAAAGGAAATCTATCAGAAGCTTTTAAATCACGCCATTGATGTGATGAAGAAGCAAAAAGTGGCCATTCCGTATTGGTATATTAATGAAAAAACCAAATCTATGACCGAAGATATGTTTATTCAAAAAGGGCTGAGTATTGGCGAAAGGATGAAAAACGCTATTGCTGAACAGCTCGATTCAGGAGGAAAAAAGGTGGCGCTTTTTGGCAGCGACTGCTATGGAATTAATAAGGAAATTATAGAAGAAGCTTTCCATGCATTGGATAAGTATGATATTGTATTGGGCCCGGCAAACGATGGTGGTTATTATTCAATCGGAATGAAAAGAATGCAGCGATTCCTATTTGAAGGAATCACCTGGAGCACGCCTGAAGTAAAAGACCAGACCATTGAAAAGTGTCATCAACATAACCTTTCTGTGTATGAGCTGCCTTTATTGACTGATGTTGATACGCCCGAAGACTTAGAAGCCTACCCCGAATTGCTTAATCAAATTTAAACCAGTTTGTCCATATCACGGATTAAAAACTGTCTTCTGTTGAAATTAATTATGTTCTTTTCCTTTAGCTCATTAAGAATGGTGGTTACTGTTTGCCGGCTTGTACCCGTTAGATTAGCGATATCTTTGTGGGTCAGATAGTTTTTTACCATTATTTCGAAACCTACCTTTTTGCCTTTCTCGTTAGCAAGATCCTTTAAAAACTCGACCACTCTGGTCCGTGAGTCTTTATACACCAATGATTCAATTTTCCTTTCGAGTTTTTTAATTCTGATGCCAATAAGTTTATAGATCTTGAGGTTTAGCGCTCTGTTGTCAGCCATTAACTCTTTCATGTCTTCTATACCCATAGGGCACAGATAGGTTTCATCGTCCATTGCCTGGGCAAAATCCGAGCGCTTTTCCTGACCGATCAAAGCCATTTCACCAAATATTTCCCCAGGCGATAAAATCGCTTTGGTGATCTCCTTCCCATCTTCGGTGTATGACCCGATTTTCACCCTGCCATTGGCCACGAGGAATATTTCATCGGAAGGCTCATCTTCAAAATAGATAAACTGATCTTTTTTGTAGCTACTGTAAGGATGCTTTTCCTGCATCGTTGGGGTTTTCTTCGGACAAAGGATATTGTACAGATCAATATCTTCGAAATACCAAATGTTGGAAGTGCTGCTCATAAGTACTGGTAGTTATTCTTATTTCAAACACGCAATCAAATAAATAAATTCCGCCTTCATTTTTTTCATAGTACGAATTACAAAAATGAAATGTTGTATCTACATCAATGCAAATGTCGGCAAATCGTCAACAAACCGTACCGATTTGTTTTCAAAGTCAATGATACATACCACAGTTTGCTTACCATTGGTTGCCACAAGATAAGGCGCCATAATTTTTTGATTATATACACTTGCCTGTTCCATTACATTCTGATCGATGGGCACATAATCGGCCTTACATTCCACGAGCATAAATGGCTTCCCCTGTCGATCATAAACCACTATATCAGTCCTTTTTTGCATGATGTGGAATTTCAGGCCTGCCTCCACGGATATTAATGACCTGGGATACTTCATTTCACTGATCAGATACAACAAAAAACATTGTCTTACCCATTCTTCCGGTGTACAGGCAATATACTTTTTCCTTATAATATCATATATTAAAGTGCTCCCATCCTTTTCTATCGTTCGTATTCTGTACTCCGCCCCTGCCATTTTAAAATTGTTTTTGCCAAGCTTTTCAAAATTAAAAGAAAGGAACTAACTTTTCATTCAAAACCTTAATATCTGATATTTTATACGCATTTTTGCAACAAGGCTTTTAAGAAAACCCTGAACTGAATTCATTTTTTATGATACCTCAGTATACACAACAAATTGTTGTTGTCGGCTTACTTTTAATACTCTTTATCCTGATCTACAGGGAAACAATTAAACCCGCAATAGGATTTTTGCTTGTGGTAGTCTTTTTCCAGTTTTTTGGCATATTGACCGCACAAGAAATATTATCGGGCTTCTCCAATCAAAGTATTGCTTCGATTATATTATTGATCCTGATCTCTACGGGCTTACGCAAAAACTATCCTATCGAGGCAGCTTTTGATGCCATTTTTCAAAAAGCTTCTTCATATAAAGGTTTTATGGGTCGCATGATGGCGCTCGTTGCTGTAGTTTCATCCTTTATAAATAATACCCCGGTGGTGGCCCTAATGACGCCCTATGTTGCAGACTGGGGCATTAAGAATCACATCAGCCCGTCTAAACTCCTCATCCCATTAAGCTATGCGACCATACTCGGCGGTATGATCACCCTGATCGGTACCTCCACAACATTGGTACTTAACGGCTTTATGCTCGATTTTGGTATTGGCAGCATACCAGCCACTAAGCTTTTAATAATCGGTGTGATAGCTGCGGTATTTGGAATTCTGTTCATGTTGTTTTTTGGGTATAGCCTACTTCCACAAAATAAAGACATCAAGCAGTCATATACTGAAAATATACGGGAGTACATTGTTGAAACCCGAATAATGAAGGGTTCCAAACTGATTGGCAAGAAAGTGATAGATGCCGGCCTGAGAAACCTGAAAGGGGTGTATTTGGTGGAAATTAACAGAAATGGTAAAATCATTTCCCCTGTGACGCCCCAGGAAATTCTGCAGGAAAATGACATTTTGTTTTTTGCCGGTAATACAAAAGACATTGTTGACCTGATCGATAAATATCAGGGGATCGAGCTACCTACAACCGCCCGATATTATCATGAGGATAAAATGGAAGTAGTTGAGGCAGTTGTCAATAATTTTTCATCAATGATCGGCAAAACTGTGAAGGAGGTCCAGTTTCGCAACCGCTACAATGCCGCAATTATTGCCATCCACCGAAATGGGGAGCGTGTAAGCGGAAAAATCGGGGATATGACCATTGAACCCGGTGACCTTTTACTACTATTTGCGGGTGATGACTTTAGAAACCGCGTTGAAATTTTTAGAGATCTTTTTGTGATCTCAAAGCTTAAGGACATTCATAAACCCGGAAAAAGAAAGAGAAATGCCTTAATAATTGTAGTGATCAGTGTACTTGCACTACTCATTACCGGTAAATTTACGTTATTCCCCTCATTGCTTATTATCGTGGCCATTATGGCTGGTTTTAACCTGATTACAATCCAGGACGTAAAACGGGAGCTGGACATCAGTATGATAGCCATTTTGGTTTTTTCCCTTGCCATCGGTCAGGCTATATACAAAACGGAAACCGGTAGTTTTCTGGCTACCCAGCTCATTAACTTTCTGGAACCCACCGGAAAAGTTGGTATTATGATTGGGCTGTTTCTGATTACCAATCTTCTTACGGCATTTGTTACCAACATCGGGGCAGTATCTATTGCATTTCCACTCGCCTATGGAATAAGTCAGAACATGCAAATTGATGGGATGCCATTTTATCTCGTAATCGCCTATGCGGCATCTGCTGCTTTCCTTACACCTATTGGCTATCAAACCAACCTCATTGTTTACGGACCCGGCGGGTATAATTTTAAAGATTTCTTCAAAATCGGATTACCCGTAAACCTCATTTACGGTGTGATGGTGATCCTGGTGATCATAGCCCTTTATTCGGATGTGCTACTGGCTTGATCGTTGCCAAACCTAAAGGGTTCTTCCGGTATTTTTACCAGCCTAAGGAACGCAATGCCCACTAAAAAGAATAAACCAAGAGTAACCGCACTGTTTCGCATACTACCTGTAAGCTGCTCAATAAATGCATATGAGAAGGTTCCCAATACTATGGCCACCTTTTCAAGCACATCATAAAAGCTAAAGTAACTGGTTTGATCTATCGTATCTGATGGGATAAGCTTACTGTAAGTTGCCCTCGAAAGGGATTGGATGCCACCCATAACAAGCCCAACGACGGTTGCCAGGAAGTAAAACTCAAATTCATTGGTGACAAAGTAGGCATACAGACAGATAATAATCCAAATAAATACCATGATGGACAATGAAAAGATATTGCCTTTTCTCTCTGATAACCGGGCAAAGAGATAAGACCCTCCAACTGCCACGATCTGAATGATCAAAATGGTTAGGATCAGTTTATTGCCTGGCATATTCAATTCCTTATCACCAAAGAGCGCCGCCAGATACATAACAGTTTGTACACCGGTTGAGTAAAAAAAGAAACTCAGCAGGAACCTTTTCAACATTTTATTTTGCCTGGCCGACTTCCACACCTGGATAATCTCCTGATAACCTCTTTTAATAATATTGGAATAGTCTATACCACTTCTTTTATTGGAGGGGAGAATATAGAAAGGTATTTGGGCAAAACCGATCCACCAGGTACCGACCAAAATAAAAGATAATTTTACAGCCCCAACTTCCGCTTGAAACCCAAACAGATCGGGGAAAGTAATAGTAACCAGATTGAAGATCAATAATATCACACTTCCAATGTAACCCAGCGAATACCCTTTCGCACTCACAATATCATATTTTTCGGGTGTAGCGATGACAGGCAAAAATGCATTGTAAAATACCAGGCCTCCGGCAAAACCGATACAAGCCAACACGGATAATGTAATGCCTAGTTCAACGTTGGCGCCGTTGAACCAATACAGGCCGATACAGGATAAACCCCCTAAATAGGTGAAAAATTTCATGAAAAATTTGCGCCTGCCCCCATAGTCGGCTATTCCGGAAAGTAATGGCGATAAGATTGCAATAATCAAAAATGCAAAAGAAAGCGAGTACGAGTATAAAACGGAGTTGGTAATATTGAATCCGAAAAAATCAACCCTATCCGAACCAAATGCAGAGTTAGTAGCGCTGTTGTAATAAACCGGAAATATGGTGGAGCTAATGACAAGAGAATAAACCGAGTTGGCCCAGTCATACATGCACCACGCATTAATGGTCTTTTTTTCATTCTTGGTTTTCATACAAAATTTGGTTCATTTTAGCAGCCCCCGGTTTATTATTCCCCCATAGGGAATTTGTCTCATTTGTATAAGGGCAAACGTCGCAAAATAGGTAAAAATAGTATTCCGGCAATTTTCCGGGCATAAAAAAAGCCTCTCCAAATCTGAAGAGGCTTTTCTGTACATATTTATAAACTTATTTGTCCTTTCTTGCACCAACCGCAGCGTACATTAGTTTTCGGGCGTTGGCGTTTCTAAGTTCCTGTTGAATATCCGAAATAAGACCCATTTTTGCTTCTACATCTACTTTCATAGAAACGGTTAACTGGTCTTGTTCAGCTTCACTCAGCTTTCCTTTTTCTTCCTGTACCCATCGCGTAACGTCGTCAGTGGTAATAAATACGTCGTTTGCCTGGATTTTTGGTTCGAAACCATATGTTTCGGTTTGCAATGGCTTACCGATATATAGGTAACTCACCAAAGATTTTTTCTCCAGTTTCCTCAACTGGGTTGCCTTAGGCGTCTTTTGCTCCACCATAATAGTGGTGTCTTTGATCACGGTAGAAACCATGAAAAAGAACAGAAGCATAAATA